>CAZWDQ010000041.1:0-16617 GCA_964632475.1 uncultured Acidimicrobiaceae bacterium
ATGCGCCCAATGCACAAGCAGAGCCCGCGGTGACGCCGACGTACCGGGTGGAGAGCCTCGGAGAGATCCCGACAATCGTCCGGGGCGAGCCCTAGAGCGCGAGGTGGAGCCGCAGCGCTTCGTCGATCTCGAGCATCAAGACAGGCGGAACGGTCCCGACCTGCCCTCCAACTCGATCCACAGACACTGATCGGACCTGCTCCGCCTGCACCTTCGAGTCGGCCCTGAGACCCGAGTCCGACGAGGAGAGCAGCACTTGGAACGGGTAGACGTGGACGACATTCGACGTCACCGGAGTCACGGTGACGACGCCCCTACCGAGCCTTGAGGCGGTCGTGTTTGCCCCATCGTTCGAGACGACGACCGCCGGGCGAATGCTTGCGACCTCCCCGGGAAGCGCAGGACCGAAGTCGACGAGCCGGATCTCCCCGCGCAACATCACTCGGTCGCCAGTCCGTCGCCGGCCGTGCTCTCCCACAGGTCGGCGTCGTCCGAGTCGAACCACTCAGCCCACGCCCGCTCGTACGCATCGCCGAGCTTCGCAGATCGCAGCATCCGTACGGCGGCGTGAACGACGGCCGAACGGGAGTCGTAACCCTGGGTCTTGGCATACTCATCGAGGAACTCGACGTCTTCACCGGGGAGGCTAACGCTCACTTTCATACCTCCATACTACTACTTGTAGTACTGTCTTGCTACTCACCACAGATCGGTACATGTCCACGGTCATCGCTCACGAGATGATCGTCCAACCCATCTCACGGGCCTTGCGGTGCTTCTCGAGCACATACGACTCGTTGTACGCGGTCTCCCGCGTCGCTCCCATCGAGGCGATGTCGGCGAAGACGATCTCGACGGCGATGCCGACCGGGGTCTCGACGTACGCATCGTCGCCGTAGAGGTAGGCGTGTCCGCTGTGATCGAGGTGGAGGTAGCGGCGCGTGATGCCATGCTTGTAGTGCTCGATGGTCTCGGTCTCCCTGTCCGTTCTGTACATCCACATGAAGCCGTCGCAATGCTTCAGGGGGAGGACGGCGTGCAGCGGGTCCCAGTCCGGTTCGTCAGAGAGGTGCTCTTCCCGGAAGGCGTCCATCTTGCGGCTGATCTCAAGGATGAACTCCTGGCGGTCTTCTTCGTTGATGGCAGTCATAGCCGCAACGTATGGGATTTGGAACCTCGATGGAAGACCCTCGATCGACGGCTCGTTAGACACGGACGCGCCGGGCATCCTCACGGCCGAGGATCACCCGTGCGAACCACGACCATCCGGAGCGGATGAGGAGCACCGCCGGGATCGCCACGAGGAGCGCTCCCACAACGTCCCGGAGCGGCTCGACCGGGTGCGTGTAGGCGTTGCCGGCCGTGAGCGGATCGACCGTCCCGGCCCAGGTGGTCTTCGATATCAGAGCCCACGCCAGGAGAACGCCGAGAGCGAGGATCAGGATGGTCAGGGTCCGTTGCGTTGTTTTCACCGTCCGCCTCCCGACCGTGCGAAGCGCTTGAAGATGAGCCGATCGGACGCACTCGTTATCCAACGCCAGTTGACGGCAAGATGGATCGCCGTCAGCCAGATCAACCATCCAACGGACGCAAGATGGAGCCAGAGCCAGAACGCTCCGCCACCTGGTGTGACGCCGATCCACGGGAGCGCCACTTCCGAGATGAGAAGCCCCGAAGCGATGATCGAAACGAAACCGATGAAGATGCCCACCACCAGCAGATAGTTGACCCGATTCTGCAGAGAAGTCGCGGACATCAGGCGCCGTGTCGTTGTTACCACCCAGTTGGCATGTTGGAGGATGTGCACGACCAACCCGATCGCGATCACGATGCCGAGCCATTCGTGGATGGCCAGGCCGGTCAACGGAACGTTGATAGCAACGACGAACAGAGCGAAGAGGAACACGTCGACGGCGAAGAGCCGCAACGTTCGGTTGGGGCGTTTCGGCGTCTCTTCGCCGGGTCGCCTCACCTGGGCTATGGATTCCATCGTCTTGGTCACGGCCCTCTCCGGAGTGCTTCATCGAGATGCAAGCACCCGAAGATGTGAAGAACCTGGTGGCGGGATGAGAGCCGCATAAGAATGGGCCGGACCCGTTCTCATGTTTCTCGGAGACCACTCTCATCCTCTCCTCATGTTGTTGATGGATACTTCCACGAATCGATTCAGTGAGTTATGAAACGCACCCTCAGCCTCATCGGTCTTCTCGTCCTCGGAATCCTGCTGTTGTTCAACCCGGACACCGGCTTGATCACCGCAGTCGCTGGCGACGTGACAGTGGCACTTCCGGCCCCCGCTGAGCCGACGACTACTGCCGGGCAGACGCCGCCAGCGGTCGCATCCACCACCACCGGGGAGCCGCCGACGACGTCAACTCCCACCACCGAAACCCTGGAGTCGACGCCGAGCACCACGGTCGTGACACCGACGGACGGCTCCGTGCTCGGGGCCAGCGTCCCGACCGAGTTCGGGGAATTCCAGGTCGAGATCATCATCGAAGGCGGCGAGATGGTTGACATCACCACCGTTTCCCAGCCAAACGATCGGAAGTCTCAACGGATCAACGACTACGCGCTTCCTCTCTATGAGGAGGACGTGATCAGCACACAGAGCGCAGACATCGACGCCATCTCAGGAGCGACGGTCACGTGGGGCGCCTACACGGCGTCGGTCCAATCGGCCATGGACGTAGCGGGGATCTGATCAGCCTCCCGAATCCGACCCATGTGGAGCACGTCATGGGAACGGCAGTGCTGTTCAACATCCGCGACCCACACTTCCCGCGGAGCGCTCTCGACGAAGCCGTGGAACTGCTGCACCAGGTCGAGGAAGCATTCAGCGTCTTCAAACGGGACAGCGAGATCTCCCGGATCGCCAGCGGCGACCTGTCGGCCAACGATGCCGACCCGCAGGTTGGCGCGGTCCTCGCTACCTGTGACGAGCTGCGACGCGACACCGCAGGGTCGTTCGACCACCGCCCAGACGGTGGCCTCGACCCATCCGGCTACGTGAAGGGCTGGGCGGTCGAAGGAGCCGCCGGGGTTCTCATCCGTGCGGGTATCGGGTCGTTCCTGATCTCGGCGGGTGGCGACATCGTTGCTCGCGGCGCTCCCCTGGGGGCAGACGCGTGGAACGTCGGCATCCGAGACCCCCTCGACGCCGATGCGACGTTCGGCACGGTGGAGTTGAGGGACGGCGCCATCGCGACGTCCGGCCGATACGAACGAGGCGCCCACATCTGGGGAGCGACCACACAGGACGAGGAGTTGGCGAGCATCTCGATCGTCGGCCCCGATCTTGGAATCGCCGACGCCCTGGCTACGGCCGTCTTCGCCGCGGGCCTTCGGAACATCGCCTGGCTCGCCAACTTCGCCGAATACGAACTGATCGCCGTCACATCCGACCGCCGGATTCTCCGATCACCAACAGCGCCATTCACCGCATCGGAGCCGGCGCCTTAGGTCGTGCGATCACGTCGACGCAAGACGCCTCCGAATCGTCGACCATCCACACGGTTTTCACCTACCTGGAACCCCGGAGCCTTGCCGCGCTCGGAGATGGGCTGGACGCAACGGGAGTCAGATATGCCGCAACCGGAGCATTCGCCGCCCAGGGTTTCGACCCCATTGCCCCTGCGCGAACCGCCGCAATCTCCGTTGATGATCCGCCGCGGGTAGCAGAGATGCTCGGTCTGAGAGAGACCGATGCAGGCATGAATGTCACACTTCTCGATCCATACGATCCGGTCGTATTCGACCGGACCATCAGGCGTGGAGGCCTGGTGTGTGTTGCGCCATCCCAACTCGCCGTAGACCTCCTCACCGGGCCCGGTCGAGAAACGTCACAGGGAGATGAGATACTCGATTGGATGGAAGGGAACGAATACGCATGGCGAACCTGACCCAATCGGCGCTCTCGACCCGGCCGACGACCGCACGGTCGATATGTGGGTCGCGGGACCGGGCGCACTACTGGTAGCGAAGACGGTGAGGATCGCTGAGCGCGTTGGCGGACCTCGGTCGTCCGACAAGGACGCCCTCGACGTGCTCAGATTGCTACAAGCCGTCGCGACGGAGACTCTCGTCGAACAGCTCGACCATCTCCGCGAGCACGATCTCAGTAGGGACGTCACCATCGAAGCGATCGGCCTTCTCGGACCGCACTTCGGGTCATCCGACGCAGAGGGCGTGGCGATGATCATCCGCGCCGGTGGAGCCGGCATTGACCCTCAGGGTCTTGCCCTGTCGGTGACAATCCTCACCAATGACCTGCTACAACGACTGTGATCGAGTGCTCTGAAGCCCGGGTAGTGTGGCGAGACCCGAACGAGGTCATCATGGACACCATCGACAGACTGAGCCATCGCGACGCACTCGTGATCCTTGATGCGATCCGAAACGACCTGGAGCGAACCGAGCGGGGCGCGGCCGTCGCCGTCGTCGACGATCACGGCGAGCTCCTCGCGTTCGTTCGGACCGACGGGTGCCGTCTCCCCTCGATCACCATCGCCATGAACAAGGCCTACACAGCGGCCAGGGAACAAACCGAGTCGAAGAACATCGGTGAAGCATCAAGGACCGAGGGATTCCCGATGACGAACTTCGGTGAGCTCCGCTACGTCTCATGGGGCGGCGGCGTCCCCATCAGCGCCGACGGACGGGTCGTCGGCGCCGTCGGTGTGTCCGGTCTCCCCGAAGCTGACGACATGGAACTTGCTCGGCTCGGTGTCTCCGCGTTCGAACAGGCTCAATCAGACGGCTGACCGGCAGCACCTGTTCCCGTCGAGGTGTCGGTCATCAGCGCGATCGGTAGACGACGGCGAGAACGATGCCGCTCAGGATGTAGACGACGGCCACCAGCGCGAGGACGAACTTGGGGATCGCCGTGGCAGCGGCCAGCAGATTCCAACCGCCCCACGCACCCGGATCACGGAGGTACGCGAGCATCGCCACGTTCTCGACCATGTCGAGCGCTCCAGCGATCAGCCCGCCGGCGGCGATCAAGGTCCCTGCTCTCCGGCCGAAGTCACCGGTAAATTGGCGCCTCGCCCACAGGGAACCGAAGAACAGCGCCGGGGAGTAGAAGAAGATGAAGAGGAAGTCCCACGCGATCGCCGCCCGGACCTCATCGAGATCCGCGCCGCGAATCACGTCGCCGGCTCGCTCGGCAGTCCCTGCCAGTTCCAGGTCGACGATCGGAAAGCCCTTTGCGGCGGCAGTCGTGATGGCACCGACAGCGAGCGCTGCGATGGCCCACAGCCACCAGAAGTCCACCAGCCGATGCAGCGTCTCGCGTCGCGTCATCGACGAACAGTGTTCCGCGGGATCACAAGCGTCCCGCCGGCGAAGATGTCATGCCACCCAATGTTCTTCGGCGACCGACTGATCGTCACTGCAATGGCAATCACTGCAGCGATCTCGGCCAGACCACCAAGGAAGGGAAGGAGGCCGAGCAGGTACCAGACGTTGCGGCGGAACGCCATATCAAGGGTTGGGACCCCGCCATCCGGCCCCACGGACCTGAGTCCGAGAGTCGTCTTGCCGATCGTCCGCCCTGAATACGACTCCATCAGGGTGAAGTAGGCCATGACGATGGCAACAGACAGAACGTTCGCTGTGAACCCCAATTCGAAGCCGGCTATCCCTATCGCAAAGATGCTGAAGACACCGATTAGGAAGGAATCGATGACACGGGCGACGACGCGTGGCCCGAGGGGTGCGCCGACACCAAGGTCCGAACTCCCAATGGACGTATCTCCCCGATCCACCGCGGCTGACTCCCTCTGGTTTGGTATTGCGTCACGTCGACGATAGCGACGATGCCGGCACCACTTGCACCGTGTTGAGGCTGAGGCCGACGGTTCGGGAATAGGCCCGACGAACAAACGGCTGGAAGAGCAGGAACGACCGGACCAGGATGGGACAAGCATGGAATTGGGCATCACAACGTTCGCTGAGACCTATCCCGATCCGGATACCGGGGAGCTCATCAGCCACGGCGACCGTCTCCGGCAGGTCCTCGAGGAGGTCGAGGTCGCCGAAGCCGTCGGTCTCGACGTCTACGGACTGGGGGAACATCACCGTGCCGACTTCGCAGCGTCGTCTCCCGTGACCGTGCTCGCAGCTGCCGCCGGGAGGACGGAGACCATCCGACTCACCACCGCAGTCAGCGTTCTCAGCTCCGACGATCCCGTCCGAGTATTCCAGGACTTCGCCACACTGGATCTCGTGTCGTCGGGCCGGGCCGAGATCATGGCCGGCAGGGGTTCGTTCATCGAGTCGTTCCCCCTCTTCGGCTACGACCTGTCCGATTACGACGAACTGTTCGCCGAGAAGCTCGATCTGCTGCTCGCCATCCGGGACAATGAGGTCGTCACCTGGTCGGGCAGGTTCCGGGCTCCGCTCGAGAATCAGGCGATCTACCCGCGCCCCCAACAGGACCCGTTGCCGATCTGGGTCGCGGTCGGCGGCACGCCACAGTCGGTCGTGCGGGCGGGCACAAAAGGCCTCCCCGTTGCCCTCGCCATCATCGGCGGGGATCCCGAACGTTTCGCCGTGCTCGGCGATCTACACCGCAGGTCCCTGACGGCATCCGGATTCGACCCCGTCGATGTGCCCCTCGCCGTTCACACCCACGGCTACATCGCAGACACTGACGAGCAGGCAGCCGACGAATTCTACCCGTCCTATGCCATCGCGATGAGCCAGATCGGTGCCGAACGCGGCTGGCCGCCGATGAACCGGGCGCAGTACGACGCCATGAGGGGACCCGGCGGATCGCTGATGCTCGGCAACCCCGAGACGGTGGCGAAGAAGATCCTTCACCTTCGCGACATCCTCGGAATCACCCGATACATGCTCCACATCAGCGTCGGCACACTCCCCCACGACCGTGTGCTCAGAACCATCGAACTCCTGGGCAACGAAGTCGCGCCGCTGGTTCGCGACGCCTAGCCAAGATCTCTGCCGCCGCCGCATTCCTCCGCGTAGAGTCGGACAGTATCGAGCTACCGGGGAGGCAGCGCAATGGCACAGTTCATGATGGTGTACAAGGGTGACTCCACAGATATGGCGGACATGACGCAGGAAGAGATGCAGGCCGTCATGGCCAAATGGGCCGAGTGGATGCAGGGCGTCGGATCGGCTCTTGCCGACGTCGGTACCCCATTCGGTCCGTCGTCTTCAATCGTCGACGATGGCTCCGCGGGGACCGCAGTGTCCCTCACCGGCTACTCGATCGTCGAAGCCGACAACATGGATGGCGCAAGGGCCCTCGCCGACAACCATCCGTTCCTCATTGAGGGCAAGGGAAACTACGCCATCGACCTCTACGAGATGATTCCCGCCCCCTCGATGGACGGCTGATCGGCAGCCACGGTCAAACAGGCGGTTCAGGGTCGTACTGCACGTACCTGCGGATATCCCGAGCCCGCTCCACAGAGTGCAAGCGTGCCACGAGATGCAGCGCCATGTCGATGCCCGCCGAGACGCCGGCTGCGGTGATGATCTGCCCGTTGTCTACGAACCGGTCATCGGGACGGACCTCGATGTCTGCTCCAAGACCAGCGAGATGATCGAGGCTGCCCCAGTGGGTAGTGGCAGGTAGGCCATCGAGCAGACCACTGTCGGCGAAGACGAGCGAACCGGTGCAAACCGACGCCATCAGGGTGCCGCGGGCTGCACTTCCTCGAACCCAGGTCTTGATCTCTTCGTCGCCGATCTGGGCGCGGGTTCCTCGTCCTCCGGGATAGATCAGAACGTCGAAATCTGGAACCGTGTCCCAGTTGTAGTCCGGGAGCACGCGTAGCCCCTTCGCGCAGGTCACAACGCCATCGGTACGGGCCACCGTGAACGTGGTCACCTCGTCGTCGGGCCACTCGTGCGCCCATGCAGCGAGGACCTCCCACGGACCAACCCAGTCGAGTTCCTCTGCTCCGTCGAATATGAAGAATGCGATTCGCGTCGCCATGACTGGAGTCTGCCACCTCAGCGTCCTCGACGGAACGTCCCACCGAGGGGCCTCTCAGACGATGTCGAACTCGTTGCCTTCGGGATCGGCCATAGCCAAGAGGAAGTGGTCGAATTCGGGACTGTCCATAACAAGACGCTCGGTGGCTCCGGAGCGAGAGAGGCGCTCACCTTCAGCGAGGACACGCTGCTTCCGCTGGTCGAGAGGGACGCCCCGACCCCCACCGACGAGGAGATGGAAATGGAGGCGGATCTTGACCTCCTTGGCCTCAGGAACCCGCTGGAACCAGATCCGGGGACGGCGGCCGTCCGGATCGACCAGCGAGTCGTAGCCGTCGTCGGCTTCATCCTCGGGAACACCCACGCTCACCCAGTACTCCCCCAAGTCCGATGCGGGGCCGGCGGCTCCTCGAGTTGGTACCCAAGAGCAAGCGCCCAGAATCGCGCCATCCGATCGGGGTCGGCACAATCGATCGTGATCCGGAACCCGTTCGTCGTTGCTTCCGGCACGTGACCTCCCGTGCATTCTGGTTGAGATGGTAGGAGGAGGCTGTCTTGGGAGACCGTTCCCGGCCGACGACGAGCGGGATGCTCTCGTACGCGAGCATCTACGCCGCACCGCCCGAACTCGACCTGTTGCACACGACACCGAACCGGGTACGGTGCAGCAGCATGGAACCGGATCGCCCACCTCCAAAGGGGCTCTACAACCCCGCTCGCGACCATGACTCGTGCGGGATCGGCTTCGTCGCGGACATCAAGGGCCGACCGGCACGGTCCATCGTCGACCAAGGTCTCACGGTCCTCGCCAATCTGACCCACCGTGGTGCCGTCGGCGCCGACCCGCTCGCCGGTGACGGTGCCGGCATGCTCCTACAGATCTGCGACCCGTTCTTCCGCGACGAGGCCCAGAAGCTCGGCATCGACCTCCCCGAGCACGGCCACTACAGCGTCGGGATGGTGTTCTTCCCCCGCGACGAAATCGACCGCACCGTCTGCGAGAACGCCCTCACAGAAACGGTTCTGAGGGAAGGCCTCGTCCCGCTCGGATGGCGAAACGTCCCCGTCGACCCCTCATGCCTCGGCGAGAGCGTCAAATCGATCGAGCCCTGCATCCGGCAGATCTTCGTCGGCTGGGGACCAGACACAACGGACCAGGACGCCTTCGAACGCAAGCTCTTCGTCATCCGCAAGGCGGCCCACGCGGCGATCAAGCGGCGCAATCCTGTACTCACCGAGAACGGCGAGTACTACATCCCGTCCCTGTCGTCGCGCACCATCACCTACAAGGGCATGGTTCTGGCGAAGAACCTCGCCGTCTACTACCTCGACCTCGCCGACCCCCGTATGGAGTCGGCGCTCGCCCTCGTCCACCAGCGCTTCTCCACCAACACCTTCCCATCGTGGCGACTCGCCCAGCCATTCCGCCTCCTCAGCCACAACGGCGAGATCAACACCCTGCGAGGCAACGTCAACTGGATGATGGCTCGGCGCCAGAACATGTCGTCGGAGATCCTCGGCGACGACCTCGACAAGCTCTGGCCCCTCATCGGTGACAATGCTTCGGACTCGGCGACGTTCGACAACGCCCTCGAGCTCCTCGTCGCGGGCGGCTACTCGCTCGGTCACGCCATGATGCTCATGATCCCCGAGGCGTGGGCGGACAACCCACTCATGGACGCCGACCGCCGCGCCTTCTACGAATACCACGCGGCGCTCATGGAGCCATGGGACGGCCCCGCCGCCGTGGCGTTCACCGACGGCCGTCAGATCGGCGCCACCCTCGATCGCAACGGCCTGCGCCCCGCTCGCTACCTCATCACCGATGACGACCTCGTCGTCATGGCCTCCGAGATGGGAACGCTCAACATCGACGAGGAACACATCGTCAAGAAGTGGCGGCTCCAGCCAGGCAAGATGCTCCTCATCGACTTCGAGCAGGGCCGCATCATCGACGATGCCGAACTGAAGTCGGACCTCACGACCGCAAAGCCGTACCAGCGCTGGCTCGACGAGACTCAGATCCTCCTCAAGGAACTCCCGACCGAGGTCGCGTCCATGCAGCCGGATCGCAAGACCCTCGCTGCTGCACAGCGGGCCTTCGGCTACACCCGTGAGGACATCGAGTTCTATCTCAAACCGATGGCGACGAGCGGCGTCGACCCGATCGGATCGATGGGGCGCGACACCCCGCCCGCCGTCCTGTCGAGCCGGCCGAAGCTCCTGTTCGACTACTTCAAGCAGAACTTCGCCCAGGTGACGAACCCGCCGATCGATTCGATCCGGGAAGAGACCGTCATGTCGATGGTATCGCTCATCGGGCCCCGCCCGAACCTCCTCGATCTCGACACAGGCGGCTCCCACCAGCGCCTCGAGGTCTCGCACCCGATCCTCACAAGCGTCGACCTCGAACGCATCCGCCGCATCGAGAACGTGGTCGCCGCCGACTTCCAGACCCGGAGCCTCGGTATCTGCTACCCGGCCGACCAGGGCGCTGAGGGCATGGAAGCAGCGATCGACCGACTCTGCGAGAAGGCCACAAAGGTCGTGCGCGACGGCTACAACCTCCTCATTCTCTCCGACCGCTGTGTCACGGTGGATCACATCGCCATCCCGTCCCTGCTCGCCACCTCGGCGGTGCACCACCACCTCATCCGGGAGGGACTCCGCACCGAAGTCGGGCTCGTCGTCGAGACCGGCGAGGCCCGCCAGGTCCACGACTTCTGCCTCCTCGCCGGCTACGGCGCAGAGGCCATCAATCCGTACCTCGCTCTCGACTCCATCAACGCGATCGCCGGTGAGCTCGATGGATCCGACACCCCGACAGAGGCCCGTGCCCGGTACATCACCGCGGTGAAGACGGGGATGATGAAGGTGATGTCCAAGATGGGCATCTCGACGTTCCAGTCGTACTGCGGCGCCCAGATCTTCGACGCGGTCGGGCTTCGCAGCGATCTGCTCGAACGACACTTCACCGGGACCGCATCGATGATCGAAGGGGCCGGTCTTGCCGAGATCGCCGAAGAGACGGTCCGGCGCCACCGAGGGGCGTTCGGTGAACCGATCCCCGGGAAGATCCCACTCGAGGACGGAGGCGATCTCGCCTACCGGATCCGGGGCGAGACGCACGTGTGGACGCCTGGAACGATCGCGCTGCTCCAGCATGCCGTTCGCAAGGGAGACGAGGAGACGTTCCGTGACTACCTGCGCAAGGTCGACGACCAGACGGAGAAGCTGAAGAACCTCCGCGGCCTCTTCACACTCCACTTCCTCGACGAACCGATCCCCCTCGACGAGGTTGAACCCGCAACCGAGATCGTCAAGCGGTTCGCCACGGGCGCCATGTCGTTCGGGTCGATCTCCTGGGAGGCGCACACGAACATCGCCATCGCCATGAACCGTCTCGGGGCGAAGTCGAACACCGGCGAAGGCGGCGAGGAAGCAAGCCGGTTTGTGCCCGACGCCAACGGCGACTCGGCACGCTCCGCCGTCAAGCAGGTCGCCTCGGGAAGGTTCGGCGTCACGACCGAATACCTCGTCAACGCCGACGACATCCAGATCAAGATGGCCCAGGGCGCCAAACCGGGCGAGGGCGGCCAGCTCCCTGGCCACAAGGTCAACGACTGGATCGCGAAAGTCCGCCACTCAACGCCGGGTGTCGGGCTCATCTCGCCGCCGCCGCATCACGACATCTACTCGATCGAGGACCTCAAGCAGCTCATCCTGGACCTCAAGAACGTCAACCCGCAGGCACGCATCTCGGTGAAGCTCGTCTCCGAGGTCGGGGTCGGCACGATCGCCGCAGGCGTCGCGAAGGCGAAGGCGGACCATGTGCTCATCTCCGGCAACGAGGGCGGAACCGGGGCCAGCCCGCTCACGTCGGTGATGCAGGCCGGATCCCACTGGGAGATCGGCCTCGCCGACGCGCACCAGACCCTCGTCGCGAACGGCCTGCGAGGGCGCATCGCCGTCCAGACCGACGGCGGCATCCGCACCGGCCGCGACATCGTGGTTGCCGCCCTCCTCGGGGCAGACGAAGTCGGGTTCGGCACTGCAGCGCTCATCGCCCAGGGCTGCATCATGATGCGCAAGTGCCACCTCAACACCTGCCCGGTCGGCGTCGCCACCCAGGACCCGGAGCTGCGCAGGCTTTTCCCCGGCACGCCCGAACACGTTGTGAACTTCTTCATGTTCATCGCCGAAGAGACTCGCCGCATCATGGCGAAGCTCGGGTTCCACACCTTCGCCGAGATGATTGGGCGCTCCGACCTCCTCGATGTCCGCAACGCCGTCAGCCACTGGAAGGCACAGGGCCTCGACTTCTCCCGCATCCTCGCCACACCCGAACCGCCTCCCGGCGTGGCGACGTCGAACGTCGAGACACAGGAGCACGGTCTCGACAAGGCCCTCGACCACCTACTCATCGAAGAGGCCGCCGCCGCTCTCGAACACATGGAGCCGGTCGCGATCAACACGGCCATCTCGAACACGAACCTCTCCGTCGGCGCGATGCTGTCCGGCCAGGTGGCGAAGCGCTTCGGTCACGCAGGCCTCCCCGACGACACAATCCACATCCGGCTCAACGGAACCGCAGGGCAGAGCTTCGGTGCGTGGCTCGCCAAGGGCGTCACGCTCGAACTGAACGGCGACGCCAACGACTACGTCGGCAAGGGCCTCTCCGGCGGACGCATCCTCATCCAGGCACCGTCGGCAGGGCCGATCGTGCCAAAGGAGAACGTCATCATCGGCAACACCGTGTTGTACGGGGCGATCGCAGGAGAGTGCTACTTCAATGGCGGCGCAGGTGAGCGCTTCGCCGTTCGCAATTCGGGTGCGATCGCCGTCGTCGAACGGGTCGGCGATCACGGCTGTGAGTACATGACCGGCGGCTGCGTCCTCGTTCTCGGCAAGACGGGACGCAACTTCGCCGCTGGCATGAGCGGCGGCATTGCATACGTAGTCGACGACATCGGTGACTTCGAACAACGCCTCAATTCATCGATGGTGACGCTTGAACGGATCGATCGCGATGAAACAGCGCCGGCCGGCGTCTCCGCCGATCCGACGATCGAAGAGCTCCTCGCCGATCCGCTGGCCCATGACGCGTGGCGACTCAAGACGCTCGCGAAACGCCACGCCCGACTCGTCGAAAGCTCCCGGGCGCGCGAGATCCTCGACGACTTCGATTCGTTCCTCCCAAAGATCTACAAGGTCGTGCCCAACGAGTTCCGCAGGGCGCTCGCCGAGCGGACGGACGGCTCCTGATGGGTACCGTCAACGGTTTCCACGAGTTCGAACGTCGGGATCGCGGCATGCTCCCCGCCGAGGAGAGACTCGAGTCGTACGGAGAATTCACGATCCCGCTCCCGAAGCCGGAGCTGTCGCGCCAGGGGGCTCGCTGCCTCGATTGCGGCACGCCGTACTGCCACAGCGCCTGCCCCGTCGACAACGTCATCCCCGACTGGAACGAGCTCGTCCACCGCGGCGACTGGCGTCTGGCCCTCGACGTGCTCCACTCGACGAACAACTTCCCAGAGTTCACCGGTCGGGTCTGTCCCGCACCATGCGAAGAGGCGTGCACACTGAATCTCGTCGACGCACCGGTCACGATCAAGACGATCGAGCATGCCATCATCGAGCGAGCCTGGGCGAAGCGGTGGATCAAACCGGCGATCCCGGCACGGCGCACCGACCGCAGCGTCGCCGTCATCGGGTCCGGCCCGGCCGGCCTCGCCGCCGCACAGCAACTCGCAAGGGCTGGCCACCACGCCGTCGTGTATGAGAAGAACGCCAAGATCGGCGGCCTGCTGCGCTACGGCATCCCGGATTTCAAGCTCGCCAAGCGGACGATCGACCGGCGCATGTCACAGATGATGGCCGAGGGGGTCGAGTTCCGGGTCAACCGGCACATCGGCGTCGACGTTTCGCTGGACGAGCTCTGGGACCGGCACGACGCGATCGTCCTAGCCGGCGGTTCAGAACAGCCCCGGGACTTGCCGGTGCCGGGCCGGGATCTCGACGGTGTGCACTTCGCCATGGACTATCTCACCCAACAGAACCGGCGCAACGGCGGCGAACCGATCGGGGACGTCGCCCCGATCACCGCCGAGGGGAAGCACGTCGTCGTCATCGGCGGCGGCGACACCGGCTCAGACTGCGTCGGGACCGCGAACCGGCAGGGCGCCGCCTCGGTGACACAACTCGAGCTGTTGCCGAAGCCGCCGGTGCAGCCGGACAAGCTCCTCGTCTGGCCGGAGTGGCCGAACCGGTTGCGCACCTCGTCATCGCACGAAGAGGGGTGCGAGCGGATGTGGTCGGTGTCGACAACCGAGTTCCTCGGTGACGACCGCGTCAAGTCACTGTCGGGCGTCGAAGTCGACTGGCGACATGAGAACGCTGCCTGGCAGATGAGCACCGTCGAAGGCTCGGATTTCGTGCTTCAGGCCGACCTCGTCCTCCTCGCCATGGGGTTCACCGGGCCCAGTCGCAACGGCCTCGTCGACACGCTCGGTGTCGACCTTGACGAGCGAGGCAACGTGGCCGCGGACATCAGCGACTACGCCACGAGCGTCGAGGGTGTCTTCGCCGCAGGCGACATGCGTCGTGGGCAGTCGCTCGTCGTGTGGGCGATTCGGGAGGGACGGCGATGTGCGCGAGCCGTCGACCAATTCCTGATGGGCGAGTCACGGCTCCCACGCTGACCGATCGGCACGGTACCGTACGCTGATGCGCGATTGGGACTCACTCGCCGAAGCCGGGCAGATCCGGCGGCTGCGGTCGCTGGCAACGAGCGCCCTGGCCGAGTTCCCGATCGAACCGATCCGTATGCGGCTCGTCGGCGGGTTCACGAACGTCATCTTCCGCGTCGACACAGCCGACGGACCGTATGCGCTGCGCGTCGACCTCCACCAGGATCACTCCGACGAACACGTCGACATCGAACTGGCCTGGCTCGACGCCCTCGCTCGCGACACCGACCTCGACGTCGTCCGCTTCGTGCCCACCGTCGACGGCCGACGATACGTGCATGCCTCCGGCCCCGGCGTGCCGGGCGAACGGCGCTGTGCTCTGTTCGGGTGGGTGCCGGGACAGATCCTCGGGGCCAACCCGACCGAGATCGGATACCGCCGGCTCGGGGAACTCTCCGCTGGACTCCACCTCCATGGGGCAGGGTTCGAGCCGCCGCACCCCCCGATGGCGTGGGACCGGGTCTTCTACTGGGACGAGTCTGTCGATCCGATCGTGGTCTTCGACCCGGAGATGGCGCACCACTTCACCGGCGGTCGACGGGAGACCCTGGACCGATCCATCGAAGCGGTCGAAGGAGCGTTCGCCCGTCTCGATCCGACCGGAGCTCAGGTCATCCACGGCGACCTCCACCCCGACAATGTTCACACCTACCGAAACCGGCTCATCGCCTTCGACTTCGAGGACGTGACGTGGGGGCATCGGGTCCAGGACGTTGCCATCACGCTGTTCTACGAGCGCAACCATCCCGACTACCCGGGTCTGCGTTCGGCGTTCGAGGACGGATACCGGTCGGTCGCACCATGGCCGGTGGCTTACGACGGCGAACTCGAGCACTTCATGGCGGCACGTACGATCAGCTTCGTCAACCTCGTGGCGAACCTCCTCGACGACCCCTCCGACTACTACGACACGGTGTTCCCAAGGCTCCAGAACTTCCTCGACACCTGGGCCGACTGACCGGCCGCACGGCGCGGATCAGGCGTCTGGCGTAGAAGACGGCCGAATAGTGCCACCGTCTTCTACGCCAGACGCCTGATGGGGGCGCGACCCAAGCGCGTTCCGGATGGGCCGTTCCTGTCACACCCTCCTCTCATGATGTCGGTATCGCATCCCGTCTGGAGGGGGTACCGTGAATGCTGCAATGCCAACAACCGAACACCTCGATCGAGCACGCATGTCGTGGGAGGAGTACCAGGCCCTCGACGAAAACGTTCGCGGTGAGTACATCGACGGAGCTCTCGTCATGAGCGCCGCACCAAGCGGGCCGCATCAGGATGTGTCGCTCATCCTCACTCGCATCCTTATCGGGGCGGTGCCCGAAGGCGTGCATGTTCGGTTTGGGTGGGGATGGAAGCCCGACGACGACGAGTTCATACCCGACGTGATGGTCTTCGATGACACCAGCGAGACCCTCCACCTCACGACGACCCCACATCTCGCAGTCGAAGTGCTCCCCACCGACCGGGGAGCCGACCTGATCCGGAAGTTCCGAAAGTATGAGCAGGCCGGCCTGCCGAGATACTGGATCGTCGACCTCGACGATACCGGGCCAGAGGTCGTCACCTACGAACTGAGGGATGGAGTCTTCGTCGAGACCGGCCGCCACCGCGGCGACACCAAAGTCACCCTCGATGTCGGCCCGATGACCGTCACCTTCGCCCCGAACGACCTACTGGCCTGACCCGGCTTCGCAGGGTGTACTCGGTAGTCGGTAGATCAGCGGGTAGGCGTCGGCAAGCGGGCCAATCCCAACCTGGAGAGACCGGCGGAAACCGCGCCCTCTTCCCTCCCATCAGGGGAGGGTGGCAGCGCCGCCAGGCGCTGACGGGAGAGGTCAGACGGTCCCCTTCAACTGAGACCCTTGACCCCCTCCGCCTCCTTCGTCGGCACCTCCCCCTG
>CAZWDQ010000042.1:0-2733 GCA_964632475.1 uncultured Acidimicrobiaceae bacterium
GAATGTCCCCGGTTGTCACACCTAGGACAGCAGAATCAGGTCATCCCGGTGAACCGCAGCACCGCCTGCGACCGAGGTGTGGCGACCCATGGCCTCACGCAGCGTCGAGCCCGCCAGCCCGGCCAAACCCTTGCCGACCAAACGCCCGGATTCGTTGTGGATCTCAACGGCGTCACCCCGAGAGAAGTCGCCTTCCACGGCAGTGACACCGGCAGCAAGCAGGGAACGCCCGTCGTCGACGAGGGCCGCAACGGCACCGTCGTCGATCGTCAGCACTCCGCACGACGGGAGACTGAATGCGATCCAGAGCCGTCTCGCCCCGAGACCCGAAGCGCGGGGCTCAACCCAGGTCCCGACGTCGACGCCGGTGACGGCCTGTCGAACAGCGTCCTGCTCTTCTGCGGCGACCACGACCGTCGGAATCCCCGAGAAGGCGGCCATCCGAGCCGCGGCGACCTTCGTCGCGACACCACCCGAGCCATAGGTGCCGATGCTGGAACTGCTGTAGAGGCCATCGAGGACCGCATCGGTGTGCCTCACGGCGCTGAGGAGTTCCGGCTCTGCCACGAGACGAGGATCACGAGCGTAGAGGCCGGGAGTGTCAGTGAGGATGATGAGGAGGCCGGCGTTGACGAGGTGCGACACGATCGCAGCGAGCCGGTCGTTGTCGCCGAACCGGAGTTCATCGACCATGACGGTGTCATTCTCGTTCACGATGGGGATCACGCCGAGGTTGAGCAGTCGTTCGAGCGCTGCTCGTGCGTGAAGGTGTGGTTCGCGCCCTGCGAGTACGTCGCGGGTCAATAGCACCTGACCGACGACGTGATCATGTTTCCCGAACGCTTGCGAGTAGCGCTCGATCAGCTTGCTCTGGCCGACCGCTGCAGCGGCCTGGAGCCCGGGCAGGTCATCGGGTCGTTCGGAGACGCCCAGAGCCGGCAAACCCGCTGCGACTGCACCAGAGCTCACGAGTACGGTCGGGTGGCCGGCCCGGCGGAGCCACGCGATCTGTGATACGACCCGATCGATTGCCTGAGCGTCGATGAGTCCACCGGCCGCTGTAAGACTGGAGGAGCCGATCTTGACGACGATCGGAAGACCTTGTTCGATGGGGTGTCTCACTGCTCCTCGACCTCGCCTGCAATTGCATCGGGGTCATACGTGAAGACCAGGGCCCCGATGCGGACGTCGTCACCGGGCTGGGCGCCGGCTTCGCGGAGCGCTCCGTCGATCCCGGTCCCGACCAGTCGCTTCGCCACGAGGTCGGCTGCGTCCGGATTCGTAAGATCATCGAGGTTGACTGCCCGCTCGGCGGTTCTCCCCTCAACCACCCACTCGTCGCCCTCTCGATCGATCGTGAATGCGGCACCGAGCGGTCGATGCAGCACGAAGCTCTCTCTATCCGGTGCTTCTCTCTGGGCCTGCTCGGTCAGATCAGCGATCCGGTGCAGCAGTTCGGCGACCCCGTCACCGGTGACTCCCGAGATCTCGAACAATCCAAGGCCGCGCTCGTCCGCCCACGCCGTCTCTTGATCCCCCGGCAGATCGGTCTTGTTGAGGACCACGACCCTGGGCCGCTCAGCGAGGTCGGGTGAGTGGGACTCGAGCTCGTGAACGAGAACATCGTATTGGCGCTCCGGCGAGTCGAGTTGAAGATCCGACGGGTCGAGGAGCACGACAAGAACACGTGCACGTTCAGTGTGCCGGAGAAACTCGTGGCCGAGGCCTTTGCCCTCGGCTGCCCCCTCAATGAGACCGGGGATGTCGGCCAGAACGAACTCGCGTCCATCAATCACAACGACACCGAGATTCGGGACGAGCGTCGTGAACGGATAGTCAGCGATCTTGGGTTTCGCTGCGGACACGCTGGCAACGAGCGTGCTCTTCCCGGAATTGGGGTAACCGATCAGAGCACCGTCGGCCGCCAGCTGCAGCTCGAGTAGCAGCGTTCGATCATCTCCGTACTCCCCCTGTTCGGCGAACGATGGGGCCCTTCGGTCCGGAGTGACGAAGGATGCGTTTCCTCGCCCTCCGCGTCCTCCCTCTGCGACAACGAGGCGTTGACCGGCTTCGACGAGGTCGGCCAGGAGCAGCCCGTCCTCATCGCGAACCACGGTTCCGAGCGGCACCACGAGTTCGAGATCCTCGCCCTTGCGGCCGTGTCGGAGCTCACCCTCGGCGTGTTCTCCGTCGCCGGCCTTCCAATGGGGCGTGCGATCGTATCGCAGGAGCGTGCCGATACCCGGATCGGTGATGAGGACGACATCGCCGCCCCTTCCCCCGTTGCCTCCGTTGGGCCGTCCGCGAGGTTTGCCCTTCCGTTTCAGGAACGCGGCAACGCCTGCACCGCCCGCGCCACCGCGTGCGAATAGGCGTACAGAATCAACGAAAGAAGCCATGGGAGGACAGTACTCAGTACTGAGTACTCAGTACCCAGTACTCCCTACGGAAGCACCGACACCTGGCGGCGGCCGCGCTTCGTGCCGTACTGAACGGTTCCTGGGATCATCGCGTAGAGCGTGTCGTCTCGACCGCGACCGACGTTGTCGCCGGGGTGGATGCGGGTGCCGCGCTGACGGACGATGATCGCGCCGGAGTTGATGACTTGACCGTCGAACACTTTCGGTCCGAGCCGTTGTGCTGCAGAGTCGCGACCGTTCTTGGATGAGCCGCTTGCCTTGGTCTTGGACATCTCAGCCCTCCTTCGTCTCGGTCTTGGCCTCGGTATCGGCC
>CAZWDQ010000042.1:2833-16562 GCA_964632475.1 uncultured Acidimicrobiaceae bacterium
GCTGCCTTCTTCTTGGCGGCGGGGAGCTCGATCTTCTTCACCTCGAGGCGCGTGTACTTCTGACGGTGCCCCGCGCGACGGCGGTACCCGGTCTTGTTCTTGTACTTGAAGATGTCGATCTTCGGACCGGTCGAGTCACCGACAACTTCCGTCATAACGGTCAGTTTGCCGAGAGCGTCGCGATCGGAGAGGACGCTGCCGTCATCATTGACGATGAGGAGAGGGGTGAATGCAATCTCCCCCTCGGCCTTGATGCGCTCGACGTCGATAACGTCGCCTTCTTGTACTTTGGCCTGCTTGCCGCCGGCGCGAATGATGGCGTACATGATCCTTCAATACCTGTGATGGACGAGCCGACTCTCTCGGCGCGGTCAAACGCCTCGTGTGCGAAGCGCCAAGTGATGATAGCGGAACGGCGTCCTATCAGAGGGCCGTCTACGACTCGTCGATGTCGTCCGAGTCGATGACCATCGGAACTCCGGTGGTCGCAGCCTCCTCGTGCAGCAAGACGCCCCGCCCACTGCATCGCGGGCACACCTCGGAGAACGATTCGAGAAGCCCGGCAGATACATTCTTGCGGGTCATCTCGACCAGTCCCAGATTCGAAACGCCGAAGACCTGCGTACGCATCTTGTCCTTGGCGAGGTGTTCTCGCAGACGAAGAAGTACTGCCTCCTGGTTCTTCTGGATCTCCATGTCGATGAAGTCGATCACGATGATTCCGCCAATGTCCCGAAGCCTCAACTGACGTGCGACCTCCTCGGCGGACTCCAGGTTGTTCTGAAGCACCGTGTCCTCGAGGTTCGAGTGCCCAACGTAGCGACCCGTGTTCACGTCTATAACTGTGAGTGCCTCGGTGCGGTCGATGACGATGTGACCACCCGACGGGAGCCAGACCTTGCGATCGAGCGCCTTGCGCAATTGGTCCTCGACGTGGAAACGCTCGAACAACGGGAGTTCGTCACCGTACAACTGGACCTTCTCGATCAGGTCGGATCCGGTGCCACCGAGATACGAGAGGATCTGGTCGTGAGTATCGCGAGTGTCCACGATCAGCCGTTTGAAGTCGCGAGTGAAGTGCTCACGGATCACGCGGATCACGAGCGGCGGCTCTTGGTAGATGAGCGCTGGGGCCGAGGCCGACTTCATGTCCTTCTCGATCCTGAGCCAGATCTCACTAAGCCGATCGATGTCGGACTTGATGTCCTCCGGGGTTGCCCCCTCAGCCGCGGTACGGACGATCACGCCCATCCCCTCGGGGCGGAACTCGGCAACGAGTTCACGCAATCGCCGGCGTTCGTCGTCCGGGAGGCGTCGTGAGATGCCCCTCACCTGTGCGTCGGGTGCGAGTACAAGGTATCGGCCGGCGAGGCTGATCTGGTTCGTAAGGCGAGCGCCCTTGTGGCCCATGGCGTCCTTGACCACCTGCACGAGCACAGGATCACCCGGTTGGAGCGCGGACTCAATGCGCTTCGGCTTGCCGTTCAAGTCGTACGCGCCGTAGTTCACGTCTCCGGCGTACAGGACTCCGTTCTTGCCCCCGCCGAAGTCGATGAATGCGGCCTCCATCCCGGGGAGGACGTTGCGGACCTTGCCGAGGTAGACGTTGCCGACGAGGGATCGTTTGTCGGAGCGAGCCACGTAGTGCTCAACGAGAACCGGACCTTCGAGGACGACGATCTGAGTCTGGTGAGGCATGGACCGAACAAGCATCTGCTTGCGCGCGGTGTCCGGAGGTGGGGAGACCTCAACGTGAGAGGGTCGGCGCCGACGCCGCTGTTCGGTCCTCTGCTGTTTCTTCTTCGGCTGCTGTTTCGGCTGTCTCTTCTGCTTGGCCGGATCCTTGGTGGTCTGCGTCTCAGCGGTCGAAAACCGGCGGACGGTGACAGCTTCGCCGCCGACCGTGCGCACCGTGCGCTCCTCTGTTGCAGATCCGCGACGCACCACGTGCACGGACTTCTTCCGGAACAATCCCATCGGTGAACTCCTTCGAGGTGCCCGGGATCCGGCGAGGTTCGTACACGAGTGGTTTCAACGTGAGGTCGGGCACGACGAAATCTCGATGATCGATCGTCGCAAGGTGCCGGTAGACGTTGAGCATGCGCGTGTGCTTCTCGATGGTCCCAGGTCGGAAACGGCGACCGCGTTCTGCGGTCGTCTCGAAAACGAGAGTAGCGCGCCGGAGGACCTACTCCGGGGCAATCGCTCCGAGTAGCTCAGTAGAGCAGTAGCGAGTAAACCGGCTCTGATCTACTGATCTACTGGTCTACTGGTCTGCTGAATCCGAGCTCTTCTTGCCTGGCTTCGTCCGGGTTGTAGCAGCGGCGGCATCGAGCTTCGTAGGCGTCCTGGGCACCAAGAACGACAAGTTCGTCGGATTGGACGACTCGTTGCGTGAACAGGCCGGGCCCACCGCACCGGTGACAGACTGCAAGCGCCTTCGTCACGTATTCGGCACGCAGCATCAGCGACGGAATCGGCTCAAACGGGCGGCCGAGGTAGTCAAGATCCAGCCCTGCGATGATCAGCTGCTTGCCGGCGGCAGCGAGGTCCGTCGCTACTTCGACGAGACCTTCATCGAAGAATTGTCCTTCGTCGATGCCGATCACGACCGTGCGATCCTCCACAGCGTGAAGCAGTTCGCTCGAATCTGTGACCGGCGTCGCCTCTGTGGAGAGGTTCGAGTGCGAGACGACCTCGCCGATTCCGTACCGGGTGTCGATCTGTGGTTTGAAGGTCTGGACCGGAACTCTTGCGATGCCGTATCGGGTCACCCGGCGAATGAGCTCCTCGCTCTTCCCCGAGAACATCGGCCCCGCGATGACCTCGATCCATCCCTGTTCAGAGCGTCGGTGCATGAACGATGACTGTAGACCGAGTGGGCAGCTACGGGGCGCTCGAACGCTCCGCTGGGAGCGTTGGGCGGCGCATCCACGTCGAGTGGGCAAGTCCGAGTGCAACGCTCATCGTCACGAACACGGTGCCGCCTGATGACATGAACGGCAACGGGAGACCCGTGACCGGCATCAACCGAACCGTCATACCGACGTTGACGAATACGTGGAACGCGAGGAGTGCGGCGACACCCGTAGCGATCAGCTGTCCGAAACGATCGCTGGCATTCGCCGCGGACACCAACACACGCCAAATGATGATGCCGAAGAGCACGAGCACGAGCAGGCTCCCTGCGAATCCGAGCTGCTCTCCGACGGCGGTGAAGATGAAGTCACTCGACTGCTCCGGGACGAAGCGGAGATTCGTTTGGGTTCCGTTGAACAGTCCCTTGCCGAACAACCCCCCGGTACCGATCGCGATCTGGCTCTGGTACTGGTTGTACTGCGTATTCAGGATGTCGGACACCGGGTCGAGGAACGCAGTCAATCGCGTGATCTGGTACTCCTTGATGGCTCCGACCTGGAAGAGACCCACCGTCCCGATCAGACCAGCGACCACGAGCGCCGCCATCTGGCGCCAAGTCGCCCCGGCGACGAAGACCATGACCCCTGCCATGAAACCGAACGTGAGCATCGTTCCGAGATCCGGCTGCAGGAAAATGAGCACGGCAGGCAGCACCACGAGCCCCACAGCTCGGGCGACACGATCCCACCGCATCGGCCGGGCAGCGGCTGACAGCAGCGCTGCAAGAGCGAGGATGACGGCGAGCTTCGCTATCTCAGACGGCTGGAAGCGGATCGGCCCGAGTTGCATCCATCGTTGTGCCCCCTTGACGGACGATCCCAGTGGGCTCAGCACGAGAATCAGTGTGATGACAGATCCCAGGTAGATTACGGAGACCCACGGACGGATGGTCACCGTGTTGATCAGCGACACGACACCGAATGCCATGAATCCGATGAGCACGAACGCCGCCTGTTGCTCAAGTTCACGCGTCGGGCTCACCCCAAGAGCTTCCAGACGCGGAGCCGACGCCGTATAGATCATCAAGAGCCCGAGTCCGGACAACGCCACGTACGCGATCAGGAGCAGCCAATCGGGTCGGAGCGGCCGGTCCCGCCTGAGCAGTGAGATCTGGCCGCGTTCGGTCGTGATAGACATCAGTCTGTATCCGCGCCGGCTTCGAGCGAGGTCACCGCACCCTCGCCGTTCACGATGTACTGCAAGACCTGGCGGGCGACGGGTGCCGCCACGCGACCACCTGATCCGCCGCGCTCGACCACAACGGTCACGACGTAGTCGGGAGACAAGACCGGTGTCACCCCGATGAACCACGCCGTGTCGACCTCCTGCACGTCCTCCAACGCCTTGATGATCTCTGCCGTGCCGGTCTTACCGCCTACGGTCGAGACGCTGGGACCAAAACTGACGAAGGCGCTGCGCGCTGTTCCGATCGGACCGTTGACAACCTGCTGGAAGTCGCGGCGGAGGGCGCTGACGGTCGCGGGATCCATGTCAATGGTCTGGATGATCGACTTCGGGTTCTCGTCGACGACGTTGCCTTCCTGGTCCACCATCTCAGCAACGACTCGGGGCGTCCAGAGCGTGCCCCCGTTGAGCATCGCCGAGAAGCCGTTCGCCAACTGAAGCGGAGTGACCAGCACCGCCCCCTGACCGACGACGGCATTCATCAGGTCTCCACCGACCCATGGTCCTGTCGGGCGAACTCGCCCGGTGTCCTTCCGCTGCTCGTCGCGGAACCACTGTCGGTCGGGGATCAGACCCGGCTTCTCGAAAGGGAGGTCGACTCCGGTCTCAGTCCCGAACCCGAATGACCTGGCCCACTCCTGCCACAGATCCTCATTGTTGATGCCCGCCTCGTCGGTTCTCTCATTCCAGATCCGCAGCGAGATCTCCCAGAAGTAGAGGTCGCACGATGCCTGGAGCGCACCATGAAGGTCGAGCGGGCCATGTCCATTCCGCTTCCAGTCCCGGTACACCTGAGATGACCCGTCGTTGAACTCGAAGCGGAGACTGCCGGTGCAGTTGTAGAGGTCGGTGTCGGACGTCAGCGGCTCCAAGACCCGGTCAGGCTGCACGGGCGGGGCCGGTTCTGCTTCAGTTCCTTCTTCGCCGTTCTCGGCATCAGGCAGTGTGGTCCCGGTGTTCTCATCGCCGAGGATCCGATCACCGACCGGACGGTCCAGCGGATAGATCCCCTCCTCCAAGGCGAGCACGTACGAGACGGCCTTGAACGTCGACGCCGGTTCGTACTGGCCTTGAATGGCGAAGTTCGTGAACGCGTTGATGGTCCCGAGACTCTCCCATTCGCTTTGTGTGAGCCCGCTTACAAACGAGGTTGGATCGAACGACGGGTATGAGGCCATCGCGATGATCGAGCCATCGTTCGGATCTTCGACGACCCCGACGGCTCGAACCGGGCACCACTTGTCCGAGTGCGACACGACGATGGAGTCCTCGGTGATCGCGATCACTCGGAGGGTCGTGGCGAACGAGTCGCCTTCTTCGACTTCGAAGCGTTCGCCGTCAATGTCCACCACGGCGATGCGCTGCGAGCGGTCCTGGAGAACGGCGTCGAGGCGCATGGTGCGCTCAGTGCTTCCGGAGAGCAAGGTCCGAGATGCAACACTGAGTTCGACTCGCTGAACGGGTACGCACACGCCCTCATCGTCGATGGGGAGTCCCGGGTAGAGCGATCCGAGCACGACTCCTTCGTCGATCTCGATGACGGCGTCCGGGTCGACGCTGTCCTCATCTGCAGCGGTGCCGTCTTCGCCCGCGGCTTCTGCTTCGATGGCGGCTCGTTTCGCCTCCAGCTGTTTCGCTTCGAGAGCGCGGAACAGTCGGGTCGGAATGTCCCCATCCTCCGACTCCAACGCTTCCTGACGCTCTGCCATCTCAAGTTCTCTTGCCAGCCCAAGGCCGGCTTCCAGGGATTGTTGAAGCTGTGCCTGGATCCCGCTGTCGATCGTAAGGATCAGGTTGTCGCCCGGAGCCGACTCCTGCTCCCCGAGTTGCTGGAGCACCGAGCGGCTGGCGTCAACCTGGTACTTGATCACACCTTCGGTGCCGCGGAGCAGATCGTCGTAGGAGCGCTCGATTCCCGCCTTTCCGACGACGTCGGTCCCTTTCACGTCGGGCCGTTCAAGATCTGCCTCGGACGGCTTGCCGATGTATCCCAACACCTGCGCCGCAAGCTCCCCGCCCGGATACTCGCGAATCGGCTGCGGGATCACGGCAACACCGGGGAAGTCTTCGCGATGTTCGAAGAGCGTCAACGCTTGTTGCTCGGTGAGGTCCCTCGCGAAGATGATCTGTGCGCCGGAGCTTGCGTTCTCGAAACGCTCGAGGATCTCGCTCACCGGCTGATCGAGAAACGCAGAGAGACGCTGGGCGAGGTCTTCCGCGAAGTCATCCTCCACGAGACCCATGTCAACGACGGCGGCGAGGGACGCCTTCGTGCCGGCGAGAAGTTCACCGTTGCGATCGAATATGTCTCCCCGGGGGGCGGGTGTCGGAACGACCCTGATCAGGTTCTGCTCCGCGACGGCCGTGTACGTGTCGGTTTCCGTCACCTGGATCGACCAGAGTCGAAGGCCGAGGACACCGAGCATCAGCGCGAGCACGATACCGACGCCGGCGAGTCGCCACGTACCAGTCATGACGCCCACGTCCTTTCGGGGGGACGCACCGTGATCTTGATCAACCAGAAAACCGGGTAGGCGAGGATCACGTTGTACAGAGCCGGCACAAGAAGGTCGCCGAGAAACCCTGGACGGTTGATGATCCCTTGTCCGAACAACGTTCCGAGGACCGCATACGTGAACTGACCGATGACGGTGAGGCCAAACACACCGAGAAGAACGATCGGAGTACCCGCGATCTCACGATCCCGCACCTTCAACGCGATGAACGCGACAATCGTGAACGTGGTGGCCCACAGCCCGAGGGGTGCACCACCGACGATGTCCTGGAGGAACCCTCCGGTGAACGCGACGAACAGAGCCTGTTCCGGATCAAGGAAGCGTGCAAGAGCGATCACCGTGAGCATTCCGAGAGCAGGCGCGTATCCAAATGGACGGATGTGTTGGAACACGGTGGTCTGGATGAGTACGGCGGCCAGGACCAGACCAAGGGCGATGATGACCTTGCTGTTCGTCATTGGCGACCCGAGTCCGGTTCGGTGAAACCTGGTGCGTCGACGAGTCGGTCACCGGCCTGCGGGTCGGCATCGAGCGGTGACCATCCGACGACAACCTTGACGAAATCGAGTTGCGAAAAGCCTGCGGCTGGATCGACGGTGGTCCTCAGGGCGAAACCGACGTCGGCCGACTTCGTCTCGTCGGCGAAACCGACGACGATCCCCGGAGGAAAGAGGCTGCCGTCGGTGAGAATGACTGCTCCTTCGCGCACCGGCTGTGTTGCGTCGAACATGTCGAGGCGGAGCAGTTCATCCCCCCGTCCGGTGGTCACACCCGTCTGGTTGGTGTCTTGCACCCGCACGCCGACCGAGACGAGAGGGTCGGTGATGAGGCGTACCCTGGCCGAAGATTTCGTAACGAGATCGACACGACCGATGAGACCGTCCTCGTCCACAACGGCCTGGCCAACGATGACCCCATCATCGGATCCCCGGTCGATGAGACGTATCTGATCGAACGTCGATGCACCGGCGGAATAGATCCGCGCCGTCACCGTCGCGAGGTCCTCTGGAGGAGCGAGATCGTTGATCGCTTCGAGCTCGGCCACTCTGCGCTCGAGAGCCGACGTCTCGAGAAGACGCTGTTCGAGACGGCGCACCTCTGCCTCGAGTCGGGCGTTCTGGTCGCTGAGGCCGGCAACGTTGGAGATACCGTCCACGAATCCGACGACCGGCCGGACAACGAAGCCGATCCCTTCTTGAATCGGAGCTACAAGGGTCTGGACACCGCCACGGATCACCGTCGTGATGCTGTCGCCGGAAGAGCGGACGTCGAACGTCGCGGTGAGGAACCCCACCGCCAGAAGCGTTACGAAGAGCGCAGTTGAACGATCAAGACGACGACCGGATGGAAACATCAGTTACGACCCGGGACCATGTCACCCGCGGCCGCTGGATTGGAGCACTACGTGGAGCACGTTGAACTCTTCCAGGACCGCTCCCGACCCGAGCACCACGCTCTGTAGTGGTCGTTCGGCGGTAACGATCGGCATGCCCGTCTCGTTGACGAGTCGCTGGTCGAGACCGCGCAGCAGGGCACCACCACCGGCGAGCACGATGCCGCGTTCCATGACGTCGGCGGCCAACTCAGGTGGTGTCTTGTCGAGCGTATATTTGACCGCATCGACGAACGCTTCGACCGGTTCGTCGATCGCTTCACGGATTTCGGCGCTCGAGAGCACGATCGTCTTCGGCAGACCGGTGATCAGGTCACGGCCGCGAACCTCGGCGGCCGGTTCATCAGCGTATGGCCAGGCCGAGCCGATCGCCATCTTCACCGTCTCGGCGGTTCGTTCACCGAGCATGAGGCTGTATTCCTTCTTCACCCACTGGATGATGGCATCGTCGAGTTCGTCTCCCCCGATCCGGATGCTCTTCGACACGACGATTCCACCAAGCGAAATGACTGCCACCTCGGTGGTGCCGCCACCGATGTCGACGATCATCGAACCCGTCGGCTCGTGGACGGGGAGACCGACACCGATCGCTGCAGCCATCGGCTCCTCGATCGTGTACGCCTTCCTCGCTCCTGCGTGATAGGCAGCTTCCTCAACGGCACGGCGCTCCACGCCGGTGATGCCGGAGGGGACACAGATGACGATTCTCGGCCGTGCTGCGAATCGACCCGTATGGACCTTGTCGATGAAGTACCGGAGCATCTTCTCAGTCACGTCGAAGTCTGCGATCACACCGTCGCGCAGCGGCCTGATGGCCTGAATGTACGACGGCGTGCGGCCGATCATTCGCTTCGCGGCCATGCCTACCTCAAGAGGCCGGTTGTCACGAGTGTTGATCGCGACCACCGACGGTTCGTTCAGGACGATGCCCTGGCCGCGGACGAAGACAAGCGTATTCGCCGTGCCGAGATCGATGGCCATGTCCCGACCTGCGAAGGACAGAAGGCTATTCATGGGAGCGTTCCCTGGGAGTGTGGTGTCAGTGTAACTACGAGTACGTCTAGCGGTCCTAGAAGTACAACCCGAGTTCTCGTTCGGCGCTCACCGGTGAATCGGATCCGTGGACGATGTTCTCGGTGATGATCGCACCGAAGTCGCCACGGATGGTGCCCGGAGCCGCTTCTGTCGGGTTGGTGGTGCCCATCAGGGTCCTGGCGACGACCACGGCCGACTCGCCAGACCACTGCATGGCGACGACGGGTCCGCTCGTGATGAACGCTGCGAGTTCCCCGTAGAAGGGCTTCTCGAGGTGCTCCTCATAGTGGCGCGATGCCAGATCGTCGTCGATCGTCAGCATGCGCATCTTGTCGAGCGTGAGCCCCTTGTTCTCGAACCGGGAGATGATCTCACCGACGAGACCTCTTCGTACGCCATCCGGCTTCACCATCACGAAAGTTGATTCAATTGCCATGGGCTGGAAGGCTACCCGTCGTCGTCGGTTTCCGCCCAGGCATCGCCGGTATCTAGCCAGGGTTCGTCAGCATCATCCTCGGTGTCGTCTTCGACCACCGACTCGAGCCGGACATGGACACCCGACGGGCGGAACACGGTTCCGATGAGGGACTCACGTGCCTCACCGGCTACGTAGAGCGAACCGGCGACAACCACAGCGCCACCTGATCCGGCCGCGGCCATCGCTTCGACCACGGCGTCTGGCACGTTCTCGACGACCGTCGCCTCACAGCCCAGTACCGGTCCGGCCGACGCCTCGATCACCGCCGCATCGATCGCTCCAGGATCAGCCGCCGCTGTTGCCCAGAGGTGCCCGGCGAGACCCGTGAGCGGCTCGAGGATCTCACCCGGGGATCGCTCGCCACGCATGCCGGCCACGACGTGCCAGTCAGTCGCTGGGAACTCGTCCCGGAGGGCCGAGGCAAGGCCCTGAACACCCTGGACGTTGTGCGCGCCGTCGATGATGACGAGGGGCCGATGGTGAACGACTTCGATACGGCCCGGCTGCGTCGTGGCGGCCAGAGCTTCTCGGAGGGCGTCGACGTCGAGCGCACGCTCCAGAAAGGTCTCGGCTGTGGCAATCGCCGTCGCCAGGTTGTCAACCTGATGCCGTCCATGGATCGGGAGGTAGAGCTCGGTGTAGTCCGAGTAGATGCCCACGACGTCGACCATCCAGCCCCCGACTGCCCGGGTCTCATCAGCGATGGAGAAGGCGTCACCGGAGCGATACCACCTGGCGCCCATGTCGTTGACCCGAGCGGTGATCGTGCCCTCAGCGGCCGCTGGGAGTGGACCGGTGACCACGGTCGCGCCCTCTCCGATGATCGCTGCCTTCTCTGCTGCGATGTCGGCCACGGTTTCGCCGAGATACTCGACGTGATCGAGAGCGATTCCCGTGACCACAGCCACGGCCGGGTCGACGACGTTCGTCGCGTCCCACCGGCCTCCCATCCCCACCTCGATAATCGCCACGTCCAGCGCGACCTCGGCGAACACCGAGAAGGCGAGTGCGGCTGTGACCTCGAAGTACGTGACTCCGCTCTCCGCACTGCGTTCGTATTCCTCGATGAACCAAGCGATGTCCGAGACTGCCTGGGTGAATGCGTCGGACGATATCGGCGCACCGTCGATCGAGAACCGCTCCTCCAGTCGGTGTAGGTGTGGCGACGTGAAGGTGCCGGACCGGATTCCGTGTGCGCCGAGGATGTCGGCGACCAGGCGCGTGACCGTTGTCTTGCCGTTCGTACCCGCAACGTGGATGACCGGATAGTCGAGTTGCGGGTTTCCCATGATTTCGAGGACACCGGTGATGCGCTCGAGACCCGGCTTCACGCCCTGACCGATCCGATTATCGAGGAAGGCTTCCGCCGAGGCTCGATCAGTAATCGTCGGGATGGAATCAGTCACGACTCAGCCGAGTTCCGCGAGTTGGGCGCCAAGTTTGGCGATGCGCCCCTCGGCTGCGGCGACCTTCGCTTCCTCTCCGGCGACGACCTCGGCGGGAGCGCGGTCCCGAAAGTTGGGGTTCGCGAGCTTGGTACGTGATCGTTCGATGTCGGATTCACCGTCGGCGATGGACTTCTCCAGACGCTTCCTCTCGGCGTCGACATCGACGAGCCCGTCAAGCGGTATGAACGCCTGGACCGAGCCCGCGATAACGCGGCTCACGGCGCCGTCGGTCGGCGGCTCGCCGTAGGTCACGGTGCACCCTGCGATGGCTTGGAGATGTTCCGCCCACCACGCCTCCGCGAGGGCATCCGGATCGCTCACCGTGATGTCGATCGCCGTCTTCGGACTGATCTGGTGTTCGGAGCGGAACCGGCGAAGCCTCACGATGAGGTCTTGCAGCGTTGCCATCCCCTCGGGTCCAGTCGCTGCCGGCGGTGTCGGCCACGAAGCGGTGATCAGAAGGCTTCCGTCGCCCAGCTCACTCCAGAGCTCCTCGGTCAGATACGGGATCGCCGGGTGGAACAGCTTCAGAAGATCGCGCAGCACCACACCGAGTGTGGCCCGGGCAACGGGGGCACGGGCTTCGTCACGCAGTGTTCCCTTCGCCATCTCGAGGTACCAGTCGAAAACCTCTGCCCATGCAAAGTTGTAGAGCAGGCCGTATGCGTCGGAGAAGCGGTACTCGTCGAAGAGACGATCGAACTCGGCGGTGACTTCGGCGAGTCGCTCGAGGATCCATGCATCTTCGGGACCGGGATCTTCGGGATAATCGCCGTCGACCGGAACATCGGTGATCTCCATGTGCTCGACTGCGAATCGCAGAGCGTTCCAGAGCTTGTTCCCGAATCGGCGCGCAGCGTCTGTCCAGGCTTCGTCGTACGGCACGTCATGACCCGGTGCTGCTGCCTGGATGAGCGAAAGACGCAGCGGGTCGGCGCCGTACTTCTCGACGAGTTCCAGGGGATCGAGCGCGTTGCCGGACGACTTCGACATCTTGCGGCCGTCCGGTGTGCGGATGAGGCCGTGAATAGAGATGTCGGCGAATGGCTCCGTTCCTGTGGAATAGAGACCCATCATCATCATGCGCGCCACCCAGAAGTAGATGATGTCGAAGCCGGTGACGAGCACAGTCGTTGGGTAGTAGGTGGCCAGGTCGTCGGTCTCCTCGGGCCAGCCCATCGTTGAGAACGGCCAGAGTTGCGAGGAGAACCACGTATCGAGCACGTCCTCATCCTGCGTGAGGGCCGTTCCTTCGCAGGCCGGGCACGCAACCGGGTCGTCTTCCGTGACGATCACCTCGCTACAGTCGTCGCAGTACCAGGCCGGGATGGCATGGCCCCACCACAGCTGCCTGCTGATGCACCAGTCGCGCAGATTCTCCATCCAGTGGAAGTAGTTGTTCTCCCAGCGCTTGGGGATGAAGCGGGTGCGCCCTTCCTTCACGGATTCGATGGCGGGGACTGTCAACGGCTTGACCTTGACGAACCACTGGAGCGACAGCATGGGTTCCACGACCGTTCCGCAGCGCGAGCAGTGGCCGACCGAGTGGTGGTGGTCGTCGATCCGGTCGAGGAAACCGCGCTTCTTCAGTTCGTGGCGCACCGCTTCGCGGGCTTCGAACCGATCCTGGCCGGCGAACGGTCCGCCGTGGGCGGTGATGCGTGCCTCGGTGTCGATGACCTGGATCTCCTCGAGTCCGTGACGTCGCCCGATCTCGAAGTCGAGCGGGTCATGCGCGGGAGTGACTTTCACGGCGCCCGTCCCGAACTCGAGCTCGACTCCCTCGTCTGCGACCACAGGAATCTCACGATCGAGGAGCGGGAGGCGGATCATGCGGCCCACGGCGTCCCGATAGCGGTCGTCGTCAGGGTGCACGGCGACCGCCGTGTCACCGAGCATGGTCTCTGGTCGTGTCGTGGCAACCGTGATGTATCCATCGCCTTCCACGAACGGGTACTTGATGTGGGTCAACTCCCCCACTTCGTCTTCGTGCTCAACCTCGATCTCCGAGATGGCTGTGTGACACCGTGGGCACCAGTTGATGATCCGGTTGCCTCGGTAGATCAGCCCATCGTCGTAGAGGTTGACGAAGACCTTCCGGACCGCTTTGGACAGCCCCTCGTCGAACGTGAACCGCTCCCTCGTCCAGTCGGTTGAGAATCCCATGGTGCGCATCTGTTCCGTGATGCGGTTCCCCGAGGTGGCTTTCCACTCCCAGACTTTCTCGATGAATCTTTCTCTGCCCAGATCGTGACGGCTCATGCCCTCTTTGGCGAGCTCGCGTTCAACGACGTTCTGCGTGGCGATGCCGGCGTGGTCGGTCCCGGGGATCCAGACGGCGGCGTAGCCCTGCATGCGCTTCCTACGGATCAGGACGTCCTGGATCGATAGGTCGAGGGCGTGGCCCATGTGGAGCACACCGGTGACGTTGGGCGGCGGGATGACGATCGAGTACGGCTCGCCATCGGGGTTGGTCTCAGGACGGAAGGCGCCGGCGTCTTCCCAGACGGTGTACCAGCGCGATTCGACTGCGCTGGGATCGTACGTTGCCTTCATCATGCCCCTCGGTCATCGGTTCCTCCGGCGAGTCATGGATGATACAGGTGGTCACGGCCCATCAATGGAAGAAGCCGGGGATTCTGTGATCCCCGGCCTCCCTCCACCATTTCCCCTGCTCGCCCGAACCGAAACTCTGCGTCCTACCGCCTGCCGCACACGGTACGACCACCCTCCGTATCCGTCGAGACACAAAGCC
>CAZWDQ010000043.1:0-6930 GCA_964632475.1 uncultured Acidimicrobiaceae bacterium
GATGGCGCCATGGGACTCGACGGCGGGCCGAACATCCTCCATGCAGACCTCGACGCGTTCTACGCATCGGTCGTCCTCCTGCGCCGACCCGATCTGGTCGGCAAGCCGATGGCTGTAGGTGGCGGAGTCGTGCTGTCTGCGACATACGAGGCACGGGCGATGGGCGTTTCGGGGGCCATGCGGATCGGAGAGGCACGCCGCAGATGCCCACGGTTGATCGTCGTCGACGGGAACTTCGGAGACTTCGTCGAGTACAGCGATCAAGTATTCGAAATCTTCCGGGGTTTCACCCCACTGGTCGAACCCGTCTCGATCGACGAGGCGTTCCTCGACGTATCTGGTGCCTTTCACCTGTTCGGACCGCCGACCAGGATCGCAGAGTCGATACGCGATCGTGTGCGTATCGAGACTGGACTCCCGATATCGGTCGGGGGAGCCAGGACGAAATTCCTCGCGAAGATCGCCAGCCGTGTGGCAAAACCCGACGGCTCGTTGATCGTCACACCGGGCACGGAGATCGACTTCCTGCACTCGCTCTCGGTGGATCACCTGTGGGGCGTTGGCCCGGTGACCCTGGCGGAACTCACCGATCTCGGCATCGCCCAGATCGGCGAACTCGCCCGAACACCCACATCACTGCTCGCCGCGAGGCTCGGGAAGTACCGGGCGCTCCATCTCCGCTCTCTCGCCTGGAACCGTGATCCCAGAGGTGTCATCCCCGGACGCCGCTCGTCTTCCGTCGGGGCTCAACGGGCGTTCGGAGGCGATCGCCGGGATCGGGAGTTCCTGCGTGGCGTTCTCGCGCGGCTGTCGTCGCGGGTCGGTGCCCGACTGCGACGGAAGGGGCGAGCAGGGCGCACGCTCACGTTGCGCGCCAGATTCCGGGACCTCGAGTCCATCACCCGCTCGGTGACGATGAGGACGGCAAGCGCATCGAGCACCGTGCTGTTTCGGACGGCGCTCGAACTCACCGACGGAGTTCTCTCCGAGTTCCCCCAGCGGGGTCTGAGTCTTCTGGGAATCTCAATGTCGAATCTGGTGCCGGCCTCGCCGCTCCAACTCGAACTACCGCTGTTTGATGACGACCTCGTCGGCGGGAGCCCTCGCGAACTCGAGTTCCAGGCCCTCGACGCCGCAGTCGACGATCTACGCGAGAGGTTTGGAAATCGCGCGGTCGGGCCGGGATCCGACTTGCTCGGAAGCCACTCGCCATTCAAGGAGGGCCTGTCTCGCCTCATGACGCGGGACTGAGACGTCATCGGTCGATCGCACTCAGTCGAGAGCGGGCGCGCCACTACGCTCCACACGATGGCTGCTGAATCCAAACGACTTGTGATCCTCGCTCTTGTAGCGAACGCCGGGATCGCCATTACCAAATTCGTCGCTGCTGCGATCTCGGGAAGCAGCGCCATGCTCTCCGAAGGCATCCACTCGCTCGCGGACTCCGGGAACCAACTGTTCCTTCTTCGCGGACATGCGGCATCTCGGTACGACGCCAGTGTGCAGCACCCCTACGGACGTGGCAAGGAGATGTACTTCTGGAGTTTCATGGTGGCGGTCTTCCTGTTCGTCGGCGGATCGGCACTCTCCGTCGCCACCGGCATCAACAGAATCAGAAGCCCCCACGAGCACGGCGAGGAAGGCCTCTGGTTCTCCCTCGGGGTTCTGGCCGTTGCTGCTCTGTTCGAGGGGTTCATCGCGTTCCGTCCGGCACTGAAGCAGTTCAATGAGCAGCGATCGGGCAGGACGATCACCAAGACGATCAAGGAGTCCAAAGATCCATCTCTGCTCGTGGTCCTGTTCGAAGACAGCGCCGCGATCGTCGGATTGTTCATCGCGGCGGCGGGCCTCATCGCGGCGGAACTGACAGGAAACGGCCTCTGGGACGGGGTGGCATCGGTGCTCATCGGCGCACTCCTCGGTGGCGTCGCATGGATCCTCGCCGTCGAGATGAAGTCGCTCCTGATCGGCGAGTCGGCAACCAGAGAGGAACGGGCGAAGATCCGCGCAGCGGCGCTATCGGTCGGCGAAGTGAGGACCGTTGATCGGCTCCTGACCATGCAGTTGAGTCCGGACGAGATTCTCGTCACGATGGATGTCGAGTTCGATGACGGCGTCGATGGGGCCCAGATCGAGGAGGCGATCGTCTCCATCGAAGCGATGATCGTGGAAGCGGTTCCGGACGCGACCCGCATCTTCGTCGAGCCGGTGGATCGATGAGGGCGTCGGCACCGGGGTCATCCGGCAATCTCGGTCCGGGGTTCGACGTTCTCGGTTTGGCCGTGAATCTTCGGTGTGTGGTCGAGGCAGTACCTGCCGAACGGATGACCGTCGACGACGGGGATGGTCCGGTCACTCTTGCCGCCGGAGACATGCTGTTCGATGCCGTGATGGCTGCGGTGAATCGGCCGATGTCACTCGCCGTGAACAATGAGATCCCGCGGGCGCGTGGTCTTGGTTCTTCATCGGCTGTCACCACTGCGGCGGCGGCCGCTGCCCAACGGGAACTCGGCATCGAACCCGTGAGGAACGAGATCTACGAGATTGTCTCAGACATCGAAGGGCACGGTGACAACGCCGCACCGGCTGTGTGGGGCGGGCTCATGGCCGTCGGCTCGAATGGGCCTCACCCGCTCGAGATCGACGATCACCTCATACCGATTGTCGGCATCCCCGACACGCCTCTATTGACGAAGCGAGCGAGGGAGGTGGTGCCATCGGCTGTTCCGCTTCCGGCAGCCGCCCGAAACGTATCGAGAGCCGTCCTTCTCGTGGAAGCGCTCCGCACCGGTGACCCCACCGCGTTCACTGCCGCGGCCGGTGACGAATTTCACGAGGACCCGAGAGGACCACTCTCCCCGGTCACGACGACGATGATGCAGGCGGCACGGGAGGCCGGGGCTCTCCACGCGGCGTGGTCGGGTGCCGGTCCAACCACACTCGCCCTGGCCACCGAGGAGACGAAGAACGCAGTAATCGGGGCCCTGGCCGCTGTGCTCGGCGAGTCAGGAGTTGTGCGGCTACTCGCCGTCGATTGCGAAGGTTTGCGTTAGCAACCGATGGTTGCCTCGTGAGGCGACCAGTCGATGTCAGGTTGAGCGAGCCGGATCGACTCGACGAACGCAACGAAGAGGAGATGTGACGCCTCGTCGCAGTTGTCGCCGAGGAACTCGGGATGCCACTGCACGGCCAGCAGTGGCCACTCATCATCTTCGTGCTGGATCCCCTCGATCACACCGTCGTTGGCCCAGGCGACCGCCCGGAACCCGGGGGCAAGGTCCTTGACGGCCTGGTGATGGATGGAATTCACCATGATGTCTGTCTTGCCAACGGCTTTGGCTATGTCGGAATCGGCGTCGATGGTGACCGGCTGATGAGCCTGGTACACGGCCTCGCCCATGACACCGTGATCCGTCGACCCGACGACCGACGGAATGTCCTGGATGAGTGTTCCACCGAGCGCAACGTTCACGACCTGGAGTCCGCGGCAGATCGCCAGGACCGGGAGACGGCGACTCTTTGCCTCGTGGACGATCGCGAGTTCGAACTCGTCCCTGGCGGTGTTGACCTCGAGGATTTCGGGGTGGGGCTCCTCGCCGTACCGACCGGGGTCCATGTCTCCGCCACCGGTGAAGACGATGCCATCGAGGCGGTCGACGAGCGCCGCTACGTCGTCGCTCGCTACCGGGGCGAGAACCACCGATATACCTCCCGCGCGGAGAACGGAGTCGGTATAGGTGTGTCCGATGACGTGCGAATCGAGGTTGCCGGATGAGCCGATCGTCTGCTTCGGTTGGGAGGTAATCCCTATGACTGGCCGCATTCGAGAGATTCTACAATCCGATAGGAAGTTGGTTTCCGGGGTCTGAGAGTGACGCCTGTTTGCGTAGTGGCCTATCCTCAGCGAACCTTATGGGCTCCGGCCCGGCCTCGCCGCCGCCGGAACCGGTTCCCGAATACACCGAGTGAGGTCTCCTGCATGGGTTCGCTGATCAAGAAGCGTCGGAAGAAGATGAGCAAGCACAAGTACCGCAAGCGCATCAAGGCGAATCGCCACAAGACCAAGAAGTAGCTGCTCATCACCGCCCACGATCACCGTGGGCGGTGATCGTTTCTGACCGGCGGCGGAGCCGGCCGGAGTACCGAGTACTCAGTACCCAGTACTGACCTTGTCACACATCCCTGAGGAAGCGCTCGATCTCGTCGACGAGATCAGGCGTCCGACCCGGATCCATCTGCCGGTCGTTCTCAGCGACTTCGCGAACATACTCTGCGAGATCGTCCGATTCTGCGACGGCCTCGTCGACCTGGAGGATGAACTCGGTCTCCATGTCGCGAAGCTCCTGACTGTCGCCGTCGAATCCGACGATCTCCCCGGCTTTGGAGAGCAACGCCCGCATCGCCATTGGATTCGGGTGCGCAGCCAGGTAGTGCGGTGTCGCCGCCCAGATGCTCGTTGCCGGGATGCCAACTTCCTTGCATGCTTCTCCGAGCACCGCAACGATCCCGGTTGGTCCTTCGTAGTCGGTCGGCGGCAAAGCCGCCGAGTCAAGGGAGGAAGGATCCGTGACAACGCCCGACAGGGGTACGGGTCCCGAGTGCGTCACCGATCCGATGTAGGCGCCGAGCATCGTGACCGACTCGACACCACTATCGGTCAGGACGGCTGCCACGGTGCGGGCGAACGTCTTCCAGCGGAAGGTCGGTTCGTCGCCGACGACGATGACGAGGTCGTGATCTTGATCGGGTCGTACGATCGCATAGAAGCGTGTCTCTGGCCACGTCATCGCTTGGACGGAGCCGTCACGAACGGTGACGGAAGGGCGGTGCTCCTGGAAGTCGAAGAACTCCTCCGATTCGATGATGGCAAAGGGGCGCTGGATGTCGCGGCGCTCCAGCAGATGACGAAGAGCTCCGGAGGCGGCATCGCACGCGTCGTTCCAACCTTCGAACGCGAGCACTGCGCGCGGTCGGCGAAGGGATGGTCGTCCGAAGCGTCGTACGGGGTCCACGACCAGAAGGCTATCGGGCGGACGCCGTAGCGATCATCAGATTCGCGATAGGGCCGAACGGCCTACCGGGTGAGACCTCCGACTCTATGCCCCTGGCCCTGTGGTTCGTAGCGTGTGACGGAGCAGCCCAGGATGGAGCCGTGACAGAACCACTCGTCATCGATCGTGAGGGCGTCGACGCTCTCATCAACGCACTCATCGAACGGGGCTACGAGGTGGTCGGTCCGACCGTCCGTAGCCAGACCATTCTCTACGACACGATCACATCGACCGCCGACCTTCCGGTCGGCATTCGCGATCGACAGGAGGCCGGAACCTACCGCCTCGAAGACCGGGGCGACGATGCCCTGTTCGGCTACGTCGTCGGGCCACATTCATGGAAGAAGTTCCTCACGCCACCAGGAACCGTGTTCTGGCGAGGACTCCGTACCGAAGACGGATTCGAAACGGTTGAACCGGAGGAGCCGCCAAGGTACGCGTTCTTCGGGGCGAGGCCGTGCGACGTCGCTGCGATGAAGATCCAGGACGACGTGTACATACCCGTCGAAGACAGCATCTACACCGAGCGACGGAAGCGGTCGTTCACCGTGGCCGTGAACTGCACCGAACCGGCAGCTACCTGTTTCTGCGCGTCGATGGGAACCGGTCCGGACGTCAAAGACGGCTACGACATCGCCCTCACGGAGGTGCTGAGCGGCAAGCGGCACTATTTCCTTGCTGAGGCGGGCACCGACGAGGGCGATGAGGTGCTGGGAGAACTCGCTGCCAGCGACGCTCGCGACGAGCAAGTCGTCGAGGCACGACGCCTTGTCGTTAGTGCGACGGATCAGATGGGTCGGACGCTTGAGACCGACGGCCTGAAGGAACTCCTCTACGCCAATCTCGAGAACCCGTATTGGGCCGAGATCGGGGAGCGATGCCTGTCGTGCACGAACTGCACGATGGTGTGTCCCACGTGCTTCTGTTCGACCGTGGAGGATCGCCAGGATCTGGACGGAGATGGAGCGGAACGGGTCCGCATCTGGGACTCGTGCTTCACCCTCGACTTCTCGTACATCCATGGTGGAGCGGTGCGCTCGTCGGCTTCTGCGCGCTACCGCCAGTGGCTCACGCACAAGCTGGCGTCGTGGCAGGACCAGTTCGATTCGATCGGATGCGTGGGATGCGGCCGATGCATCGCATGGTGCCCGGTCGGTATCGATATCACCAGAGAAGCGGCAGCGATTCGGGAGAGGGACATCCGCCGGGTCGCGGTCGGAACCCCCGCCGTGAAGGAGGCAGTCGAATGAGTGAAGTGCTCGACCTGATCGTCGACCATCCCTTCTTTGCGGGAATGACCCGAGATCAGATCCATGTCCTCGCTGAGATGGGCGAGCTAGTTTCGTATGACGAAGCTGAGTTCATCTTCACCGAGGGAGGGAAGGCCGATGCGTGTTTCCTTATCCTCGACGGCGACGTTGCTCTCGGACTCGGGACGTCAGGAGGCGCGCGAAGGTCGATCCTCACCTTGCACGCCGGCGAACTCCTCGGATGGTCGTGGCTATATCCGCCGCATCGTTGGAGCTATGACGCTCACGTTCACAGCGCTACGAAGGTCGTTCGGTTCAATGGCCCACAACTGAAGGAAGCTGCGGACTCCGACCCCGTTCTCGGATACGAACTCATGAAACGTTTCACCGACATGCTCGTCAAGCGCATGCAATCGATGAGGATTCAACTACTTGATGTCTACTCAACTCCTCGCTGAACCAACCGCCCGTCCGATGAACCCGGTGCCCTGCCGGGTCCGTTCGGTCGTGCGAGAACTCGAAGACACGTTCACCCTTGAAATTGACCCACCGGGAGACGCGTGGAGCTTCGCCCCCGGCCAGTTCACGATGCTCTACGCGTTCGGGGTCGGTGAAGTACCGATCTCGAT
>CAZWDQ010000043.1:7030-16108 GCA_964632475.1 uncultured Acidimicrobiaceae bacterium
CGGAACATGAAGTGCGGGATCGGTCTCTGCGGCCATTGCCAGTTGGGGCGCTATTTCGTCTGCAAGGACGGTCCGATACTGAGCTGTGAACAAATGTCCGATGCATTCTGGACCAGGGAGGTTTGACGTGGCTCTTCCGACTCTCGCGGTTCACAAGTTCGCCTCATGCGACGGCTGCCAGCTGAGTCTCCTCGATCTCGAGGATGAACTCCTCGCAGTGGCCGGTGTCGTTCAGATCGCCAACTTCATGGAGGCCTCGCGGGAGGTGCTGCCGCCTCCCTACGACGTCACGCTCGTCGAGGGATCGATCACCACTGCTCACGACGCCGAACGGATCAAACAGATCCGAGAGGAGACACCCGTACTCATCACGATTGGTGCGTGCGCCACGGCGGGCGGGATCCAGGCTCTCCGGAACTGGAAAGATGTCGACGACTTCAGCCGCTACGTCTATGCCCATCCCGCGTACCTCGACACCCTGCAGACCTCGACACCGGTCTCCGATCACGTCCGCGTCGACTTCGAACTGCGTGGATGCCCCGTGTCGAAGTACCAACTGCTCGAAGTGCTCGTCGCGTTCCTTCAGGGACGGCGGCCGAACATTCCGACCTACAGCGTTTGCGTGGAATGCAAGCTGAAGGGAAACCCGTGTGTGATGGTATCCCAAGGCATTCCGTGCCTCGGACCCGTCACGCAGGCGGGCTGCGACGCCCTGTGCCCCACGTACGATCGGGGCTGCTTCGGATGCTTCGGGCCGATGGAGAGCCCGAACACGGCGTCACTTGCCGATCAGTGGAAGGTGATGGGCGCCTCCGATCGAGAACTCGTCGACGCTTTCCGGAACTTCAACGCCTGGTCTGAGCCGTTCCGTCAAGAGAGCGACCGTTGGGAAGCATCGATTGAGATTGGTGGTGTGCGATGACCAACGCAAGAGAGATCTCGGTCGAGTACCTTGCCCGGGTTGAGGGCGAAGGATCGATGCTGGTCAAGGTCGAAAATGACAAGATCGAGCACGTCGAGTTCTCGATATTCGAGCCGCCCCGGTTCTTCGAGGCGTTCATGCGGGGTCGCCCCCACACCGAAGCCCCGGACATCACGGCCCGGATCTGCGGTATCTGCCCCGTTGCCTATCAGATGAGCTCCGTCGATGCGATGGAGAATGCCTTCGGGATGACCGTCGATGGGCAGCTGCGCGAACTGCGCCGGCTGCTCTACTGCGGTGAGTGGATCGAGAGTCACGCTCTGCACATCTACCTGCTCCACGCGCCCGACTTCCTCGGGTACGAGAGCGGTATCCATATGGCCGCCGATCATCGTGAGGTCGTCGAACAGGGTCTCCGGCTCAAGAAGGCCGGGAACACGATCGTCTCGCTCGTCGGCGGGCGTGAGATCCACCCGATCAACGTTCGGGTCGGCGGCTTCTACCGGGTTCCCACGAAGAAGGAACTCGAGGCGCTCATTCCCGAACTCGAATGGGCGAAGGAGGCGGCGATCGCGACGGTTCGCTTCGTGAGCGGCTTCACGTTCCCAGACGCCGATCTCGATTACGAGTTCGTTTCGTTGAGCCATCCCGACGAGTATCCGTTCATCGGGGGACGAATCGTGTCGAGCAAGGGGATCGACATTCCGATCGCCGAGTACAACGACTACTTCGTGGAAGAGCACGTTGAACGGTCGAATGCCCTCCATTCGAAGATTCGCGAACGCGGTGCGTATCACGTGGGGCCACTCGCCCGATACAACCTCAATTTCGAGAAGCTCACGCCACTCGATCAACAACTCGCTCACGAGGTGGGACTCGGCGCGGTCGTAACAAACCCGTTCAAGAGCATCGTCGTGCGTGCCGTCGAGGTGCTCTACGCGGTCGAAGAGTCGCTCCGGATCATCGATCAGTATGAAGAGCCTTCGGAGCCCTACGTGGCCTACACGGCGACGGAGAACGAGGGGCACGGCGCCTCCGAAGCGCCTCGCGGGATGTTGTATCACCGATATCGGGTGAACGCCGACGGGCGCATTGCGGACGCGCAGATCGTTCCGCCGACGGCGCAGAATCAGTTGACGATCGAGAGGGATCTCCGGTTCGTGCTCGAAGAGCACCTCGATCTTCCTGATGACGAGTTGTCATGGGTTCTCGAACAGTCGATCCGGAACTACGACCCGTGCATCTCGTGCGCTACGCACTTCCTCGATCTGACGGTGGAACGTGTCTGACGTCGTGGTGATCGGGGTCGGCAACAGGATGATGAGTGACGACGCTGTGGGCCCGCTCGTCATCGATCGGCTCGTCGGACGACTCCCGGAGCCGGTTGCCTTGGTCGAATCGGTCGGGGACGCCACACACCTTCTTGACACATGGCGCGACGCCAGGCTGGCCGTCGTCGTCGACGCCGTGGTCTCAGGTGGCGTTCCCGGCGCGGTTCACCGCATCGACGGGAAGGCAGGCTTCCCGTCGACATGGCGCTCGGCTTCGACACACCTCATTGGTGTCGTCGAAGCTGTCGAGCTGGGTGATGCCGTCGACATGTTGCCGGACGAACTGATCGTCTTCGGAATCGAGATCGACAGAGTCGAAGCGGGTGTCACCCTGACCACGGAAGTCGCCGCGGCGGTCGAACAAGTGGCAGATTTGGTCGTCGAAGAGATCGCAGCAGCCCGCAGTTCGTAGAGCGATGTCCGCTCACCGAGCGAGTGAAGCCAGAACGTCCACGACCCCTCCGCCGACCACGACGACGGGCTGGAATCCTGCTGCCTCGAGGTAGCGCACGGCCATCTCCGACCGGTAGCCGCCTCCGCAGATGACCCACACCGGCCGCTCCGGGTCGAGTGTCCCCGGAAGCCCATCGCGAAGGTCGGGAACATAGGTGTGGATCGAGTTCGGGATCGAGCCGGCCTCCCACTCATCGGGTGCTCGAACGTCGAGGATCTGGGGCGAACCGCGGCGAATCTCAGTCATGAACGCGGCGATCGGTGCAAGGACGTAGCTCCTGAGATCGTCGCGATCGGAGAGATCGTTGACCACACCGACCAGGTCGTCGTAACCGATGCGAGCGAGTTGAATCACCGCCCGTCCCACGTCCTGATCATCGTTGGCCACCAGCACGATCGGCTCATTGAATGGAACGAGCCACCCGGCCCACACACCCGTCTGATCCTCGAGTTCGAGTCCGTATGAGCCTGCCAGATGACCGGCGGCGTAGTCGGCGTGGGGTCGAATATCGAGCACGTGCGCATCTTCGGGTATCTGATCGGCGCTGAGGGACGGAACCGGAGTCGTTGGGAGCGGTTCTGGCCCGGCGAGGTTGATCGGACCCATCTGTGCGTAGTAGTCGGGGTATGGCTGAAGATCAGAGAGTGCCCCGATGACGAAGGAGTCTTCCGTGGTGTGTCCGAGCACAGGATTCGACAGCTTCTCGGAACCGATCGACGACGTCGTGGACTCTGCAACCGATGCGGTGCAGAAGGACCCAGCTCCGTGTGTCGGATAGAGGCCAACATGGTCGGGCAGCGCTGCAAGGCGAGTGACCGACCCGTATTGGAGTCGAGCGAGTTGATCGGCACGTTCGACGCCGAGAAGGTCAGTGCGGCCAGACGATCCAACGAGGAGACTTCCCCCAGAGAACAGAGCGACGGCTTCACCGTCGACGAGCACGACGTAGCTCACGTGTTCCGGGGTGTGACCCGGCGTATGGATCGGACGAACCGTGAACGCGCCACCGTCGAGATCCTCATGGTGGAACGCTGGGCGATGGCTGAACGCGACACCGGCGGATGCCGGGATGACGAGTTCGGCACCGGTCGTTGCGGCGACGGCCCTTCCCCCCGACACGTAGTCGTTGTGGAGGTGAGTCTCGAGCACGAATCGGGTGTCGAGATGGGCGGCAGCCTGGACGAACCGGTCGATGTCGCGTTGCGGATCGACGATCAAGCCGATGCCATCGTGCTCGAAGACGTACGTGGAGTCTCCCAGGCCGGGAGTGGGGATGGCCGTGATGTTCATGGATGGCAAGAACTGCAGAGGATCAATCGATGCCCGTCAATTCCGACTGAAACGACGGAGACGGAGAGAGTTCGTGACGACCGAGACCGAGGAGAAGGCCATGGCGCCTGCCGCGATCATCGGGTTCAGGAACCCGAGTGCTGCGAGCGGGATTGCCGCTGTGTTGTAGCCGAAGGCCCAGAAGAGGTTCTGTTTGATCGTGGAGAATGTCCTTCGGGCGAGCCGGAGCGACGTAACGGCAAGCATTGGATCGCCGCTCATCAGAACGACGTCGCCGGCCTCGATAGCAACGTCGGTTCCTGACCCGATCGCCATGCCGAGATCGGCCTGGGTGAGTGCCGGAGCGTCGTTGATGCCGTCACCCACGAACCCGACCGACCTCCCCTCATGTTGGAGACGTCGAATCTCTTCCGCCTTGTCTCCAGGGAGCACTTCGGCGATCACGCGATCGATCCCGATCTCGGCAGCGATCGTCTCTGCAGTACGGCGGTTATCCCCGGTGAGCATGATCACGTCGACGTCCATGGCTCTGAGCCTGGAGACAGCTTCTGCCGACGATGCCCTGACGGTATCGGCGACGCCGATCGTTCCTTGCACGGTCCCGTCCCATCCGACTAGGAACGCCGTGTTCCCCGCGATCTCTATCCGCTCCATGGCTTCGGAGTAGCGGTTCGGGATCTGAATTCCCCGCTCAGCCATCAGCTTGGCCTTCCCAACGGTCACATCGACTTCTCCGACCGTGCCGACGACGCCCTGGCCCCGCAGAGCTGTGAAGTTCGTCGGGGTGGAGAGATCGACGTCGCGTTCCTCGGCACCGAGGGCGACGGCCTTGCCAATCGGGTGCTCGCTGGCCGCTTCGACCGATCCTGCGAGGGTCAGAAAGTGCGTCTCGTCGCCATCGGTGACAACATCGGTGAGGGTCATCGCGCCGCGGGTGAGTGTTCCGGTCTTGTCGAAGACGACGATATCGACGGAGCGTGCCCGTTCGAAGACCTCGGCGTTCTTGAAGAGAACCCCGAGTTCGGCCCCACGCCCCGAGCCGACCATGATCGCGGTCGGGGTTGCGAGACCCATGGCGCACGGACACGCGATGATCAGCACCGCAACGGCGTTTCGGAGTGCCACAGCCACGTCTCCACCGCTGACGGCCATCCACACGACGAAGACGGCTGCCGCGATGACGAGAATGGTCGGGACGAAGACGGCGGATACGCGGTCGGCGAGGCGTTGCACCGGGGCCTTCGTCGCTTGTGCATCTTCGACCAGTCGGACGATCTGTGCCAGGGCCGTGGTGTCGCCGACCTTGAGAACACCGATCTCCAGACGGCCCTGCTGGTTGATCGTTGCCCCGAATACGTCATCTCCCGCGACCTTGTCGACAGGCATCGACTCACCCGTCAGCATCGACTCGTCGACACTCGACGACCCGGCCGTGATCCTGCCGTCCGACGGAATCTTCTCACCGGGTAGCACGACGACGGTGTCTCCGACGAAGACGTCTCCGACGTCGACCATCATCTCGGAACCGTCCCGGACAACCCTTGCTTGCTTGGCACCCAACTCGAGGAGCTTGGTGATAGCGCGAGAAGCGCGCCCCTTCGCACGTGCCTCGAAGAAGCGACCGAGAAGGATCAGCGTGGTGATCATCGCTGCCGTGTCGAAGAAGACGGGGGAGCCGTCGACCATGGCGAACAGTGAGTAGCCCCACGCTGTCAGCGTTCCCACCGACACGAGCGTGTCCATGGCCGGACTCATCGACGTGACCTGTTTCCAGGCTGCCTTGTGGAACTGCCAGCCGAATCCGAAGACCACGGCGGTGGTGAGGAGTGCCTGGAGAGCGAAGTTCCATGTCTCGTCCGGGCCGAGCATGGCGAGCAGGAACACGGGGACGGTGAGAGAGGCCGCGCCGATCAGGTTCCTGCGTTGATAGAGGGCCTCTTCGTCGTAGCGCTCAGTGACGCTGACGCGTTCCTCGCCGGCGATGACGGGATCGATCTCATATCCGATTCTCGATACGGCTGCCCTGAGAGCCTCCACGTCGACGTCGGGTCCGACCTCAGCCCGGGCCTCATGACCCGCATAGTTGACGATCGCCGTTTCGACGCCGTCCTGTTTGCCGAGGACGCGCTCGATCCGCAACGCGCAAGAGGCACACGTCATGCCTTCGACGTCGAATGTGATCGATTGGGTATCGGTCATCGTCAGGCTCCGTTCGCGATTGACGGAGTGGACTCAGCTCTCGTTCGGAACTTCGTAGCCCTGTTCTTCGATGGCGGCCACGATGGCATCGAAAGTGGCGTCAGACCCGTCGTAATCGAGGTCGACCGTGCGTGCCTCAATGTGCACCACGACCTTGTCAACTCCGTCGAGGGGCGACACTGCGCCTTCGATCGACGATTTGCAGTGTCCGCACGAGATTTCGGGGACGCTCAACGTTCTGGTGGACACGGTGATCTCCTTCGTTGCTCGGGGCTGAGCGTATCAATGGCCTGTTCCTTGTGGAACGGGTTTCGTCGATTGGCTATTTCAGGAGGAGTTGTCCGATGCGACGTCCAGTGACCCATGAGCCCACTGCCCCCATGGCTGTGAGATAGGCGACGTTGACGAGCATCGTCCACTCAAGGATCCCGAGCGTGAGACCACGGATCAAGATGACGCCGTGATAGAGAGGTGAGATCCACGTGACGATCTGGATGAACTCCGGATACACGTCGATCGGGTAGAACGTCGCGGAGAAGAGGAACAGTGGGAGCGTGACGAGCGTGACCAGATCGAGGTCTTGCCAGGTTCTCATATAGGTGGTTGCGGCTGTCCCGACGGCGCCGAAGGCAAATCCGATGAGGATCGCAGCGGGGAAGGCGAGTACGCCGTACGGGGAGTGGACGAGCCCCATGACTGCCATGACGGCGAGGAATGCTGCTGAGTAGAGCGCTCCCCGGCCGAGCGCCCAGGCTATCTCTCCCGTCGCGACGTCCTTGGCTTCGAGCGGTGTTGCCAGGACCCCGTCGTAGATCTTGCCGTAGCGGAGCTTGAAGAAGAGGTTGGTCGACTCGAAGACGGCGCCGTTCATCGCCGATGCGGCAAGCATGGCGGGCGCGACGAAGGCTGTGTACTCGACGGGGATGCCCGCGACTTCAACGTCGCCCGCGAGCTGTCCGATGCCGATACCGATGGCGAAGAGGTAGAAGACGGGTTCGAAGAATCCCGAGAGGAAGACCGGCCAGAACGACTTGGTGGAGAGGAGGTTGCGTTCCACGAGGTAGCGACCCCTCCACCGGCGTGGGAGCGGCGGCACGACTCTTGCGATGAGATTGCCGGTTGTCATGGTGTCAAGCGCTTCCGGAACGGACCGACTGCGAGGGCCGTGCCGACAGCGATCCATGCCACGAGATACAGCACGCTGATCCACCACGCGACGGCCGGGTCGGTCCCCACGACGATTGCTCGACTCAGTTCGACACCGTGGAACATCGGTGTGGCAAGAGCTATCGGTTGGAGCCAACTGGGGAGCTGGGTGACAGGGAAGAAGGCGCCCGAGAACAGGAACATCGGTATGACGACGAAACGGAAGTAGAGCGGGAGTCCGGTGGGCTCTTCAAGCCTCGCAGTGAACGAGGTTGTTGCGGCTGCCATGGCGAGTCCGACGAGGAGAGCCGGTCCTACTGCGAGGAGGGACTGGATGAGCGGGGCGACCCGGAAAGCAGACATGACGACGGCGAAGATGACCGAGACCATCAACACCCGTGCCCCGGACCACAGCATGTGCCCGGCGACCAGGCTCGGGATCCCGATCGGTGTCGCCAGTTTGGCGTGATAGGTCTTGACCCATTTGATGCCGGCCATGACTTTCCAGGCGCCTTCTCCTGCCCCCGTTTGCATGGCGTTGGCGACGAGGAGACCTGGAGCGAGGAACGTGAGGTAGGAGACGCCCTCAACGCCACCCGGGAGGTTCTCGTCGACGAGGGAGCCGAGTCCGACGCCCATCGCAGCCAGGTACAGGACCGGGTTGAGGAAGCTCGAGATCATCGAGCCACGCCAGGTGCGGCGATACACCCTGGCTTCGGACTCGAAGACTCGGAGTGGAAGAGGCGTCGCCATCAATCGATGAGGGAACGGCCGGTGAGGCGCAGGAACACGTCTTCGAGGGAGGATCTTCTGGCCAGGATCGTCTCGGGCTCGAGACCTGCGGCTGCGATGCCAGCGATCGTCTCTTCGGCGTCATCGGTGTACAGCAGGGCGCGATCAGCCAGAACCTCGCTGCGGGGAGCGAGATCTTCGATCCGATCGGAGACGTCGTCGAGCACGCCGGCGGGGAAGCGCACTTCGACGACCTCGCGAGGGGCGTATTGCTCGATGAGCGAACGGGGCGAGCCTTCTGCGACGATCTTCGCCTTGTCCATGACGACGAGGCGGTCGCAGAGTTGCTCTGCTTCGTCCATGTAATGCGTCGTGATGATCAGCGTGACACCTTGCTGCTTGAGCCGGTAGAGGCGGTCCCAGAGGACGTGTCGTGCCTGCGGATCGAGCCCGGTCGTCGGCTCATCCAGGATGAGTAGATCGGGTTCGTTGATGAGGCCTCTCGCGATGGTGAGGCGGCGCTTCATCCCACCCGACAGGGCGTCAACCTTCGACTTGCGCTTCTCGGTGAGCTGAACGAATTCGAGGAGTTCGTCGATCCGTTCCCGTATCACGGCACGCGGCAGATCGAAGTACCGCCCGTACATCATCAGATTGTCGTAGACGGTCAGCTCCTGGTCGAGGTTGTCTTCTTGCGGGACAACACCGAGCCGCGACCGAAGCTGCGGTCCCTGCTGTTCAGGGTCCAGACCAAGAACGGAGAGGGTCCCCGCCGTGATCGGACTGACCGCACCGATCATCCGCATCGTCGACGTCTTCCCGGCGCCGTTCGGACCGAGAAACCCGAACGATTCGCCTTGGTCCACCGAGAAATCGATGCCGTCAACGGCGGTGAATTCACCGAACCGCTTCGTCAATCCGCTCGCGTGAATCAGTGGGGCCACAGGAGTGTCAGCCTAGAAGGGCCGGGGGTAGCAAGTAGATCAGTAGATCAGTATCGCAAC
>CAZWDQ010000044.1:0-16038 GCA_964632475.1 uncultured Acidimicrobiaceae bacterium
GGCGCCGTTGCAGCGCTCGTCGAACGGGGGAGCCGTCCAAACCTCGTGCCGCGCATCGACGTCGAAGACACGACGACCGCCCTGCGTGATCTCGCCGCTCACCGCAGAAGCGAGCTCACCATGCCGGTCGTCTCCATCACCGGATCGACCGGGAAGACGTCGACCAAGGATCTCCTCGCTGCGGCGATACCCGGCTCGTGGGCATCGACGCGTTCCTACAACAACGAAATCGGCGTCCCCCTCACCGTGCTCACGACACCGGACGACGCCACCGCCTTGGTCATCGAGGTGGGATCGCGGGGGATCGGTCACATCAAGTGGCTCATGCCCGCCATCCTTCCTTCAGTCGCCGTCATCACCAATCTTGGCGTCGTCCACTTCGAGACGTTCGGTTCACTCGATGCTGTCGCTGACGGGAAATGGGAACTTGTTGAAGGTCTCGCCGAAGGCGCCACCGCCGTGCTGCCCGACAACGAGGCACGACTCCAGCGGGATCACCCCGGTCCGACGATCACCTTCGGGGAGAGTTCCACGGCGTTGGTACGGATCACCAATCTTACGACCGACGATGAAGGTCGCCCCTCCTTCGACCTTCGATCATGCGGACAGGTGCTTGCGATCACGCTCGCGATGGCGGGCCCACACAATGCGCTCAACGCTGCAGCGGCCTTCGCCGCCGCAACTGCGATAGGGATCGAACCGGAGACGGCAGCGTCGGGGATGTCGACCGCTGTCGCATCGCCATGGCGCATGGACGTGAGGCCCGGATGCTTCACCGTCGTCAACGACGCTTACAACGCCAATCCGACATCGATGGAGGCTGCTCTTCGGACGATTGCAGCCATGCCGGGCCGGTCCTACGCCATTCTTGGCGAGATGGCAGAACTCGGATCGATCACGATGGAAGAACACGAGCGTATCGGTCTCCTCGCCGCCGATCTCGGCTTCGAGAGTGTCACAACGGTCGGACCGGATCACGGCCTTGCGATCGCAGCGGGTGGGAGGAATTTCCCGGACGCCTCGTTGGCGTTCGACCATATCCTCAGTCTGCTTCGTGACGGCGATGTTGTCCTTGTGAAGGGATCGCGATCGGTGGGACTCGAAGCCATCGCCGAGAGACTCGCCGAGGTCGCCTCCTCATGATCCAAATCCTCATCGCCGCTTCCGTTGCATTCGCGTTCACCATCTTTGTCACACCGATTGCGATCCGGATCCTCCGACGACGCAGCATCGGTCAGTTCATCCAGGAGGACGTGCAGGGCCATATGCACAAGCGGGGGACACCAACGATGGGTGGTGTGGTTCTGATCCTCGGAACCGTCCTCGGGTACGTGCTGGCCCACTTCAGCGTCCTGACCGTTGGGAAGGGTCTCGAGTTCAGCATGAGTGTGTTCGCTCCCGAGGGACTCCTTGCCTTGTTCGCCTTCACCGGCATGGGCGTGATCGGATTCCTCGACGACTTCACGAAGTATGCGAGGAAGCACAACCAGGGCCTGTCGAAGCGATGGAAGTTCCTCGGTCAGCTCGTCGTGGCTGCGATCTTCGCCTGGTGGTCGGTGTCTATCGGTCTCTCCACAGAACTCTCGTTCGTTCGGCCGGTTGGTATCGATCTCGGGCCGATCCTCTATTTCGTTCTTGTTCTGTTCATGCTCACCGCTGCGGCGAATGCCGTGAATCTGACCGACGGCCTCGATGGCCTGGTTGCCGGATCGGTTTCTCTCGTGGCGGGAGCGTACGTTCTGATCGCCTTCTGGCAGTGGAGGAACATCGGTGAGTACTTCGTCACCCTGAACGGGGCGCTCGACCTTGCGACAGTGGCTGCCGCCGTGGTTGGCGCCGCTCTCGGATTCCTCTGGTGGAACGCGGCGCCGGCGAAGATCTTCATGGGAGACACCGGATCGCAGGCCCTCGGAGGGGCGCTCGCCGCCCTCGCACTCCTCACCAATACGCAGTTTCTGCTCGTTCTCCTCGGTGGGCTCTACGTCGTAGAGACGCTCTCGGTGATCGGACAGGTCTTCACATTCCGTGTGTTCGGACGTCGCATCCTCCGGATGGCGCCCATCCACCACCACTTCGAGTTGAAGGGCTGGCCCGAGACGACGGTGATCATTCGATTCTGGATCCTTGCCGGGATAGCGGTCGCTCTCGGTGTCGGGGTGTTCTATGCCGACTTCGTGACAATCACACAGGTTGGTGCACCGTGAGGACACTGATTCTCGGTGCGGCCGTGAGCGGTGCGGCCGCGGCCGGCCTAGCGGCGCGTCTTGGTCGTGAGGTGTCGATCTACGATCGCTCGTCGAAGGCCACGATTCCGCTCCGTGAGATGGGCTATGCAGTGCACTCCGGATCGTGGGCGGATCGTCTTCTCAATGATGTTGACCTCGTGGTGGCATCACCGGGCTTCCCCGAGCATTCCGAACCGATCCAGCGTGCGCTTGACGCGGGAATCGAAGTCATTAGCGAACTCGAGTTCGGAATCCGCCACATGAAGGCCCCATATGTCGCTGTGACCGGCACGAACGGCAAGACGACCGTGACGAGCACGATCACCGACATGTTGGTCGCGAGCGGTGTCCCGGCAGTGTCCGCCGGGAACATCGGAACACCCGTTTCGGATCTCATCGACGACCCGTCCGTTGTCGTGGTGCTCGAGGCTTCGAGCTTCCAACTCCGCTTCATCGATCGGTTCCATCCGGTCGCAGCGGGGATCGTCAACGTGGCCGCCGATCACCTCGACTGGCACGGCTCGGTCTCGGCGTACGGATCCGCCAAAGCCAGGATTGTCGAGAACATGACGCCGAGTGACGTCGTCGTCTATGGCGCCGACGACCCAGGAGCTACCGAGATCGCAGCGTCGGCCCGATGCCGAACGATCGGGGTGAGCGGAACAGCAGCTTCGAGGGACGGAGTCGGTCCAGTCAACGGATCGCTCCAGGTGGGGGAGAGACGGTTCGCAGTTCCGACGACCGACCCGTCATGGCTGACAGATCTAGGAATCGCAGCTGTGATCGCAGCTTCCGTTGGCGCCACCGATGCAGGCATTGCAGCGGCCCTTGCCGACTTCAGCCCAGGCCCGCATCGACGCCGAACCGTCGGAACCGATCGAGGCATCACCTGGATTGACGACTCCAAGGCGACCAATCCGCACGCCGCCCGTGCCGCAGCCCAGGCATACGAGAGCGTGGTGCTCCTGGCCGGAGGCCGCAACAAGGACCTGGACCTCTCAACGATCGCACCCGAATCGGTCGACCATGTCATCGCATTCGGAGAAGCTGCGCCGTCCATCGCCGCAGGGATGGGAACGCCCGTAACCGTGGTGGACGACCTCGCGGCTGCCGTCGAAGCAGCAGGCCGGCTCGCCGTTCCGGGTGACACAGTCCTCCTCGCTCCCGGGTGTGCGAGCTTCGACGAGTTCGACTCCTATGCCCTGAGGGGAGAGCGATTCGCTGAACTCGTCGCTGCCCTGGAGGCGGCGAAATGACGGGTGCGAGGACACCTTTCGACCATGCTACGCGCATGACCGAACCCGCCCTGTCTCCCACGATCCTGGAGGACGCTGACTCTCGCGCATCGGTTCGAGAAGAGATCCGAGATCGACGGGTCGCTCGTTCCCTTCATCTCAGTGATCGTCGAACAGTTCTCCTTGTTGTTCCCGTCGTCATGTTGCTCATCGTCGGTCTTGGCGCGATGCTGTCCGCATCATCCGTTATCTCGATTCGCGAAACAGGTGATCACCTCTTCTACATCAAGCGGCAGATCATGTGGGTTGGTCTGGGGCTCGCCGCCCTCGTTGTGTTCTCCAAGATCCCGTATCGCCTCTACCGCCGGTTCGCCATGCCCATCTTCATCGTCGCTGTCGCGGGCCTCGTCGCCACGCTCGTGTTCGGTTCCGTACGCGGCGGAGCAAGGCGTTGGATCGAGGTCGGACCACTGACGATCCAGGCTTCGGAGTTCGCCAAGATCGCGACCGTGATCCTTCTCGCCGCTGTCCTCGCCAGGAAGGACCGCCTCCTGCGACAACTCCCTCACTTCCTTCTTCCGGTGATCGCGATTCTGGGGGTCGTGTCGACTCTGCTCCTGCTGCAGCCCGATTTCGGAACCATGCTTCTGATCGGGGCCTCTGCGTTCGCGATGTTTATCGCTTCGGCCGCTCCTCTCGGCTTCATCGTTGGACTCGGAGGAATCTCGGCGATCTTCGCCGTCTTCGGGGCGTTCGCGATTGACTACCGGAGGGCGCGGATCACCGGATTCCTCGACCCGTTCGCAGACCCGCTCGGTACCGGTCATCAGGCCGTCCAGAGCCTGGTCGCACTCGGGTCGGGAGGCTGGTTCGGGGTCGGCCTTGGGGCGAGTCGTGCGCGATGGTCTTTCCTGCCGAATGCGCACACGGACTTCATCTTCGCGATCATCGGTGAGGAGACGGGCTTCGCCGGGGCCTCGCTGGTCATCGTGCTCTTCGCGTTCTTCGCTGCCGTCGGCGTCAGGATCGCGTTGACCGCACCGGACATGTTCGGTCGGCTCGTGGCAGTGGGCATCGTCTCCTGGCTCACCTTCCAGGCTCTGGTCAACGTCGGGGGCGTCGTGGCGGTGCTTCCGATCACAGGCGTGCCACTCCCGTTTGTCTCCTCAGGTGGCAACGCCATGATCGTGAGCCTCGCTGCGGTAGGGGTTCTGGTGAACATCTCCCAGACGAGAGCGCCCGAGCCGGCGACACAATGACGTTCGCATTCGCTGCAGCAGGCACGGGTGGTCACATCTATCCGGCTCTGGCCGTCGCAGGGGCGCTGGTCGAGTCGGGCGTGCCGGCTTCCGAAATCGTGTTCTTCGGAGGCGATCGACTCGAGACACGGATCGTGCCGGAAGCGGGATTCGAGTTCGTGCAACTCGAGGTGCGAGGCCTCAGCCGATCTCTGACGACCGACAATCTCAAACTGCCGGCGATCGTCCGTCGAGCGACTTCCGACGTAGCAGAGACCCTCGCCGCGCGGTCACCCGGTGTTCTCACGGTCTTCGGCGGATACGTGAGCGTTCCCGCCGCACTCGGTGCCCGCCGCGTCGAGATGCCGTACGTGATTCATGAGCAGAACGCCGTCCCCGGCCTCGCGAACCGGTATGTGGCAAGGCGAGCAACGAGGACGCTTGCTGCATTCGCTCCTGCTCTCGATCGGCTCAAGGCGGCCGAGATCGTCGGCAATCCGCTCTCCTCAGCGTTCGAGAACTACGACCGAGATGACATCAGAGCCGGAGCGCTCCTGCACTACGGACTCGCTCCCGACGTACCCGTTGTCGGCGTGTTCGGCGGCAGCCAGGGTGCCGGGGCTCTCAACGAGGCAGCGGCCGAGTTCGCCACGACCATCGGTGAGATGGTGTCGGTACTGCATCTCACGGGTGCCGATCACTACGAATCCGTCTCGGATGCAGCTCGTTCCAATCCGAACTGGACAACGGTCCCGTTCGAATCGGATATGCCGAAGTTCTTCGCAGCGTCGGATCTTGTTCTCTCCAGAGCCGGAGCGATGACTGTCAGCGAACTCGCGGCGACCTCGACGCCGTCAGTCGTCGTCCCGCTTCCCGCGGGGAAGGGGTACCAGGCATTGAACGCACGAGATCTCGAGCGAGCTGGGGGAGCATTGATTATCGATCAAGAACGGATTGCCGACGTCCCAGGAGTCCTGGCGAATCTCGTTGTTGATCCCGAACGGCTTGAGGCCATGAGCGAAGGAGCGCGATCGGTCGCGAAACCGGATGCTGCGCGCCGTGTCGCGGCCATCCTCAAGGAGGTCGTCGGTGTTTGAACCACCCACCGTTGCACTGGATGAGATCGACTCCGTTCACATGATCGGTGTCGGCGGCTCCGGTATGTCCGGACTCGCCAAACTGCTCGCCCAACGAGGGGTTCGAGTCACTGGCTCGGACGTCAAACCGTCTTCAGTCATCGATGCCCTCTCAGGCGTGGGGGTCGAGACATGGATCGGCCATCGGCCGGATCGAATGACAGACGTGGACATCGTTGTCGCCTCATCAGCAGTCCCCGATCACGACCCAGAACTCGAAGCGGCACGTCACGCAGGAGTGGCGACGGCCAGAAGACCGGCACTGCTCCGCGGTGTCACCGCCGCATATCCCACCGTCGGGCTCTCCGGGACACACGGCAAGACGTCGAGCACTGCCATGGCCGTGGCCGCTCTGCGTGCCTGCGGCAGGGACCCCTCCTTCATCGTGGGTGGAGAGATCGCCGATCTGAACACTGGTGCCCATCTTGGTGATCCCGATCTCCTGATCCTCGAGGCGGACGAGGCATTCGGAACGTTCCGGCTCCTCGAACTCGACGGACTCGGAGTTACCAACATCGAAGCCGACCATCTCGACTACTACCGCACCGTCACAGCCCTCGAGGAGGCGTTCGCTCAGGTGTCAAGCCGGGTCGACGGCCCAGTGGTGGGCTGCATCGATGACCCGGGTGTTCGACGCCTGGCGGAGCGCTCAGCGGTGACTGGATACGGCACCAGCGACGATGCTGCATGGAGGATCGACGATGTCGCCCTCGACGCCGAGCCCTCGTTCTCGCTCACCGGCCACGGTCGGACCCGGCGAGTTCGACTCAAGCAGCCCGGCATGCATGTCATCAGGAACGCGGCGGGCGTGCTGGCGCTTCTCGGCGAACTCGGCTTTGACCTCGACTGCGCGATCGAAGGAGTCGCGACCTCCGGCGGCGTGCGCAGAAGGTTCGAGGTCAAGATGGTGATCGGCGGCGTGTCGATCATCGACGACTACGCACATCATCCGACCGAGGTGAGATCGACGATCGCCGCAGCCCGCACGATGACTGCTGGGCGCCTCTGGGTCGTCTTCCAGCCCCACAGGTACACACGCACGGCGGCGCTTGCTCCAGCCTTTGGTGCCCCCCTGGCCGAAGCGGATCGGATCATCGTCACCGACGTCTACAGCGCGGGCGAACGTCCACAGCCCGGTGTCACCGGCCGGCTGGTCGACGAGGCGGTTCGGGCGAGCGGGGGTCATGTCACGTACATCGAGCGGCTCTCCGATGTGCCCGATCATCTCGCGGGCGGACTCGAGTCCGGTGACACCGTGATCCTGATGGGTGCGGGAGATGTCGCATCGATGTGGGATCGGATCGCGGAACAGATCGGGGACGGATCGTGAGCAGTCGACTGTCGTCGATACGCGGAGTGCGCGACTGCGTTGTTCTCGCACCGATGACGACGTACAAGCTCGGTGGACCAGCGGACTGGTACGTCGAAGCCGAAGATGAACACCATCTTGTCGACGTTCTGGCTGCCGCTCCTGACGAATCCGATGTGTTGATGCTCGGTCGAGGGAGCAACCTCCTCGTCTCGGATGCCGGGTATGGCGGATTGGTGATCCGTCTCTCCGGCGAGTTTCTTCGGGTCTGCGTGGAGCCGGATGGTGTTGTCAAGGCCGGCGGAGCAGCGCCGCTGCCACGGGTCGCGAGGACGGGCGCAGATGCCGGACGCTGCGGGCTTGAGTTCTACGCAGGGATACCGGGCACGGTCGGTGGTGCCGTGAAGATGAACGCAGGCGGCCATGGAAGCGACACCGCGACGCGGCTGATCAGCGCAAGGATCGTCGACCGCAGCACGGGAGAACAACACGACAGATCGGCGGAGGCACTCGACTTCGCCTATCGGCACTCGAACATAGGCCCGAACGAGATCGTCGTGTCTGCGCGATTCTTCACCGAGCCGTGCGAAAGCAGCACCGCAGAGGCGCGGATCCGCGAGCTCACCCGCTGGAGGAAGGAACACCAGCCCGGCGGGACGTTCAACGCAGGATCGGTGTTCAAGAACCCGCCCGGCGACGCGGCGGGGCGGCTGATCGACGACCTCGGACTCAAGGGATATCGACGCGGTGGTGTCGCGGTGTCGGAAATGCACGCCAATTTCCTGGTCGCCGACGAATATGCCACAGCACAGAACGTATGGGATCTCGTCTGGGCCGTACGGCGACGAGTCGGTGAATCCACCGGAGTCTGGCTCACGCCGGAGATCCAGTTCGCCGGCGTGTTCGAGCAAACCGGAGACGAGCTGTTGGGAATGGAGACGACCGGATGAACACGATGGATCACCGAATCGCCGAGCGGCGACAGCAGGTGACTGAAGATCGAGCCCGTGGGCGTCTCAAGTGGCTGATCTGGGTCGTTGTCATCGCAGCCGCGGCCGGCGCGACGGTCTGGCTCGTGAACTCGCCCCTCCTCTCGATTCGCTCGGTTACGGTCACGGGAGCACAGCGCACCGATCCGGCTGCTATAGCGAGTGGTCTCGACGTCGAATCCGGCATCCCGACGATGTCCGTGAATGCCGGGGCCGTCGAAGCCACACTGCTCGACAACCCCTGGATCGCACAAGCCGATGTGGTCGTATCGTGGCCCGGTAGCCTGGAGATCCACGTCGTCGAGCGGGTGCCGGTTACTGCGATCACCGTGGACGGAACGGCATTCCAGGCGGCGGCCGATGGGGTGCTGGTCGAAGAGTCGAACAGCGGAACGATCCCGCCGCTCGTCATCACCGATCTCGCAATGGCGGCGCGCGTCGGCGCTCGAGTCTCCGACAAGGCGACGTTGGGCGCGATCGAATTCGTCTCAGCGCTTCCGCCTGCGCTGCGCCGTTCGACGGAGGTTGTTGTTGCCGATGGCGTCGTAGCAGCAGAAGTGGAAAGCATCATCATTCTGATCGGTCGACCCACTGACATGGCGGCGAAAGCGACGGCTGTCACGGCTCTGATCGGTACGGGAATCGAGAGCGGGAGCCGGATCGATGTGACCGCTCCGTCTCGGCCCGCCGTCGCTCCACCTCAGTCTCAACTTGACGGTGAGACGGAGACACTAGAAGAGTCTCAACCATCGGACTAACCTTGTTCCACCTGCGCGGGAGGCCCAGCACATGACAGACTCGAAACTCTCACCCCACACGTACCTGGCCGTCATCAAAGTGGTTGGAGTTGGCGGGGGCGGCGTCAATGCCGTGAACCGTATGATCGAAGCGGGGGTGGGTGGCGTCGAGTTCATCGCCGTCAATACCGATGCCCAGGCACTCATCATGTCTGATGCCGACCTCAAGCTCGACATCGGCCGTGAATCAACTCGTGGTCTTGGGGCGGGAGCGAATCCCGAGGTTGGCCGGGAAGCAGCGGATGAACATCGGGCCGAACTCGAGGACGCTCTGACCGGTGCCGACATGGTGTTCATCACGGCAGGCGAAGGTGGAGGTACCGGGACCGGTGCTGCTCCCGTTGTGGCGGAAGTAGCGAAGTCCCTCGACGCACTCACGGTCGGCGTCGTCACGCGCCCGTTCGGCTTCGAGGGCCGCCGTCGCTCGGTAGCTGCCGAGCAAGGCATCCAGACCCTCAAGCAGGCCGTTGATACCCTGATCATCATCCCGAACGAGCGCCTCCTCGAGATCGCCGACGAGCAGACTCCCGTCATCGATGCATTCAAGATGGCCGATGAGATTCTGACGAACGGCGTCAAGGGGATCACCGACCTCATTACGACCCCGGGCCTCATCAACGTCGACTTCGCCGACGTCAAGACGGTGATGTCCGAGGCGGGATCCGCTGTGATGGGGATCGGACAGTCGACCGGCGACAGTCGGGCACAGCAGGCAGCCGAGAAGGCGATCGCCAGTCCCCTGCTCGAGACGTCGATGGACGGAGCGCGCGGCGTCCTGCTGTCGATCGCCGGTCCGCGTGAGATGACACTGCATGAGGTGTCCACGGCTGCATCGATCGTTGCGGATCACTCAGACGGTGACGCGAACATCATCTTCGGGGCGGTCGTCGATGATTCCCTCGGGGAAGACATGCGGGTGACCGTCATCGCTGCGGGATTCGAGAAAGAGCAAGACAGGAGTACGTTCTCCTCCGCTCCGACGGTCAGCACTCCCATCGTGAGGACGAGTTCGGATCCGGTGCTCCGTCACGGTGACGGAACCGATGAGATGGAGATCCCGGGCTTCGTCCAGGGATGATCAGACCCGCGGGATTCCGTGGAGCAGCCTTCGGCGACGCGGCGTCCGGAAACGGCCGGGACGACGCCGAAATCCGTTCTTTCGTCTCCGATGAGCTGGGAATCCAGCGCCAATGGGCCTTCGTCCGGCAGGTACACGGGGGGATGGTCGTCGCGGTGGACGAGGCGGGGCTCGCCGGTTCTGCCGATGGCCTGATCACCGATCGGCCGGGACTGCCACTCACTGTCGCGACGGCAGACTGCATGCCAATCATCGTCGAGGGGGATCGATCGGTTGCCATTCTGCACGCCGGGTGGCGAGGACTGGCGGCCGGAATCGTGCGAGCCGGTCTCAAGGCGATGGAGGCACTGGGGGATACACCCAGAAGGGCAGCGATCGGCCCCTCGATAGGGCCATGCTGCTACGAGGTCGGAGATGAGGTCAGAACTGCGTTCGGCGACCATGCATCACGAACCACCTTCGGAACTCCGAGCGTTGATCTGTGGTCGGCGGCAGAGACCCAGTTGTCAGGGCTCGACGTCTGGCGATCGGATATCTGCACCTACACGGAACCAGCGATGAGATCGTATCGACGTGACGCGACGACGAAACGACAGGTGGCGGTGGCATGGCTCCCAGAGGACTGACCGATGTTCGCTCCCGGATCGCGTCGGCAGCGAAGCGCTCGGGTCGGGATCCCGATCGCGTCACGCTTCTCGCTGTGTCGAAGGGCCGATCGACCACGGAGGTGCGGGATCTGTACGACGCGGGGCAGCGTGCCTTCGGTGAGAATCGCCCACAGGGTCTCAGCAAGCGGATCGATGCGAACCTTCCTGAGGACATCGCTTGGCACTTCGTCGGGAACGTACAGCGACGGGCGATCAAGACCATCGCCCCGTCCATCACACTGCTCCATTCCCTCGACCGCCTCAGCCTTGCCGATGCGTGGTCTCGCCTCGATGAGCCCCCACCTGTGCTGGTCGAGGTCAACATCGGCGATGAGCCACAGAAGCACGGCTTCGCCCCGATCGAGGTCCCCGGTGTTGTCGACCATCTTGTCCACGGAGGCGTTTCCGTCCGAGGATTGATGATCATCCCGCCGCGGGTGCGTGTCTCCGACGATGCGCGCCGTTGGTTCGTCGCGCTCCGCGAACTCCGGGACAGCCTGGTCGTCGGGCACCCGATGGCCTGCGAGCTCTCGATGGGGATGACAGACGACTTCGAGGTAGCCGTCGAAGAGGGTGCAAGCATCGTTCGCGTTGGACGGGCTATCTTTGGACCTGCGAACGACAGAATCAACGGACACTCTCTCGAGGATTGACTATGGCAACGTTCTGGCAGAAGTCGCTCTTCTACCTGGGGCTCGTCGACGAAGACGATGCCGCCGACGGTGGACAACCTGGCGTCGCGACGCCCGTCGGCGACCCTGGTGCGGAACCGCCCCGTGTAATCTCGGCACGCCCACCGGGGAGCGTTGCCGGACGTCGGATCGATCCGCCTTCATCAGATCGCAGGGAGTCGACCTGGGATCACACAGAGGCCGGCGTCTACGTGCAGCCGGAGAGACCGGGCAACCGGCAGAACCCAGCACCGCCACGCTCGTTCTCCGACCCTGGGGTGACTGAGGTCATCGTGGCACGTAACTTCTCCGACGCCCAGATGTTGGCGGATGGGATCCGATCCGGTCGTGCGCTTGTTCTTGACCTGCGATCGACGGAACCAGAGATGGTGCGCCGGCTTGTGGACTTCACCTCGGGCCTCACCTACGCGCTCGATGGGAAGATGGCGAAGATCTCGCAGGGTGTCATCCTCGTAAGCCCGGCCGGCGTTTCGGTGAGCGGCGAAGAGCTCGACCGCCTCGCCACGCTTGGTCTCTATCGATCGTCCTGACCGGTGCTTTCACTCGTTTGCGGCATTCTCCGACTCGGCGTCTGGGTCATCATCGCGTGGATCGTTCTGAGCTACGTCATCTCATTCGGGCGCCTTGGATTCGATCACCCCGTCCGACGCCTCTATGAAGGACTGACGAAGGCGATCGAACCCCTCATGCGCCCGATTCGGAGCGTCGTCCCACCGGTCAGGATCGGAGGGGCTTCTCTCGACCTGTCGCCGCTCATCCTGATCATTGGTGTCAACCTGCTGCTCGCCTTCATCTGTTAGGTGTCCGCGCACTTCAGGCTCCTTCGATGCTGATGGCGACGTCGGCATCGTTGACGGTGGAGGGCTCGGCGGTGAGCGAGTCGACCCTCTCTATTGTGAGGGCCAGCACCTCACCCGCGATGAACAGGTCGTGGACGTTGAATGCGTGGATGATCGAGGGGTCGTCGGAAGCCCACTCAAGCCGGATCCGATCCGCAACTTCGAATCCCTCCGAACGGCGAAGCATCTGGACCCGGTTGACGAGCTCGCGTGCAACACCTTCGACAAGGAGCTCATCGGTGAGTTGGGTATCGAGGGCGACGGTGATGGACTCGTCGGTGGCCACGACCGTCCCCTCCCGCGGACTGCGCTGGACGACGACGTCCTCGGCGGTGAGTGTCTCGCCTGCGATCTCGATCTCACCACTGTCGAGGAGTTCGGCGACGGCATCGTGATCCAGGTTCGCGATGGTCGCCGCAACGGCCTTGGTGTCCTTCCCGAACCGGGGTCCGAGTCGCTTGAAGTCAGCCTTGGCTGACAATTCGACGAGATCCGCCTCGTCGTCGTGGAGCTTCACGGTGCGAACGTTCAGCTCCTCGGCGATCAAGCCCGCATGCGCCTCGATCGCTCGACGGAGCCGGGCTTCCCTAGCGACGATCGTTACCAGATTCAGTGGCTGGCGAACCCGCAGGTCGTTCCGCTTTCTCAGCGTACGGCCCAAGTTGACGACCGTTCTCGTGGCCGCCATCGCGAGTTCGAGGTCCGTGTCGATCAGCGTTGTGTCGGCATCCGGGTAGTCGAGCAGGTGGACGCTCTGCGCAGCAGACGTCTGGGACGGCCGGGCGAGGCGCTGGTACATCTCCTCCGCCATGAACGGCAGCACAGGAGCGGCGACGGTCGCAAAGGTGAGGAGCACCTCGTGGAGCGTGGCGAATGCGGCCAGCTTGCTGTTCTCATCCCGTCCTCCCCGGTGGGACCAGAAGCGCCGACGGGATCTGCGGATGTACCAATTCGTCAGGTGTTCGACGAAACCGATGATCGGCGGTGTGACGGCGAAGAGTCGATATGACTCCATCTCGTGATTGACGCTCGCGATCAGTGTCTGGAGGACCGAAAGGATCCATCGATCGATCTCCGGTCGTTCGTCAACGGGTGGAGCCGCGGCAAGATCATCAGCGGTGATCGCGTCCGCCTCGGCGTAGGTGGTGAAGAACGAGAAGGCGTTCCACCACGGAAGCAGGACTGTGCGCACGACCTCTCGCACACCTTCCCCTGAGAACCGCAACGGATCGGCTCGAACGACGGGGGAGTTGATCAGATATGCACGAAGAGCGTCCGCACCGAATTCGTCGAGAACATGCGAGGGATCCGGGTAGTTCTTGAGGCTCTTCGACATCTTCCGACCATCCTCTGCGAGAACCATGCCGGTAACGACGCAATTCTGGAACGGTGCCTTGTCGAAGATGCCGGTCGACAGGATCAGGAGCGTGTAGAACCATCCACGGGTCTGATCGAGGCCCTCGGCGATGAAGTCCGCAGGGAAACCGCGTTCGAACCGCTCCTTGTTCTCGAACGGGTAGTGGACCTGCGCGTACGGCATGGAACCGGAGTCGAACCAGGTGTCGAGCACCTCGGGCACACGGGTCATCGTGCCATCGCACTTCTCACACGACCATGTAATCGGGTCGAGGATGTGCTTGTGGAGATCGTCGGTTCGCACGCCGCTCAACGCTTCGAGTTCATCGCGCGAGCCCAGACACACCGTCTCTTCGCACGTGTCGCACTCCCAGATCGGGATCGTCGTGCCCCAGAAACGGTTTCGGGAGATCGCGTAGTCCCTCGCACCTTCGAGCCAGTTCCCGAATCTCTTGGTACCGACGTAGTCGGGGACCCAGTGGATCTCGTCGTTCAACTCGACCATCCGATCCTTGATCACCTCGACGTTGACGTACCAACTCGGAATCGCCTTGTAGATCAGGGGAGTGTCGGTCCTCCAGCAGAACGGGTAACTGTGGGTGATCCTCCCCTCGTGCACGAGCACGCCACTGTCCCTCAGGAGATCGATGAGGATGGGATCCGCGGCCTTGACGTGCAGTCCCTCGACCTCGGGAACCTCGTCGGTGAACCGCGCCTCGAGATCGATCGGATCGACGAGGGCAGAGATCTTGGCCTTCTGGAGAGCGAAGAAGTCCGCTTCACCGTAAGCGGGCGCGATATGAACGAGACCGCTTCCGTCTTCGGTCGTGACTTCATCCATCGCCACGACGCGAAAGGCACCGTTCTCCCGTTCGCTCTCGAAGTGAGGGAAGGGCGGCTCGTAGGAGATGCCGAGGAGTTCGGAGCCTGACGCCGTTCCGACGATTTCCGGCGTCTCGTCATTCCAGAGGCTGCCGATGCGTGCGCGAGCGACCCAGTAGTGCTCTCCCTCGTCGGCGACGCGAACGTACTCGATGTCCTCTCCGACGGCGACCGCGAGGTTGCCGGGGAGCGTCCACGGTGTTGTGGTCCACACGAGGAGGTAGTCGCCGGCGAATGCGACGTCGTTGCCGTCGGTGATGCGTAGACGCAGCGTCACGGACGGATCCTCGACGTCGCGGTATCCGCCGAGATTGACTTCGAAGTTGGAGAGCGAGGTCGTTGCCCCCCAGGAGTAGGGGAGAACCTTGAAGGCCTTGTAGATCAGGCCACGGTCCCAGAGTTGCTTGAAGCCCCACCAGACCGATTCCATGAACTCGATGTCCATCGTCTTGTAGTTGTCTTCGAAATCTACCCAGCGTCCGATGCGCCGTGTGACGTCGTAGAACGCCGTCGTGGTTTGGTTCACAAGATCGCGGGCAGCCTCGTTGAAACGAGCGACACCGAATTCCTCGATCTCGCGGGGCCCGGAGACACCGAGACGCTTCTGAACCTCCATCTCGACGGGCAACCCATGCGTGTCCCAACCGAAGCGACGTTCAACACGGTGTCCGCGCATCGTCCAGTAGCGAGGAACGATGTCCTTGACGACGCCCTGGAGAATGTGGCCGTAGTGGGGGCTCCCAGTCGCGAACGGAGGGCCGTCGTAGAACGTGTACTCGGAGTCCGCAGGGCGCATCTCGATCGACTTGTGGAACGCATCGATCCGGTCCCAGAGCGCCAGGACGCGTTCGTCGAGTGCGGGTAGGTCGACGCCCGGAGCTACCCGGGCGAAGGTGGGTGTTGGTTTCTGATGGGTCACGGGTCCTCCGGCGCTTATGGGGGCGCCGGGACGAGGTGGCCCGCGGTACCACCCGGCTTGTCGATCCGGGGATCGACCGCTCGTTGGCTCCGTCACGGTGGAGTCGTCCGGCGGGTTCTACGACCGGCGAGGCCGGCTCTCTTCCCACAGCTCGGGGGTGATGTCCGCCGGCACGTGGCTCCGACCTCTCACCGGCGTCGGATCGCTGTCTCCACGTGACCTCCGGAGGCACGTCCCCGTCATCGCGTTGGCAGATTCTAACCCTGCCGTCACTCGTGTTTCGTTGATTATGGGCCACGATGTCGTACGTTTGCCCGGTGGAACCCGTGAGCGAACATCCCGAAGGCGTCATTGTGCGGGTGCGCGTGGTGCCGGGAGCGTCGAGGACGGAGATCAAGGGCCGGTACGGCAACGTGATCAAGATTCGCGTCTCAGCCCCGCCGGAGGGAGGGCGGGCGAATCGGGCGGTCGTCGATCTGTTCGAGCGTCTGGTCGGTGGAGAGGTCGAGATCATGAAGGGATCCTCGTCGCAGTCGAAGTCTGTGCTCATTCGCGGTGTTGACCGATCCACTGTCGCGGAGGCACTCGACGGATGAGGCGCCACGAACCTTCAAACTGCTGTTATCGTCTCCGTCCGAATCGGGGAGGCGTATGGCCAGGGAATTGGCGCCAGCGACATTGGCACGATTCGAGCGA
>CAZWDQ010000045.1:0-15971 GCA_964632475.1 uncultured Acidimicrobiaceae bacterium
CTTGTCCTGAGACAACGATGCCGTCGAAGAGCTCTTCGACGAACGGGTAGCGCTGGACACCCTGAGGCCAGGTCTCGGCGGACCAGTTTGTGAGGGCGTAGAGGGGCCGTCCGGTTCGTGCGAGGGATTCGACGAGTGGACGAGTCCCAAGGATCTCCCCGTCGAGCATCTCGGGCCAGCGTGTCCACCATGCCTCGATCTGTGTTGCGTGATCGGGGTGGGCGTCCACGAGAGCGGCCACAGACTCACGGACCGACCGACCTGCGTCCATCTCGGCGTTCCATGCTGGGGTGCAGATCGTCGTGAGAAACTCGTGGCGCTCGTCAGGATCGGGGATGAGTTCCCGATACAGGTTCTCGGGGTTCCAATCGATCAACACGCCGCCGAGATCGAACACAGCCGCGGCGACATACATGGACGGATCCTCGCCCGGCAGCCTTCGCTCACTCATCGGTTCTCCTCACCCGGGCCTGCCGCTGCCGTGCTCGCCAGCGCGCAACACGCGCCCTGGTGTGGCACTTGTCCGAGCAGTAGGAGCGGGTCTGGCCCTCGGAGGTGTCAATGTAGACGTCGACACAGGCGTTGGCACGGCATGTGCCGAGGCGATCCGAGCCGTGTTCGTTGACGAAATCGATGAGGGCGGTCGTAGCTGCAGGGGCAGCGCTGCGGGATGTTGCGTGCCTCATCCATGCGAGTCGTCCGTCGGATGCCAGTCGGTGGTTGAGATGGTGCTGGTCGGCGAGTCGGTTGAGCAACTCCATTGCATCGTGTGGTAGGGAAGAGTCCTCAGAACCTCGGTGATCAGCCCGGATTCGAAGCCTGGATGTCTCCAGTAACCGTCACACGAATTAGCTTCACGACCTCGACGATCGTCCCAATCCCGATCGCAACACCGACCAGAATCAGCCCTGTTCGAGCAAACGTCGCCCAGTCGATGCTGTACGGCGAGAAGTCGAACGGGAAGACCCTCAGCGTGGCGATGATGACGAGAAGGCTGACGGCGTTCTGCACGATTTCTCCGACCGACCGGAACCACGGTGCGTTGTAGAAGATGAAGGCGAAATTGACCCCGGCTCCCACAACAAGTGAGAAACTCACGATCGGCAGAAGTCGCTCAAAGTCGTCGGTGAGGAACGGGATCCACCCCCACGCGAGCAGGTTGTTCACGACGAACAGCAGCACCAGGTTCACACCAACGGCAATCGCATAGCCGACGCGACGGGCGATGGGTTTCGTGCTCGAGGCGGCGTGCTCCTCGTTCGTCATCGCGGACTCACCTTCATCCGGTTCGCTCCCACCCTACGACGAGCGCACCTTGCCCAATAGAGCACGAAGTCGATACGTGCGCTGAATGGCGCTACGGTCGGAGTGAATCCGGGAGGACCAACCATGAGTGCAGAACACCGGCGAATCCAGTTCGTGTCGGACCGTCTCGTCGAGCAGATCATCAATGACGAGAAGACTGCGAGCGTGGTTGAAGTCGGCGAGGTCGACGTCGACGAGGATGAGTACAACCACGCCCTTGTGGTCGGGGAGTTCTACGACGTCTACGACCTCGGGCTGACGAAGCGCTGCACCATCCGGATCACAGCGATGGAGCTGTGTCGTTGGGATGCCGTCCCCGAACGTCTCTGGCGTGGAGAGACCAACGAGAGCGCCGACGAGTTCCGGGCGGATCACATCGACTACTTCGAAGACCCAGCAGACGACTTCGAATTCGTCGCCTACCACTTCGATCACGTGCCGGCTTGATCGAACCCAAGCGCCTTCGACGGCCGCAACCGGGAATAGGCTTGTCTCGATGAGCATCGGACATCAACATCATCCGCCGACCGTGTCCGTCGTGGCTCGATCGAAGACAGGCAAGACGACCTTCCTTGAGTCGTTGATCCCTGCGCTCAAGGCAGCCGGGTTAAGCGTGGCCGTGGTCAAGCACCACCACCACACGAGTTCGTTCGACACCCCGGGCAAGGACACGCATCGCATCGCCGAGGCTGGCGCTGATCTCGTGCTGGGCATCTCCCCGGTCCAGGTGGCGACGTTCTCCCGAGAGTCAGGATCGAGGGATCTCGATGCGGTGATCGCCAAGCACTGCGCCGGATTCGACCTCGTCCTCACCGAGGGCTACAAACGCGGTGACTTCCCCAAGATCGAAGTGCATCGGTCCGAGCGGAGCAGTGAACTGCTGTGCGAGTTCGACGAGATGCTCGCCCTGGTCACCGACGCAGAGTGGGACACAGATGTCCCCCAGTTCTCCCTGGGCGACGCCGAGGGTGTAGCCACGCTCCTCACCGAGTGGCTCGTCCCGTCGGGTGCGACCGAAGCACCTCCCTCGACGCCATAGCGGCAACCGACACCCACCTGCGTTCGGGGCGGCCACCCGATCCTTCCACCCCAATAGGATGCGATCCACCAATGTCACTTCCCTCGAGGACGGAGCCCTTTCATGAGCATGGCCGAGAACCCGGGTTTCGTTCAGGCCCTCGATCGACACTTCCCCGGTGCATTGCCCGAGGAGGAGTTCATCGCAGAGACGGTCTCGCGCCTGAGGAATGAGGGCTTCACGAAAGACAACACCATTGCATGTGTGGCGCTGTGCCGTGACGAAGTCACACGTCCTCTCTTCACCGACGTCGAACGAGTCTGGGGACCCGCGTTCAGCTTCGCCGGACTCGCCGGAATGGTGACGGCCGGCCGCACAGGGTTAGCCGCCGCTATCCACCACGCCCCGATAGAGAACGGTCGCCGGCGCTTCGTCATCTACGCGACGGCACACATCGCTATAGACGCCGCAGGGACGATCGGTCTCGTCGACCGTCCCGGCATTCCGGAGCCGACAGATGCGTGTGGCGCCCTCGTGGCTTTTCGCAACGAACTCCAGCAGGGAGTCCTCACGGTCGAGTTCGATCGCTACGACACCGAACAGAGTCTGCTCAAACACCGACTCCTCCCGCTCGTTGGATACGGCACCGTCCCAGATCTCGTCGATCTCACGAGACTGGCGGTGACCGCCATCGAGGAGGACCTCCGAGAGATCCTCCTCTCACTTACGGACGGATGGAGGGCGACCGAGCATGCGATGCCGGCCGATGCGGCGATCTTCAGCGGTATCCAGATCCACGGCCCCGACGGGACGAACTTTGTGTGGCCGCTCTCCACCCGCATCGAAACCGGCGGCGATCTCTGCGACTATCGGTTCGAGTTGACGGATCCGGTTTCTTAGGCTCCGAGACCGTCAAATACCAGCGTCAGCTGACTTCTGATCGTCATCTCCACCTCCGGGGCCCTGACCTTCGGCATTGACACATACATCAGCGCCGCAACGACGATGACCGAGTAGATCAGCATCGCAGCCGACCCCGAGTCGGGTGCGTCGGATGCCAAGCCGGCAGTCTGTAGGAGAGTGAAGGCCTCCGCGATCTGAACGACGACTCTCTCGTCAAGTGAGACGAGATCGGCCATGAACGCCGACTCGGTCGGGTCGAAACCCGCCCGGAAGAGTTCTTTGAGCACGTCCTGCCCGAGCGCAGTCATCGCATCGACATAGATCATGATCAAGGGCATCAGCACGTCGACCGGGTCACCCAGGGACAGGTCGATCGCTTCACCCGCATCAACGAGGGCGTGCTCCGTATCCCTCGTGACGACTGCCATGAGAATGGCGTTCTTCGTCCCGAAGTAGTTGTAGACGGTGCCGACGGAGACTCCAGCACCTGCTGCGATCACCGCGATCGTCGAGGCGCGGTAGCCATTGTCCTGAAATGACCGCTCGGCCGCGGAGACGATCGCGTCAAAGGTCTCTTGCTTCTTCTGTGCTCTGCGGCTCGTCAACGTTCTCTCACCGCCTCATCGTTTTGTAGTCACTACAAAATAGTATAGACTGGAGCTTTGCACCATCGAAGTGAGCGAGGATGACATGAGCGAACCGGCAGTCGTGGCAGAAGGCCTAACAAAGATCTACGGAGAGGGCGACACGGCAACGACCGCGCTCGAAGACGTCTCGTTCTCGATCGACAAGGGTGAGTTCGTCGTACTGCTCGGACCGTCGGGATCCGGAAAGACGACACTCCTCAACCAGATCGGTGCCCTCGAAGGGGCAACCTCAGGAAGTTTGATCGTCAACGGAGCCGAGATCGCAGGCATGTCGGACAAGGAACGCACCGAGTACCGCAGGTCGACGGTCGGGTTCGTGTTCCAGTTCTACAACCTCGTCCCCACGCTCACCGCACACGAGAACGTCGCTCTCATCGCGGAGATCACCGGCGATGAGCCCGATGCTCGCTCGGACGTCATGCTCGAAAAGGTAGGACTGGAGGACAGGTCCGGATACTTCCCAGGCCAGATGTCCGGCGGCCAACAACAACGTGTGGCGATCGCTCGTGGCATCGTCAAGGATCCGCCGCTTCTCCTCTGCGACGAGCCGACCGGGGCCCTGGACCTCGAAACGGGACGCTCGATCCTCGAGCTTCTGAAGTCGACGACCCAAGGCACCGATCGGACGGTCTTCCTGGTCACGCACAATTCCACGATCGCCGAGATGGCCGACCGCGTCATCAGTCTTCGTGATGGCAAGGTCGTCGGCGATGAGAAGAACCCGAACCCGGCTCTCCCTGTGGAGCTTCGCTGGTGAGTTACCTCTCGAAGAAGCGTCGCAGAGACATGCGTCGCCAACGGTGGCAATTCCTTGCCGTCGGAGCGACCGTGGTCATCGGCGTCATGATGTTCGCCGCTACGTACGACTCGTACCTCAACCTCACCGCGAGCTACGAGCAGACCTACGATCGGCTCGCATTCGCCGACATGACGATCAACGGCGGAGAAGAAGGTCTCCCCGACACACTGGGAGCCATTCCTGGCGTCCAGACCGTCACCGTCCGCCATAGCGCCGACTTACCGATCACCATCGGTGATGTGACACTCCGGGGCAGAGTGGTCGGCACGCCGCCGGACGACCAACCGGACGTCAACAAGATCGGCGTCGAGACTGGCTCCTACCTGTCTGCTGACGACGAGTTCGAGGCCGTCGCCGAGGTTCATGTTGCCCGCACGTTCGATCTCGGCGTTGGGGACAGCTTCACCGTCGCCGCCGGCCCGGGACAGGATTTCACGGTAACGGGGATAGCCGCCTCGGCTGAGTACATCTGGCCCGCAGCGAGTACCCAAGAGATCTTCCTCGACCCGCAGCAATTCGGCGTGTTCTTCGTCGACGAAGAACTGGTTTCGCAGCTTCCTCCATCTGTCTCGGTCCGCGAAACATTGGTTCTCTACGACGATGACGCCGTCACCGAGGATGTCGATGCTGCCATCCATGACGCCGCCACGAACGCCGGAGCGACGAGCATCCTCACCCAGGCGGATCATCCTTCGAACTCCACGCTCCAACTGGACGTGGAGGGTTTCGGAGAGATGGCGATCGCCTTTCCGATTCTCTTCCTCACCGCAGCGGGAATGGCCATCTACGTTCTCCTCACCAGGATCGTGTTCGCACAGCGTTCAATCATCGGGACTCTGCGTGCCTCAGGAATGAGTGCTCGAGAGCTCCGCCGGCACTACCTCGGCTTCGGTCTGTGGATCGGCATCGTCGGAGCCATCATCGGTGTGGTCCTCGGCGGTATCGCCGGTGCCCTCATGACCGAGATGTACACCGGCTTCCTCGACATCCCCGACACCGTCGTCGTGATCAGGCCGGCAACCATCATCGGTGGCCTCCTCTTCGGCGTGGTCGCCGGAACCGTGTCGGCACTGGTGCCCGCCCGTGCCGCGTACAAGATCGAACCCGCCGAAGCGATGCGAGGCGTCGCCCCGCTGATGTCGGGAGGCAAGAGCCTGCTCGAGAGGATGATCCCCCCGCTGTCGAAGCTTCCGGTGCGAACCCGCATGACGCTGCGCGGCATCGGCCGCTCGAAGCGGCGAAGCCTCTCGACTGTGCTCGGTGTCGTCCTCGCTCTCGTCCTGATACTCGCCTCTGCCGGCATGATCGACTCGATCGTCAACATGATCGAGAAGCAGTTCGAGGTGGTGGCTGTTCAGGATGCCTCTGTGATCGCGTCCGAACCGGTGAACGCCGATCTGTTCGCAGAGGTCGACGCCACGCCGGGAGTGACGCAAGCGGAGCTCGCAGCCGCCTTCAGCGCGTCGATCACCACGAACGGCGAGACCCTCGCGACAACGCTTCAGGGATTCGAGTCCGGGACGCAGATGCATGGGTGGACCAATCCGTCGGGCAGCCTTCCGTCATCGGGGATGCTCGCCGGCGGAGGCATCGTCGACAAGCTGGGCGTCTCAGTCGGCGACCGACTCACGATCGACCTGCCCACCCACGACGTCTCGATCGAACTCGAAATCGTCGGACTCGTCGACGAACCGCTCGGCATTCCCCTCTACGCGCAGTACGACGTCATCACGGAAGCCCTCCGAGACGCCGGCGTCGACAACCCTGAGAGCCTCATGGCGACACCCACCGTCACCACGGTGATGACGCGTTTCGATCCTTCCACTGATCGGGAGATAGCGATCGGAAACCTGGAGGACATCGAGGGGGTGCTCGCCGTCCAGGACGCCAGATCGCTCTACGACACGGTGCAGCAGTTCCTCGGGCTGTTCTACGCGTTCACGGGAATCATGCTTCTCTTCGGAGCGGTCATGGCGTTCTCACTCATGTTCAACACGATCTCCGTCAACATCGCGGAACGGTCAACGGAGTTCGCCACTCTCAAGGCGAGCGGGATGTCGGATCGCACGATCGGGTGGATGATCGTCGGGGAGAACCTGTTCCTGACCGCCCTCGGCATCGTGCCCGGCGTGCTTATCGGCGTCTGGGCGGCAAGCCTGTTCATGGGCCTGTTCAGCAACGACTCGTTCAACATGTCGCTGACGATGAGTCCTTGGACCGTCGTTGTCGCAGCCGTATCGATGATCGCCGTTGCGCTGCTGTCGCTGATCCCAGGCGTCCGCTCCGTCAAGCGATTGGACATCGGAGCCGTAGTCCGAGAGCGAGCGGCGTAGGAAGGCTCCCGTCGCCTGCCGGGTTCTAGAGTGCTCAACCCATCGGAGGATTCCTTGAGCGAAGACAACGCCGGCCACTATCGGAAGCTCGAGCGCATGTATCTCAGCGCACCCCTCAACGACTTCTTCCAACCCACGATCGAGGTTGAGCGGGGCCGGGCGGTCATCACCAACCCGATTCGAAGGGAGTTGTTCCATGCTGCAGGAGCAGTCCACGGTTCGGTCTACTTCAAGGTGCTCGATGATGCCTCGTGGTTCGCCGTCAACTCGCTGGTGACCGACGTGTTCGTCCTCACGACGACATTCACCACGTATCTCACGAGACCGGTCACGTCGGGCACACTCACAGCGATCGGAGAGGTAGTCAGCGAAGGCCGCACTCAGTGGCTCGCCGAATCCGTTGTGTACGACGATGAGGACCAAGAGGTCGGACGCGGCTCGGGAACGTTCGTGAAGAGCAGGAGTCCGCTGACACCCGAGATCGGGTACTCCTAGCGAAACGACGTGGTTGAACACGTTCCTCAAGGACTCGACCACCCTGACCGATTCTCTATCTGGAGCCGCTCCCTAGGTTGGTGATCGCACTGGATATGACAACCCGACACGCAGCGCAGAACGAAGCCGTCGGTCTGCAACCGTCGCCGACTGATCTCATGTCGCAGCAGACCGCTGTCGCCGAACTTGGCAAGGCTGCTCTCAGCGGCCTGGCGGTCGACGACGTATTCCGTCTGGCGGTCGACTTGATCCACGAGGTCCTCGACGTCGAGTACGTCAAGATCCTCCACCAACGTGCCCTCGATGAGCCGCTCATCCTCGTTGCAGGCCGCGGGTGGGCGGACGACGTTCAGGTCGGAGAGACAAGCGTCTCGTCCGATCGGAGTTCGCAGGCCGGCTACACGCTGATGTCCACAGAGCCGGTTCTCGTCGAGGACCTGGCATCCGAAGAGCGATTCAGCGCTCCGTCGCTGCTGATCGACCACGGTGTCGTGAGTGGCATGAGTGTGACCATCCCCGACGGAGAGCGATCGTTCGGGGTACTCGGAGTCCATACCGGTCACCATCGTCTCTTCACCCCTGACGACGCAGACTTTCTCCGATCGATGGCCCAGGTCATCGGCGGCGCTATTCAGAGCGATCGTGCTCGCCAACAGATCGAGATCCACTCGATCGCCCAAGAGCAGCGGATTCGGTACCAGGTTGCCCTCTCACGGTGTGCCCAGACCCTGCTCTCCACGTCCGACCACGTACGTCTGGATCACGCGGTCGAAGCGCTCCTTACTGCCACCCAGGCCACCTATGTGTTTGTTCAGCGCAACGTGATGGATCCTGACAAAGGGTTCTGTTCCCAGAACATCGCCAAGAGCGGACACACCGCGGCCGCTGAGAACGATGAGGTCATCGACTACTGGGATCTGGTTCCCTGGAAACGGATGCCGATGTCCCGGAGCCACCTCGAGCGCGGAGAGGCCCTTGTCGTCCGCCCATCAGATCTGGAAGGCGCAGAGCGTGAGCTCTACGCGGCCGACCCATTCCCCATCAAGTCCGATCTGCAGATTCCCATATTCACACAGGGCGAGTGGGCAGGTCTCGTCGGGTTCGCCGACACGCTCCGCGACAGGGACTGGACCGAAGAAGACCTGGCGCTGCTCACCACGGTCGCAGCGATGATTGGCGCCTTCTGGGAACGCGAATCCGCACGAGAACACCTTGAGCAAGTGATCCGGTCCAAGGACGACTTCCTGGCGAGCGTCAGCCACGAATTGCGTACCCCCCTCACTGCGGTGATGGGTTTCGGCCAGATCCTTCAAGACGAGGCCGGAACGCTCTCGGAGGAGGAACGCTCAGAACTCCTCGAGACGATCGTCCGGCAAGCCGCGGATCTCACCAACATCGTCAACGACCTGCTTGTGGCCGCGAGATACGACACCGGCACGTTGAGCATCGCACTGGTTCCCGTCACGTTGCGGGCCCAGGCCTCTCAGGCCCTGGAGGCCTTCGAGCAGGAGCACGTCGGGCGCATCACGCTGGCCGGTGACTTCCTGAGGGCAGTCGGCGATCCCCACCGCGTTCGCCAGATCATCCGCAATCTCATCTCGAATGCCCTCCGCTACGGAGGTTCCGACATCCGGATCGCGGTGGAGTCGGGTGTCGACACCGCCAACGTGATCGTCTGCGACAACGGATCCCCGATCCCGATGCAGGATCGCAAACGAGTCTTCGAACAGTACGAGCGCGCTCACGACGCCCCCGGAATCGTAGAGTCGCTCGGCCTGGGTCTCGCTATTTCGCGGAAGCTCGCCAATCGGATGGGCGGTGACCTCACCTACCGCCACGACGGTGCAGAGAGCATCTTCGAACTCTCCCTCCCGAGAGCTGATTGATCTCTTGCTGGCGCGAGCTTCGGTAGGGTCGGCGGATGACCGACCATCGCGCTGCGATCCTCTTCGATCGGCTTCGAGCCATGGAGCTACCACCGAATAGCTATGCCGTATTCGGGAGTGGACCGCTTGCAGCTCATGGACTCATCGACGACGTCGGTGATCTCGACGTGATCGTTGGCGATGCGGGGTGGGATCGAGTGAAGGGGATCGGCACGATCGTGATGTACGGCAACGACCCCGTCGTCGACCTCGGGAACGGACTCACCTTCGGCCGGTCGTGGGCCTACGGCGACATCGACGTCGATCAGTTGATCAAAGATGCGGAGACTATCGACGGCCTGCCGTTCGTGCAGCTCGAAGCGGTCGTGGCGTACAAACGCCTCGCAGGGCGGTCGAAGGATCTGAGACACATCGAGCTCATAGAGTCCGCCGGGCTGATCTAGGCGTCGCTGAAAGCGGTCGGTACGCTCGTCCAGGCTCCGTCGTTGAGACTCGACGCTATTGCGGCTTCGACGAATGCAACGCCGAGAACACCATCGATTGCCTGCGGGAATTGATCAGCCAGGGGATCCACCTGGACGCCTGACCTCCTGGCTGCGACGGCTTCGGCGGCATCTGAGTACACGTTGGCGAATCCTTCGTGGAAACCCTCGGGGTGCCCTGCAACGATGCGGCTCGCTCGTGTTGCGAGTGGGAGCGTGCCGGGCCCGTTCGGCGTTCGGACCTGCGCAGGACCGCTGATTGGCTTGAAGATCAGCTTCGTCGGCTCCTCTTGCATCCACTCGACGGTCCCCCGCGTCCCGGAGACTCTGATACGCAACGAGTTCTCGACGCCTGCCGCAGCCTGGGTCACCCAGAAACTGCCTCTGGCACCGTTTTCGAACCGAAGCATCGCGCCGGCGTAGTCATCGACGAGCCTGTTCGGCACGATGTGACCCACCTCGGCTGCCAGTTCGACGACCTCGAGACCGGTGACGAAGCGAACGAGGTTGTGTGCGTGTGTCCCGATGTCGCCCATGACGAGCGACGGCCCACCCTTCACAGGGTCGTATCGCCACGGCAGCGGCCCCTCGGAGTCGGGATCATTCTCGTCGGCTTTGCCTCCCTGGACGTATTCCACCTGAACGAGGCGGATATCCCCCAACTGCCCATCTTGAACCATGGCTCGGGCCTGTCGCACCATTGGGTACCCGGTGTAGTTGTGGGTCAGGGCGAGGATGAGACCGGTTTCGTTCACGCGCTCCAGCACGTCGAGAGCCTCGTCAAGCGTGTTCGTGATGGGCTTGTCGACGATCACGTCGATGCCTCGATCCAGGGCACCGACCACGTAGGCGTGGTGGCTGTCGTTCGGTGTCATGATCGCCACGACATCGGCGCCGTCGCTACGTTGCGCTTCAGCATCGAGCAGGTCGAACGCATCTCCATAGGACCGGTCGGGTGCGATGCCAATCGCCCGGGCGGCCGCGATGGAGCGCTCGGAGTCCGAGGACAGGGCTCCGGCGACGAGTTCGAACCGATCATCGATTCGAGCCGCCGTCCGATGCATCGACCCGATGAAACTCCCCGGTCCGCCACCGATCACCGCAAGGCGCAATCGTCTTCCCAGCATGTCGATGACGGGATTGTTTTCCATGGGTGCTCTCTCCTTTTTCGGTGCGGCGCTCCCACGATACGCTCGATAGGGACTTCCTACCCTCCACAAACACTGAACAAGCGTATATATTATTGAACATGAGTTCAGCATCATCCTCGAAAAGAATCGAAGGACCTGTCGACGATCGGACGGCCAAGGCGCGCATCCGCGACGCCGCCATTGGCTCATTCGCTGAGAATGGGATCGCCGAGACAACGGTTCGGGGGATCGCGACGGCAGCAGGCGTGTCCCCCGGGTTGGTTATCCATCACTTCGGATCGATGGACGAACTGCGTGTCGCCTGCGACGAGCACATCGCGACAACGATCGGTCGGTTCAAACACGACGCAATGTCCGGTGGTCCGAATCTCGACGTTCTTGCCGCCCTTCGCAACGCTCCGAACGGACCGCTGATGGGCTATCTCGCTCGAGTCCTCACCGACGACTCACCCACCGTCGCAGCACTTGTGGACGACCTGGTGGCTGACGCCGAGAGCTACATCCAGCAGGGCGTCGACTCGGGAATACTGCAGCCTGCGACGGATCCCCGGGGTCGCGCCGTGGTGCTCACGCTGTGGAATCTCGGGGCGTTGGTACTTCACCGCCACCTGCACCGATTGCTTGGGGTCGATCTGACCGATCCGGACCTACTCGCCGATCCACGTGCCGCCGCGTACATTGCCCCCATCTACGAGATCTACAGCGAGGGCGTCGTTACCAGCGCTCTCGCATCCCAACTCCGGGACATCTACACGGGAACAACCGAAACAGAACAGAACGAGGACACACAGGAGCCGGGCGGGACGGAAGTGTCACCGCCGGCTGAGAGCGAAGGACGATCATGACCGAACCTATTGCCATCCACACCGAGGGACTCACCAAGCACTACGGCGACGTCAAGGCCCTCATCGATCTCGATCTGTCCGTCGAGCGCGGCGAGATCTTCGGGTTCCTCGGACCAAATGGGGCCGGGAAGACGACGATGATTCGAACCATCCTCGACGAGATCCGTCCGACCGCGGGCACAGCGTCGATCGTCGGCCTGGACTCCCACTCGGACTCGGTCGAGATCCGCCGACACATTGGGTACGTCCCTGGTGATCTGGCGATGTACCCCAGTCTCACGGGGCGCGACACGATCACCTACTTCGCCAACCTGCGGGGCGGTGCTGACTGGTCCTACATCGACGAGCTTGCCGATCGCTTCGACGCAGATCTGTCGAAGAAGGTTGGCGATCTCTCGTCCGGGAATCGACAGAAGGTCGGCTTGATCCAGGCGTTCATGAACAAGCCCGAGGTTCTGATAATGGACGAGCCCAGTTCCGGTCTCGATCCCCTTGTGCAGCGCGAGTTCCAGGCGTTGATGCGTGAAGTCATCTCGAACGGCAGCACCGTGTTTCTCTCGAGCCACACACTGTCCGAGGTACAACGGGTCGCAGACCGCGTTGGGATCATTCGCCACGGCAAGTTGATCGCCCTCGAAGCCGTCGCGAGCCTGCGCTCCAAGGGCATCCGTACGGTGGAGTTGTTCTTCGACGAGCCGGTGGACGCTGCGGTCTTTGCACCCCTGCCCGGGGTGCGCGATGTCGCCGTGCAGAATCACCATGTGACCCTGTCGTTCAGCGGCAAGATGGAGACCCTGCTCAAAGTCGTCACCGAGCAGTACACGTTGATAGACATCACAACCCAGGAGGCGGACCTCGAAGAGATCTTCCTCACCTACTACCGGGACGACGTCAACGAGGTGGTGGCCTGATGCTGGCGAACGTCTTCACAAAGACGACGCGGGATCGGTGGAAAGGGATAGCGATCGGCGTCGCTGCCATCGCGGCACTGCTCTTCTTCGGAATGTCGGTGTATCGCGACATCGATCTCAGCGTCTACACCAACCTGCCCGAGGTCTTCCTGACGCTCATGGACATCCCGAAGAACGCCGACGTGGGCAGCCTCGCCTACGGTGCCATCTACGGCTCCTACGGCACGCTGACCATTGCAGCGCTTGCTCTCTCCATGGGTTCGGCGTCGATCGCAGGAGAAGAACGCAAGGGAACGATTGGTCTGTTGCTCGGCAACCCGAAGAGCCGTGTCAGTGTGCTCGCCTCCAAGTTTGCCTCCCTCGTAGTGCTCATCGGGCTTGGCTCGCTCTTCCTGTGGGCCACGGGACTGGCGTCCGCTGAGATCCTCAGCGTCGAGACCGGCGGGATGCACGTGGGCGCACTTGTTCTCCACATGTTCGCGATCTCTCTCTTCTTCGGCTTCCTCGCTGCTGCGGTCGGTGCCTGGACGGGGAGTCCGGGGGTCGCTTCCGGTACGGCCGCCGGCGTCTTGTTCATCTCCTTCGTCGGCGCGGGTCTGTTCCCCATCGTCGATGGATGGGAGAATGTCGCCAAGGCATTCCCTTGGTACTACTTCAACGGGGCCAAGCCGGTGACCAACGGTATCGACTGGGGCCATCTCGCCGTTCTCTTCGCCGGAGTCATCACCTTCGCAATCGTTGCGTTTGTCGGAGTCAACCGGAGAGACCTGAAGAGTCAGGCCGTGGCGGTCACGCTACTGGATCGGCTCCGCGGCAATCCCCTGACCCACAAGGTCGTCGATAGACTCGCTGGCTCTGCGAGGGTCTCCAAGATATGGATCAAGACCGCTTCCGAGCACCAAGGGCTGCTCTTCGTTACTGCGGCGCTCATGTTCTTCATCATGGGAATCTGGATCGGCCCGATGTACGCGCTCATCGACGAAGTGATGGCAAGCTTCTCCGACAGCTTCCCTGAGGCGTTGTTGGCTCTGTTCGGAGGCGGAGACATGAGCACGCCGGAAGGCTTCTACCAGATCGAGACCTTCGGCATGATGGCTCCGACCGCAGTCATGGTCGTCACCGTCACCATCGGTTCCCGGGCCCTGGCCGGAGAAGAGGAGAATCGAACCATGGGACTGCTCCTCGCCAACCCGATCAGACGCTCCAAGGTCCTGCTTCAGAAGACGGCCGCAATGGTTCTCTATGGCTTCGCGGTGGGTTTCGCAACATTCGCTGGAGTTGCCGCGGGTTCATTGCTCGGTGGACTCGGCATGAGCATCGGCAACATTGCAGCGACGTGTCTTCTGCTGACGCTCGTCGGATTGGTCTTTGGCGCTCTCGCGCTGGCCCTGAGCGCGGCGACGGGCCGCGTGAGCGTTGCCGTCTACGGCACAGTGGGAGTCGCCCTCGTCCTGTTTGTGCTGAACGCGCTCCTGCCGTTCAGCGACACCCTCGTCGGCTACGCCAAGGCCTCGCCGTTCTACTACTACTTGACCAGCGACCCGCTGATGAACGGTATGCACTGGGGCCACGGAGCAGTGCTCACTGTGCTCACGGTCGTCCTGATCGCCCTGTCGGTCGTCCTTTTCCAGCGTCGGGATCTCCGCCAGACCGGATAGTCCCCCTCCCCCAGGAGTCTGGCGTAGAAAACGGCACGATCCGGCCGTTTTCTACGCCAGACTCCTAAGGGGGTTCTATCGGAGCCTCCGATGTGGCACGGTGAGTCGATGAGAGATCGCGAGCGCCTCCTCGCGGCAGTCGCTAGGGACCAGCGAGGGGTCTTCACCTTGGACCAAGCCATCGCTGCGGGCCTCTCGGGCCGGGCGGTCCGTGACAGGGTTCGTCGAGGCGTTTGGGAGCGGATCCATCCGAAGGTATTCGGGTTCGCCGGATCGGATGATGGGTGGCATCGTCAGGTGCTCGCTGCCGTACTGTCTGCTCGGGAGCCTGCGGCCGCATCCCACCGAACGGCGGCCTATCTGTGGGGACTCACATCTCGTCGACCCGAGATGATCGAAGTATCTGCTCGTCGTCATCAGAGAGTCCACCGGCATCCCTTCACCGTTCATGAGTCGAAGGACATCCTTGAAGGCGACATCGTCACGGTCGACGGCATCCCTGTCACAACTGCAGTGCGCACGGTGGTTGACCTTGGAGCGTCGGCGCCGCCGTGGTTCGTCGAGAAGTGTCTCGATGCCGGGATTCGCAAGAAGCTCTTCTCGGCGTGGGACGTTCGCTGTTTCATTGCCAGAGTCGGTCGGCCCGGCCGAACAGGTGTAGGTGCGATCCGGCCGTTCGTTGTGGAGCGTCTTGAGTGGAGCACCATCACTGAAAGCGATCTCGAAGACCTCTTCAGGGCCGTTGTCGGCCGATCGCCATATCCGATGCCAGATCCTCAGTACCGCCTGTTCGAGCCCACAGGCGAATTCGTCGGACGCTTCGACTTCGCCTATCCGACTCGTCTGTCCATCATCGAAACCGACAGCGAACGATGGCACATGGATCCCGCTTCGTTTCAGCGGGATCGCGAGAAGCAGAACCGAGCTCACGCTCTGGGCTGGACCGTCTATCGCTTCACTTGGCGTCAGCTCGTCGACGATCCCCAGTCGGTCCTCGACATCATCGCCGCCATCTGGACCGACTGAAGGGGTCTGGCGTACGAAACGGCCGAATCGTGCCGTCTTCTACGCCAGACTCCTTGGTCAGAAGGGCCAGGTGCTGACAACCCAGAACACGCCGACGGCCATGGCCAGCGCACCTGAGCCGTACATGAGCCGTTTGATCCATGTGTCCCCGGATCGACCGGCGAGCGTGCCGATGCCGTATGCAAACGCACCCATGGCCACGACCGATGCGACGAGGTAGGCGAGGAGGTACAGGATCGCTTCGTGCGTTGGAAGCGCGAGAGCGGGGAGAACACCGAAGAGATGGCCACCGCCGGCCACACCGTGAAAGATGCCGACTCCGAGGGCGGCGTGATAGTGGGATCGATCGCCGGGGTTGTGTGCGTGGACATGCTCGTGGTCTTCATCGTCGTGGACGTGCGGATGCTCATGAATCTCGATCCGTCCCGCGCGAAAGATCGCCCAGGCCCCGATGCCAATGAGTAGGAACCCGACGAGGAACTCCGCCCACCCCGACCAGGCCTCGATATCGA
>CAZWDQ010000046.1:0-7839 GCA_964632475.1 uncultured Acidimicrobiaceae bacterium
GCCTTCTCCAACGGGGCCCATGCGAGGAGGAGCCGCTTCTCGCCTTTGCCCTGGAACGCAACGATCGCCTCTGCGGCATCGCCGTCTCCGATGACCTCGACGACGGTCCCATCGCCCCAGTGGGCGTGTCGGACGCGGTCTCCGCTCGCGATCTCGATGCCGTTCCCAGTCTCACGGGGTTTCTGAAGTGTCCTTCGGGTCGAACTCCTCTTGCGCTTCACGCTCGTCGTAAGACTCGATGGGATCTCGCCAAGGAACCGGCTCGGACCGTTGTACTGCGACTGTCCCCAGAGATTCCGGTTCCACGCACGGGTGAGGAAGAGGCGCTGCTCGGCTCTCGTGATGCCCACGTAGCAGAGGCGACGCTCCTCCTCGAGTTCCTTGGGGCTCCCGAGTGACCGGAAGTGAGGGAAGACGCCATCCTCCATACCGGTGATGAACACGACGGGAAACTCCAGGCCTTTCGCGTTGTGGAGCGTCATTAGGGTCACCAGGTCACGATCTTCGTACGAGTCGATGTCGGCGACGAGGCTGATCGCTTCGAGGAACAGTCCGAGCTTCGCCAGAGCATCCATCTCAGACCATTCGGCGGGACCCATCGATTCCGGTCCGAGTTCCTCGAACTCGGCGACTGCCGACGCGAGCTCTTTCAAGTTCTCTTCCCGACCCATCGACTCGATCGATCGATCCGCCCGGACCATGTCGAGATACCCGGTTTCGTCGAGGACAGCCTCGATTGCCGCCGCCGGACCGTCTTCGGCCCGCTCGACGAGGTGATCTATGAGAGCAACGAACTCGGCGATCGACCGCGACGCCCGAGCCGTCAAGCGGGGATTCTCATCAACGCGACGAAGCGCACTGAGGAAACCGATCTGCTCGGACTCGGCGAATCGGTCGACGTGGGCAACGCTCGTGTCCCCGATCGCCCGCTTCGGCATATTGATGATGCGCTTCAACGCGACCTGATCGTCCGGATTCACGATCGCCCGCAGATAGGCGAGCGCGTCCTTGACCTCACGCCGGTCGTAGTACTTCAGCCCACCGACAACCTGATAGGGGACGCCGTAACGAACGAAGACTTCTTCAACCACCCGGCTCTGGGCGTTGGTGCGGTAGAAGACAGCGATGTCGGAGAGGGCCGTCCCGTCGGTTTCGAAGTCGCGGATCCGACCGGCGATGAACGCTGCTTCTGCTTGCTCGTCCTGGGCCTCGTGGGTGACGATCGGTTCACCGGCGCCTTCATCGGTCCAGAGACGTTTCGGCTTCCTGGAATCGTTGTTCGAGATCACCGCATTCGCTGCGTCGAGGATCGTCTGGGTTGATCGGTAGTTCTGCTCGAGCAGGATCACCGTGGCGTCGTCGTAGTCCTTCTCGAAATCCAAGATGTTGCGCATATCCGCGCCGCGGAACGCGTACACGGATTGGTCGGAGTCGCCCACGACGAACACGTTACGGTGCTTGGCTGCCAGCATCTTCACGAACATGTACTGAGCCCGGTTCGTGTCCTGATACTCGTCGACCATCAGGTATTGGAATTTCTGCTGCCAGGACTCCAGGACCCCGGGGAACGCCTGGAAGATCTCAACCGTGAGCATCAGGATGTCGTCGAAGTCGACGGCCGATGCTTCCACGAGGCGCTGCTGGTAGAGGCGGTAGATCTCGGCAGCCTTCTCGTGATAGAAGCCCTCCCCGCTGTCGGAGAAGGTCTCGTAGTCGATGAGTTCATTCTTCGCGTTCGAGATCGTCGCTCGAATCGCCTTCGGTGGGAATCGTTTCGGATCGAGATCGAGATCGCGGATGCACATCGTGACGAGCCGCACCGAGTCGGCGTCGTCATAGATCGAGAACGACGTGCGATATCCGAGGCGTGGCGCCTCGCGTCGAAGGATGCGAACGCAGGCACTGTGGAAGGTCGATACCCACATTCCGTCGGCGACTCCGCCGACGAGATTCGCAACTCGCTCCTTCATTTCGCCCGCAGCCTTGTTGGTGAAGGTGATCGCCAGAATCGAGTACGGCGAGACTCCCAGGTCACGGACGAGATGAGCGATGCGGTGGGTCAGAACCCGGGTCTTTCCCGACCCTGCACCGGCTACGACAAGCACCGGACCCTCGGTCGCAGCAACGGCATGACGCTGAGACGGGTTCAGACCAAGAAGAAGAGGAGAGTCGGGCATGGGCGGGTGATTGTAGAGACACCCGTGCGATGAACTACATGGGAGTAAGTCGATCGGCAGATCAGTAGCAAGTAGAGCAGTACAGATCTACCGATCTACTGCTACGCCGTTTGCTCTTTGGCTCTGCGGATTCCGACAAGCTCTCTCAGCTTCTCGGCCAGTCCGCCTTCTTTGAAGTCGGCCTTGCCGAAGAACGCGTCGACGCCGGCCTCCCGCGCGCGATCCACGTCTTCGCCTTCGGCGACACCGGAGAGCATCACTATCGGGATGTTGCCGTGTCGCTGTCGGACCATGTGTACCAGTGCTACGCCATCGGCGCGAGGCATCGAGAAGTCGACCACGATCGCGTCAAAGGAACCAGAGTGAAGGGCACCAAGCGCGTCTGCGACGCTTGCCGCAACCGATGTGTTGAAGCCGCTCGTCGCGAGTGCAGATGAGACAACCTGCTGAACGCCGCGTGAGTCATCGACGATCAGCACGTGTGCCGGAGAGAACGCCGGTGCATCTGATACAGCTGCGTGTTGCCGCTCAACGAGATGGGTGGTGTCTACGAGCAGGACGACTTCGTCACCGCCCAACAGTGCCGCGCCCGTTACGGCGTCGATGTCTGCAAGAACCGCACCGAGTTCCTTGACCGCAACACGGCGTGTTCCGACGATCCCTTCAACACCGAGCGCAATAGACCCGGCAGCGTTGGTCGCGACCACGATCGACGTGGGAACGCCCTCGGGAGCCACGCCCATGAGATCGCCGAATGATGCGAACGGGATGTCGCCGTCGCTCCGCTCGAGAATCGTCCCATGATCGGTGACCGCGATGGTCGCACGATTCATCTCGATAACGTCTTGCACTCCGGTCTCAGGGATTCCCCACATAATGCCGCCCGCCATCACCAGCAACGCTTTCTGCATTGCCTGATGAAGTGGCACAACCATCGACACCTTCGTCCGCTTTCCAGGAACACTCTCGATCGTCAGCGAGCCGTTCATCGAGTCCACAGCCTCGCGTACGATCGCGAGACCGGCGCCATCACCAGCGAGTTCGTCCATCGTCTCGCTCGTGGAGAACCCGGGTTGATAGAGCAGTGAGCGCAGGGCGTCCGGCGACATTTCTACAGTCTTCTCGAGGAGGTCCAACTTCAAGCCTTCGTCCCGGATCGCAGCCCAGTCGATGCCGCTCCCGTCGTCGATGACCGACACCTCAAGGTTGACATCCGTCTTTTGCGCCTCGACTCGGATGACTCCTGTTCCGGGCTTGCCGGCTCCGAGTCTTTCATCGACGCCTTCGATTCCGTGGACCGCCGCGTTCACGACGAGCTGTCTGATGCCATCCCCGAGCTGATCGAGCACTTGGCGATCGACGAGGATGTCGTCGCCATCCATCTCGATCCGGATCTCTTTGGCCGTCTTCCGGCTCAAGTAGCGACCGAGTTGCGGAAGTGTGTTTGTGACGTCCTGAAGGGGCACGGCAGCGAGGCCGAGAGCCGCCGTTTCGATCCGTTCCGATGCGCGGCCAATCGGATCGATCCCATCAGAGATCTGTGAGATGCGCTCGGCGAAGAACGGATCGGCTGCAGCGACCTCCGCGAGTTCATCCAGTTGTTCCTTGACTGAGGCGATATCCATCCCGAGGGAAACGATGTGGTTCACGAGTCCGTAGAGCTGACCGGCGTTGATCGAGATCGATTCCTCAGTCGCCCACGTCTGCACGGCTCCCACGAGACCGCCCAGATCGGTCATATCCATCGATGCCGTCGCAGCCACCTTCCCATTCGATGGCAGCACGACGATTTCGCCGCTTGGAGAGGACACGGTTTCGTCCAACCGATCGTGGCGAATCACGCGCTCGGTGGTCCTGCCGGAACCCGATCCGGGGAATTCGATGACCGAACCGATCGATTCGTCGGCGCCATGTTCCTCGTCGGTGCTCTCATGTCCAACAGTCGACTCATCTGCCCCAGACAGATCCGTGGCAGGGTCGGCGTCAAGATCGCTGAGGTTCCCCACGCGTACGGGTGGACTCCCCTCTCCTCCTTCGGGGGGATCCTGGGCGATCGGTTCTGCCGGGTCAGTCTGCATCGATCGGCGGAGAGCGGCGAACGCCTCCTGAGCGGAAGGCGTCTCAACTTCGGCTACACCATCGGGAGCGTCGGTCTCGATCTCGGACTCTGGGTCGGGTCCCTCGACCGCAGCAGCTGGCGCCTCTGCAGGAGGTTCAGCGGGCATGTCGAAGCGGATGACGGCGTCCCGGGCGATCGGCCGAGTCTGAGACAGCGGCGGGGCCTGGGGAACGGAAGCGGGGGGCGATGGGCCGCCGGCGACCGGTGAGACAGGAGGGGCGGCGGCGGGTATCGCCGCTGCGTCGACGATGGGGGCAGACGGCAGCTCCTCGGGCAGTGATTGCCCAACGAAGAATTCATGAATCGCGTTCATCGCCACGGCGAGTTCGGTGGGGTCGTCAACGGATCGTGGAATCGATGCGCTGAGCGCCTCGAGGAAGCTGCCAAGAACCGGGTCCGGCGTGATGTCTCCGTGCTGGATCCATCGCCAGAGCATCTCGAGCATGAGCCCGGCTGAACCGACGTCTTCGTATCCCATGACACGGCCGGTGCCCTTGATCGTGTGGCCTTCGCGGAGCAAGTCACCGGCTTCTTGGGGTGTCATCGTTCCGGCGCCCAACGCTTGCGCTCCCTCGACGAGACGAGCAGATCGCTCGGTGACCTCCTCGACGAACATCTGCTGCAACTCTGGGTCGTTGCTCCAACTCACATGGGTACCTCTGGGCGCGATGCGCTTCCGTGCTTGAGATATCGACCCGTACCAGCATGGCCTTGAGTCCTATGGGAGACCGCGTACGGATGACAGGGTTGAGTAGAGCAGTAGAGCAGTAGAGCAGTAGAGCAGTAGAGCAGTGGCAATTGGGAGTGATGTACTGATCTACTGCCAGCACAGCCGGCACAGCCGGCGCTCACTCCCACTCGATGGTGGCGGGCGGCTTCGAGGAGACGTCGTATGCGACGCGATTGATCCCGGGAACTTCGTTGATCACCCTCGATGAGATCGAGGCCAACACCTCGTAGGGCAGCCGAGCCCAATCCGCCGTCATCGCATCATCGGACGTCACGGCGCGCACGATCAGTGGATAGGCGTACGTCCGGCTGTCCCCCTGAACCCCGACCGTCCGAATTGCAGGTAGCACACCGAACGTCTGCCACAGCTCGTTGTGGAGTCCGGCCTTGCGAATCTCGTCAAGAACGATGGCATCGGCTTCGCGAAGGATGTCGAGTCGCTCCCTCGTGATGTCTCCGATGATGCGCACGGCAAGCCCCGGCCCCGGGAACGGCTGGCGCCACACAATCTCCTCCGGCAGGCCGAGCTCCTCGCCCACAGAACGGACCTCATCTTTGAAGAGATCGCGAAGCGGTTCGATCAACGAAAGGGTCATGTCGTCCGGAAGGCCACCGACGTTGTGATGACTCTTGATCTTCGCCGCATCCTTCGTGCCCGACTCGATCACGTCGGGGTACAGGGTTCCCTGCACCAGGTACTTGGCATCAGAGACATCGGCCGCCACCTCTTCGAACACCCGGATGAACGTCTCTCCGATGATCTTGCGCTTCCGCTCCGGGTCGGCGACACCGTCGAGCGCTTCGAGGAACCGATCTTCGGCCTTCACGTGGATGAGGTTCATGTTGAATGTGCGCCGGAACGTCTCTTCGACCTGTTCGGCTTCACCCTTGCGCATGAAACCGTGGTCAACGAAGACGCAGATGAGCTGATCTCCGATCGCTTTGTGAACCAGGGCCGCTGCCACCGACGAATCGACACCGCCCGAGAGTCCGCAGATCACCGTGTTGTCGCCGACTTCTTCTCGAACGGCGGCGACGGACTGCTCAATGATCCCCACATGCGTCCATGTTGGGCGGGCGCCGCACGCCTCGTAGAGGAAGTGCTTGAGAATCTCCTGGCCCCGTGGCGTGTGAGCCACCTCCGGGTGGAATTGAACGCCGTAGAGTCCGCGCTCCGAGTCCTCCATCGCAGCTACGGGCGAGTCACCGGTCGACGCCGTCACGACGAAACCAGGAGGGGCTTCGGTCACGGAATCCCGGTGGCTCATCCATACGGGTTGCTCGACGGGAAGGCCGGAGAACAGGACCGCGTCGGTGGTGACGGTGAGTTCAGCAGGCCCGTACTCCGCAACGTCATTCCGTTCGACGGTTCCGCCCAGGCCATTTGCGAGAACCTGATGCCCGTAGCAGATACCGAGAACCGGGATCCCGAGTTCGAACACCCCCTTGTCGACTCCGTATGCCCCAACTTCGTATACGGAGGCAGGGCCGCCTGAGAGGATGATTCCGATCGGAGCATGAGCGGCGACTTCATCGGCGGTGATATCGCGAGGGACGATCTCGGAGAACACGTGGGCTTCCCGAACACGGCGGGCGATCAACTGGGCGTACTGTGCTCCGAAGTCGACCACCAGGACGCGGTCAAAGTCGCCATCAGAGGCCTGCCCGGTGGCCGCAGTGGCCACGTCAACCCATCCCCACGCCTTGTGACCGTTGGAGTTGCTTCCCTTCGGTCTGCAGTGCGGGCGCCACCATCACCTCGGCCTTCTGGAACTCCTTGGCATTCGCATACCCGGTGGTCGCCATCGACGTTCTGAGGGCTCCGAACAGATTTCTCTTCCCATCGTTCTCGTGGGCTGGACCGAGCAGTAGTTCCTCAATCGTTCCGATCGTTCCAACCCGTACACGCGAGCCGCGTGGGAGCGTTGGATGGAATGTTGCCATTCCCCAGTGCACGCCGCTTCCCGGTGCTTCAACGGTGGCGGCGAACGGAGATCCGAGCATCACGGCGTCTGCACCCACCGCGATCGCCTTGGAGATGTCGCCGCCCGTACGCATTCCGCCGTCGGCGATGACGTGGACGTAGCGCCCGGTCTCCTCGAGATACCGTGTGCGGGCCCCGGCCGCGTCTGCGATCGCGGTCGCCTGTGGAACGCCGATTCCAAGGACGCCACGAGTCGTGCACGCGGCGCCGGGCCCCACGCCGACAAGGACCGCGACGGCACCCGTACGCATGAGATGCAGTGCTCCCGAGTACGACGCAACGCCACCGACGATGACCGGCATCTCGACGTCGCGAATGAACTGGAAGAGGTCGAGCGGTTCGGTTCTCGTGGAGACGTGCTCTGCGGAAACGACGGTTCCCTGGATCACGAGGATGTCCAACCCACCGGCCTTGACAGCATCGATGTACTTGCCAACGTGCTGGGGGGTCAAACTCGCAGCGGTGATGATTCCGGCGTCCTTCATCTCCCGCACTCGCTGGGTGATGAGATCCGGATCGATCGGTGCTGCGTAGAGCGCCTGCATTCTCTGCGTCGCCTGGTGATCCGGGAGCGACGAGATCTCGTCATAGACAGCCGTCGGGTCTTCGTACTTCGTCCACAACCCCTCGAGGTTGAGAACGGCAAGGCCACCCAGCCTGGCTATCTCGACCGCCGTTGCAGGACTGACCGCCGAGTCCATGGCGGCGGCAAGCAGCGGAAGATCGAATGTGAAGGCATCCATCTCCCAAGACAGGTCAACGTCCTCTGGATCCCGGGTCCGCCGCGAAGGAACGATGGCGATGTCATCGAACCCGTAGGCCCGACGCCC
>CAZWDQ010000046.1:7939-11446 GCA_964632475.1 uncultured Acidimicrobiaceae bacterium
GGGTCCGCCGCGAAGGAACGATGGCGATGTCATCGAACCCGTAGGCCCGACGCCCGGATTTGGCGATGCCGATCTCGATGTCCATGAGAAGAATCCTTCGTGTCAGTGGTGTCGAGCCAGATTAGTCACGGAGAAGCTGCCAGCTACCAGCTGCGAACCGCCAGCAGGACCCCCGATCCGGAAACCTCGCCACTCGCACCGAGCGCCTGACACTGTCACGGAGAAGCTGCCAGCTGGCAGCTGGCAGCTCAGATTCGGCCGAGGCCCACCGCGTCGCGGGCTTGCTGCTGTATGCGCTCTGCTTTGGTTCTGGCGTCGAGTGCGCCCTTCTGGAGAATCCTCGCTACCTCTGCGTCGTCAAGGGTCGTGAGTGTTGCCCGAATCGGCGCAAGTTCAGCGACGATCGCTTCCGCGACGGCTTCCTTGAAGCGGCCGTAGCCGCCGGTTTCGTATTCTGCAGAGAGATCGTCAATCGTGCTGCCGGTCGTCGCCGACATGATCTCCAAGAGGTTGGAGATCCCCGGCTTCTGCTCAACGTCGTAGCGCACGATCGGATCGGAATCCGTCATCGCCGATTTGACCTTCTTGCGGATCAGGTCAGGAGCGTCATCGAGGTTGATCCGGTTCTTGGGATTCGGATCACTCTTCGACATCTTGGCCGTCGGCTCGGCGAGGGACATGACACGGGCCGAAGTCTCGGGGATCAAGGGCTCGGGGATCGGGAAGACGTCTCCGAACCGATTGTTGAATCGGGCGGCAAGGTCGCGCGACATCTCAAGGTGTTGCTTCTGGTCATCTCCGACAGGGACCAGATCGGCGTGGAACAACAGGATGTCGGCGGCCATCAGGACGGGATATGCGTAGAGGCCCAGGTTCGACGGGGTTCCCTTCTCGACCTTGTCCTTGTACTGCGTCATGCGGTTCAGGACACCCGTCGGTGTCAACGTACCGAGAATCCAGGCAAGCTCTGCGTGCTGCGGCACCTGACTCTGCATGTAAAGGAGCGACCGGTCGGGGTCGATTCCAAGGGCGAGCACCATCTTCGCCGTGTCGAGACGACGGCGATCGAACTCGGCGGGGTCGTACGGGGTGGTCATCGCGTGGAGATCGACGATGCAATAGATGACGTCGTAGTCGTCATCCTCCTGGAGCGCGACCCAGTTGCGGAATGCGCCGAGGTAGCCGCCGAGGTGCATCGCACCCGTCGGTTGGACACCGGAGAACACCGTCTTCTTCTGCTCTGTCACCGTTCCTCCAGGAGGGAGTACTCCGTACTCCGTAGTCAGTGGTCCGTGGCCAATAGGAAGTCGAGAACAAGAATAGGAGGACTGCGGGCGTTGACATAGAGAGCGGGAGGGGGCATACTCGTGGATTCATGACCGACGCAGTTACCACCACGATCATTATCACCTAGGCGCGCACGAACCCGTGTGCGCCCGTAGCCCTCCGCCCAGCGGGGGGTTTTCTCTATCCGGAGCAGAAACATGACCACCATCGAGATCTACGACACCACCCTGAGAGACGGGACGCAGCAGGAGGGCATCTCGCTCACCGCAGGAGACAAGCTGGCGATCAGCCGCCTGCTCGACGACCTCGGCGTCGCCTACATCGAGGGCGGATGGCCGGGGGCGAACCCGAAAGACGACGAGTTCTTCCGAAGAGCTCGCAACGAGCTGGACCTCGAAACCGCGACCCTCGTCGCATTCGGCTCGACACGACGCCCCAGAGGAAACGCGGCCAGCGACGCTCAACTAGCAGCTTTGGTCGATGCCGACACCGAGGTGGTGTGCCTGGTCGGCAAGTCCTGGGACTACCACGTCGAGTATGCCCTGCGCACGGAACCCGAGGAAGCTCTCGCAATGATCTCCGACTCGGTTGAGTACCTCTGCTCGGTCCAACGAAGGGTCTTCTTCGACGCCGAGCACTTCTTCGACGGCTACAAGGCGAATCCCGATTTCGCTGTCGCCGCGCTACGAGCCGCTCACGACGCCGGTGCGGAACGGCTCGTCCTCTGCGATACGAACGGGGGCACCCTCCCCCACGATGCGGAGCGGATCGTCGGGGAGGTCGCAGAGATGATGCCGGATGCGGTGCTTGGATGCCACTTCCACAACGACTCCGGAACCGCCGTCGCCAACAGCTTGGCCGCGGTGAACGCCGGGGTCGCACAAGTACAGGGCTGTATCAACGGATACGGTGAGCGAACCGGCAACGCCGACCTGTGTTCGGTGATCCCCAATCTCTCACTCAAGATGGGGTACGAGACGGTGCCGCCGGACCGGCTCTCCCATCTCGCCCGGGTATCACATCACATCGCGGAGTACGTCAACCTCACGTTGGATGATCACAAGCCGTTCGTCGGCACATCAGCATTCACGCACAAGGCAGGGCTCCACACTTCGGCGCTGGCCCGTCGACCGGATGCCTACGAGCATCTCCCCCCGGAGTCGGTGGGGAACGCTACTCGAATGGTCGTCTCAGAACTCGCCGGGCGTTCAACGATCGTGGCCAAGGCGCAAGAATCCGGGATCGAGCTCTCATCGGAACAGGCCCAGACGGTCGTTGATCGGGTCAAGACGCTCGAACATGAGGGCCATCACTTCGAGGCTGCCGGAGGCTCGTTCGCGCTCCTCGTGCGGGACGTCCAGGGCTGGCAGCAACCGTTCTTCGACCTCGAGTCCTACCGGGTCTTCGTCGAACACAGGGATGGCGTCGTCACGGCCGAAGCCACGGTGAAGGTTCACGTGAACGGCAACCGGATCGTCACGACAAGCGAGGGCGACGGCCCGGTCGCGGCGATCGACCGAGCGTTGCGTTCCGCCCTCTGCGATGCCTATCCGCACCTGGCGGACATCCACCTGACCGACTACCGCGTCCGCGACCTCGACTCGTCCGATGGGGCGGCAGCAAGGGTCCGCGTCCTCTGCCGCCACGCCGACGCTGACGGCTCCTGGGGCACCGTGGGCGTGCACCAGAACATCATCGACGCATCGTGGAAAGCAGTAAGCGAAGGAATGATCGTTGGGCTCTTGCGAGCCCAGGCGTGAGACATGGGACTCGAGACATGAGACGTGAGACAGTCTCTTGTCCCACGTCTCATGTCTTGCGACTCGTCGATACAATGCCCGGGGCATTCTGGCTCTAGGGTCGGAACAGGGCAGGACGTAGGTTTGGGAGGGACGGTCGGGAGACCGCGGTCGAATGCCCTCGGACAACCGGGGCATACGAAAGGTGACGAAGACATGAAAAGAACCAAGTGGCTGATGCTTCTCGCAGTACTCGCTCTTGCACTTGCGGCGTGCGGATACAGCGACGTGAGCAGCGACACAACAGCAGCGGCCCCGAGCGGTGGCGGCGAGGACGTTGGCGGGGCTGCGGACGGACAGGAGCTCTTCAAGAGCACGTGCGCTGCGTGCCACGGTCAGAACGCTGAGGGCATCGACGGCCTCGGTACCGACATGAACAACAACGAGTTCATCCAGTCACAGTCCAACGCCGATCTGATCG
>CAZWDQ010000046.1:11546-13363 GCA_964632475.1 uncultured Acidimicrobiaceae bacterium
ATCGTCTTCTACATCATCGTCGCGACGGTCTGGTTCCCCTCATATCTAACGGAACCGAACTCCCTGGCCGTCATCCGTGATCTCTACTCGGGCCTCATGTCGGCCGGCACCTGGGACACGATCCTCTCTCTCATCGCATCTGGCGCCTGGTTCGTAGCCCTCGCGGTTGGACTCGGTGCCATGCGACTGGCACAGCAGAGCCGCTACATCTAATGCAGCCCCTTCGCTTCTATGACGAGAACATCCCCTGCCTCGCGGCATGCCCGGTTCACACCAACGCGGGTGCCTACGTAGCAGCGATCGCCGACGGAGACGACGAGTTCGCCTACCTGACGGCGCGGCTGCCCAATCCCTTCGCCTCGGTCTGCGGCCGTGTGTGTGCTGCGCCTTGTGAAGACGCATGCCGGAGAGGCGAGATCGACACACCGATCGCCATTCGCGCCCTCAAACGCTTCGTCACTGAGAAGTACGGCGTCGAAGCAGGCAGCGACACGTGGAGGTCCGTCGCCGAGCACAAGGGCACGGAACGCAAACAGAGCATCGGCATCATCGGGGGCGGACCCGCCGGTATGTCTGCTGCCCATGACCTCCGTCGCCTTGGCTACCGCGTCACTGTCTACGAGGCCACTGCCCAACTGGGCGGAATGATGAAGCTCGGCATCCCCGAGTACCGCCTCGATCGCGATCTCCTCAACGCCGAACTCGACGCGATCGTGAGCCTCGGCGTCGACGTCCATCTCAACACGCAACTCGGCGTGGACGTTCAGTTCGATGAGCTCCGGGAACGACACGATGGCCTCTTCCTCGCCATCGGCGCCACCCTCGGTCGAGGACTCGACATCGAGGGTCACGAAGCCGACGGGGTTCTCAAGGCCATCGAGTTCCTGATCAACGTCAACCAGGGCTACCACGTCGACGTGGGCGACCGCGTCCTCGTCATCGGCGGTGGTGACGTCGCCATGGATGCAGCACGATCTGCACTGCGCCGAGACGACTACGCGGAGGCTCGGGCCACCGATCTCGCCGACCGGGATCCTGAGATGATGGTCGAGGCACTTGACGTGGCAAGATCTGCCGCCAGGGAGGGAGCGACAGAAGTGACGGTGTTCTCCCTCGAGTCCGAGGAGGAGATGCCGGCTTCACCATTCGAACTCGAAGAGGCCGCGGCGGAAGACATCACGTTCATCCACAGGCGCGGCCCGGCCAGAATCCTCACCGAAGACGGAAAAGTCACCGGACTCGAGACCATCGGTGTCCTGTCCGTGTTCAATGAAGAAGGGCGCTTCGCCCCCAAGTTCGACCCCGACGATCTGCGGTCATACGAAGCCGACACAGTGATCCTCGCGATCGGCCAGGCAATCGACCTCGATGCCCTCGGGGATTCGGGACCGGAGATCTCGCCTCGTCGCACTATTGGATTCGACGAATCGACCCTGAAGACGTCTCTCGACGACGTCTGGTCCGGAGGAGATGCGGCAAGGGGACCCCGGACCCTCATCGATGCCATCGCGGATGGCCGCATCGTTGCCGCCGACATCCACCGGACGTTCACCGGGGAGGAACCGCCGGAGGTCGAAGGACAGCTCGTCGAACTCTCCCAGTTCCATCGTCTCGACGACACATACGACCGTGTCGACCGGCTTCCCGTTCCGGTGCTCGCGACCGACCGCCGCACGGGTCTGAGCGAAGTCGAACTCGGATTCACCGAGCAGCAGGCCCGGTGCGAGGCCGCTCGCTGTCTCCGTTGTTTCGCCAACATCGAGCTTGACGTCGATGCCTGCGTCCTCTGCGCCTTGTGCGTCGACGTCTGTCCTCTG
>CAZWDQ010000046.1:13463-15316 GCA_964632475.1 uncultured Acidimicrobiaceae bacterium
AGCCACCGCTGGGCGGCTCACCTCATGGTGCTCGCCGTCGCTGCGCACCTCGCACGTGTGTTCTACCGGGGCGCCTACAAGCCGCCGAAGGAGTTCAACTGGGTCGTCGGCGTGGTACTCCTTGTTCTCACGCTGCTTCTCTCGTTCACCGGCTATCTGCTGCCGTGGGATCAGCTGGCCTACTGGGCCGTGACCGTCGGAACTGCGATGGCCGCCTGGGTGCCCCTGATCGGCGATCAGATCAAGGAGCTCATGCTCGGCGGACCAACGGTCGGTTCCGCAACGCTCCTTCGTTTCTACGTACTCCACGTCGCCGTTCTGCCGGTAGCCCTGGTCAGCGTGCTGACCCTCCATATCTGGCGCTGGCGCAGGGATGCGATGCTGACACTGGACACCAAGACGGGAGACACCGATGCTTGATCCCGACCCCAGGATCATCGGCGACAAACGACTCTTAGGAGTCGTTCCCGGTAAGCCGAGTGTCGGGGACCGGAAGGAACCCGCTGAAGAAGAGACCGTGATGGTCTGGCCGAACCTCCTGGTTCGACATGCTGTTACCGCTCTCGTGGTCATCCTGATCGTCGTCCTGATCGCCGCATTCTTCGACGCTCCCCTTCGCGAGATAGCGAACCCCACGAACACACCGAACCCGGAGAAGGCACCGTGGTACTTCGCGGCGCTCCAGGAACTCCTCTCCCTATTCCACCCCCTGGTGGCTGGCGTGCTCGTTCCCGGAGCGATCATCCTCGGTCTCGTCGCACTCCCCTACGTCGACCGGAATCCGTCGCTGGATCCACGGAAACGGCAGATCGCGCGAACCGCCTTCACCGTGTTCATGGTGCTCTGGATCGCCTTGACGCTCATCGGATTCATGTTCAGGGGTGAGAATTGGTCCTGGGTGTGGCCCTGGGAAGAGTGGCATGGTGAACTATGAGTGAGATGAGTCGCCGCTCGTTCTTGACGACCGCATGGAAGGTCAGCGCCGGGCTCCTCGCGGCTGCGGGTTTGATCACAACATGGGACATGCTCAAGCCTCACCTCGCCGCCGGTTTCGATGTCATCGTCAAGACCGTCTCACCCGAGGCGGTCCCGGCGAACGGTGTTCTCGTCGTCCCCGAGGCTCGCGCGTACCTCGTCAAGATCGATGATGACGATGAGGACGTCATTGCCCTCTCCGAAGTCTGCAGCCATCTCGGCTGCAGGGTGCCGTACATCGACGAGAACGACCGCTTCGAGTGTCCCTGCCATGGTTCGAAGTTCACCAGAGAAGGCAACTACATCTCAGGCCCGGCTCCGCGGGGAATGGATGAGTACGCCACCGAAGTCGTCGAGGGTGTCATCGAGATCGACACGAGTGAAGTCATCCAGGGCCCAGCTCCGGGATCGGAGAGAAGCTGATGACGTACCGATCCGAAGACCCGGGTCTCGAGCGGTCCACGGACAAGTGGATGACGTGGGGCCTCGCATTCATGATCGTGATGATCGTGGGCTTCGTCGCCTACCTCTTGTATGAGCCAACGGCTCGCGCCGATGCCCTCGAGACCCACGAGGCCGGCCTCACAGTGATGGGGGCCGAACTCTACGAACTCAACTGTGTGTCATGTCACGGCGCAGACGGAGAGGGCGGAATCGGGCCGGCACTCAATTCGCAAGAGTTTCTGACCGCGGCCGACGACACGCAGATCAAGGCATTGATCTCCATCGGTATCCCCGGGTCCCTGATGAGCGCCTACGCCCTCGACTTCGGTGGTCCCCTGACTGCACAAGAGATCGACGGCCTGGCAACCTACCTGAGGAGCTGGGAAGAAGACGCCCCCGAGAACCCAGACTGGCGAGCCTGCTGCGGATAGCGG
>CAZWDQ010000047.1:0-14701 GCA_964632475.1 uncultured Acidimicrobiaceae bacterium
CTGCGAGAAGCACACGAGTGATCATCGCCAGAAGGGTACGCAGGGCAAGAGGTATTCGGTCTTCGGGCAACAAGTAGAGCAGTACTGATCTACTGATCTACTGATCTACTGATCTACTCGACCTGGTTGTCCCATCTTTTCCCAGTCACGGGCTTGCCCTAACCGGGTAGCCCCGATAGCCTGACACGACACAAGACGGGTGCGCGCTGTTCCCGTCCCGGCCGGGGGGCCGGTGACTGAACGACGGCGCTCCCCACTCGAACCGGAAAGCAGAGCATCAGCCACGTGCGGTCTCGCATCCCACTCGTTTTTGCAGGCCTCCTGATCATCGCTCTCATTGCGACGGTCGGCCTTGCCGCGTTCACACCAGGAGAGACGGACTCCACTGCGGATTCGGCCACGATAGAGACGCTCGACATGGACCTTCCGATATCGGGCCGGATCGCTTCAGCCGTGCTTGCCCTTGCCGTTGCTCCGGTCCGTGGCGCTGACCTCGCCACTTCCACAACGATCGCCGTGGCCGAGTCCACCACCCAGAGCGAATCCGCTCCTGACACCATCACAGCCACGACCGCTACGCAACCCGCATCGCAGGAAGAGCCGGCAACGACCGAGGCTCCCGAGACGAGCACCACGGCAGCTGCCACCACCTCTACAGAACAGGTCACAACGACGAAGGCTGCGAGCGCGGATACCACGCCGCCCGCTCTTCAGGTGCTCTCCCCCAAGAACGGCGCCACGGTGACCAGTCGAGTCGTCGAGTTCACCGGTGTCACCGAACGCGGAGCCGAGGTCTCTTCCGGATCCTACGCGGCCGAGACGGACGACTCCGGTGACTGGTCCATCAATCTTGTCGTCGCCCCGGGCGACAACGGTGCAGCGTTCACCGCGCGCGACGCGGCCGGCAACGAGACCACGGTTCGTATCGTCGTGACGTACGACCCGCCCACAACGACGACGACAACGAAGGCCCCGACGGTCACGACGACAACGAAGGCCCCGACGGTCACGACGACAACGAGGGCCCCGTCGAGCGGCTACTCATCGCTCTGGCCGGCAGATTCTGCCGGGCGTCGAGATATCGAGGCATGGCGTTCGGACGTCGCCGCCCATTGGCCTTCGGACAGGGTCGACTGTGTACTCGGGATCATCAAACTCGAGTCTGGTGGAGACCCGACCGCTTCTAACGGAGGCAGGTACCTGGGGCTCATGCAACACTCTGCCACCTACTGGCCAAGTCGTGCCAAGGGGGCTGGCTTCGTGGACAGCAGCGGTCTCGTGGCGAGCCCGTTCAACGGCGAAGCGAACATCGCTGCCGGCGCATACCTGGCCGACTACTACGACAGAATCGGCAAGGACTGGCGTTCTCCGTGGACGGTATGGTCGAGCGTATCGGCGTGTCAGAGCTGACATCGAGCCGGTATCATGGGTGGCATGAACAAGCCGCTCAAGCAAGTCCTCCGACTCGGAGGCGTCATCGTTGGTCTCGGCGCAGCCGTCTGGGCGTTGCGCGACAAGCTGCTCCCAGCCCCGGAGATTCCCGACGGGCCGCCACCGCGGTTCCGGACCGGGAGCACACCGTCCGAAGATGATCTGACCACAGTGAAGGGCATCGGCCCGGTTTACGCCGAGCGTCTCGTCGAAGCCGGCATCACGTCGTTCGCCGAGCTCGTCTCAGCGGACGCCGCAACCGTCTCCGATGCGGCGGGAGTCTCGGAATCGACGGCCGCGTCATGGATGGAGCAGGCCGCGAACCTTTCGTGAGCGGCCAATCCCCCTACCTCGTCGCCCCCGAAGACCTCGGGACACTGTTTCCTGACGAACCGCCCTTTCGCTCAGATCAGCTTCGAGACTGGCTGTACGAGTCCCCCGTGCTGAGCGCTGACGAGATGACGAATCTCCCGGCATCTCTCAGGGAAACGATCGGCGACAATCTGTGGCCCTTCGAAGTTGAAGTCGATCAGAGTGCCGACGATGGCCGCACGAGGAAGTGGCTCTTTCGCACCCCCGATGGTGCTGCCATCGAGGCGGTCCTCATGGGTTACCGGAAGCGAACAACGATCTGCATCTCTTCACAGGTCGGATGTGCGATGGGTTGCACGTTCTGCGCCACGGGACAATTCGGTTTCGACCGTCACCTCGAAGCCGGCGAGATCGTTGCCCAGGTTGCATACGCCAACGCCTTTCTCCGCCGTTATCCGATAGCTGGTTCCCCGGATCATGTCACCAACGTCGTCTACATGGGCATGGGAGAGCCGCTCGCGAACTACGACCGGGTGCGCGAGTCGCTACGAAGACTGATCGACGTATCCGGACTCTCGGCAAGGTCCGTCACCGTTTCGACGGTTGGCGTCGTCCCCGGGATCCTGCGTCTCGCGGATGAGCCGTGGCCGGTCTACCTCGCCGTGAGTCTCCACGGTGCGGATGACGAGACCCGCTCCCGTCTCGTTCCGCTGAATGATCGGTATCCCCTCGAAACTGTGATCGAGGCATCGGAAACCTATTTCGCTTCGAAGGGGAGGCGTCTCTCGATCGAGTGGACACTCATCGACGGTGCCAACGACAGCGATGATCAAGCGCGGAGACTCGCAGCGATCGCGAAACGGCTCCGCGCGCACGTGAATGTGATCGCTCTGAATCCGACGCCTCTCAGCGTCGACCGACCCTCCGACAGCATCACGATCCACAGCTTCTTGGACACGCTGCTTGCGAGTGGCGCCAACGCCACACTTCGCGAGACGAGGGGCCAGGAGATCGATGCGGCATGCGGTCAACTCCGGCTGCGCAGCGCCACCGAGTAGCCTGGAATCCGAACGAATTGGGGGAAGAGATGCGACTCGAACCAGGACAAGCGGCACCAACATTTCACGGTGTCGACCACAACGGCGTTGAAGTTTCCAGCGCGGATTTCGTTGGGCGCGATCTGCTGGTCTATTTCTACCCGGCAGCCTTCACCCCGGGTTGCACGACCGAAGCCTGCGATTTCAGGGACCGCTACCAAGCCTTCCTCGCCGCTGGATACGCCATCATCGGTGTCAGCCCCGACGAACCGGAGAAACTTGCCAAGTTCCGTGACGAGTACCACCTTCCGTTCTCACTGATCTCGGATCCTGATCATTCCATCGCCGACGCCTTCGGTGCATGGGGGTTGAAGAAGAACTACGGCCGCGAGTACGAGGGACTCATCCGCTCGACGATCGCCATCGACGCCAAAGGCATCGTGACGGCCGCCTGGTACAACGTCAAGGCCACGGGTCACGCAGAGCGCATCGAGCGGTCGGTGGCCACCTGATGGGTGTGCGCACGGCGGTGTTCCCGGTCGGCGGACTCGGCACGAGGTTCCTCCCTGCGACCAAGGCCGTCCCCAAGGAGATGCTGCCGGTCGTCGACAAACCGCTGATCCAGTATGCGGTCGAAGAAGCCCGAGACGCCGGAATCGAGAACTTCGTGTTCGTCACCGCACACGGCAAAGCGGCGGTCGAGAACCACTTCGACCGCAACGCAGAACTCGAAAGGGCACTGAGCGAACGCGGCCAAGACGACCTCCTGGATCTCGCCATCGTCGGAGGCACCGTTCCCGGTCGTATCTCCTACGTTCGACAGATGGACGCCCTCGGGTTGGGACACGCCGTGTGGTGTGCCAGGAACCTGATCGCCGACGAACCGTTCGCCGTGCTCCTCGCCGACGAACTGCTGCGTGGAGACCGCCCGCCGCTCGCCGACCTCATCGACGTTCACCGTGAAGTGGGTGGCAACGTGATCTCCGTGATCGAGGTCCCTGAAGACGAGACCGGCTCCTATGGCATCGTTACGCCCGGGGCGATCGATGGACGAACGATCGAGGTCAAGGGACTGGTCGAGAAGCCGGATCCTGCCAACGCTCCTTCCCGCTACGCAGCGGTAGGCCGGTACATCCTCGAGCCGGGGATCATGAGCCTGCTCGGTGACGGTCGGCGGGGCGCAGGTGGAGAGATCCAACTGACCGACGCCATGGCGCGCCTCATCGGCGGGGCGCCCTTTCACGCCGTCGTCCACGACGGCCACCGCTACGACTGCGGCACGAAGATCGGGTTCCTCGAAGCGAACGTGGCCCTGGCGCTCGAACGAGACGACCTGGGCCCGGACGTTGCGGCAACCCTCCGCCGCCTCCTCCCCTAGAACGCCATACCCAGGGTACGCGCCGTCCTATATGACGGTGTGGGCCCACAGAACGAAGCGGCCCCGCGAACCGTGGGCCGGAGACCGCAAATAGGACGGCGCGTACCCTGGGTACGCGCCGTCCTATTTGGCGGAGGGAGCCCACAGAATGGGGAATTTGTTGGTCACGGTGCGCGGACCTGCGAGAATCTCTCAGACACCCCCCACCTGGAGAGAGCAATGGCTGAACTGACAGAACTCGCTGCCGCCGGACAGAGCGTCTGGCTCGACTTCATCCGCCGCGACATGGTGACCAACGGTGAACTCGAAGCCCTCATCGACGAGGGCGTCACCGGAGTGACATCGAACCCGTCGATCTTCCAGGGCGCCATCGCAGGATCGAATCTCTACGACGATGCCATCGCCGCTGCCGACGGAGATGCCATCTCTGTCTTCGAGGCACTCGCCGTCGAAGACGTCCGCGGTGCGGCGGACGCACTGCGCGGCGTTTACGACGCCACCGATGGCGCCGATGGCTACGTCAGCCTTGAGGTCTCCCCAACGCTCGCCAGTGACGCCGAAGGCACGATCGCCGATGCACTCCGGTTGTGGGCATGGGTCGATCGTCCGAACCTCATGGTCAAGGTCCCAGCGACGGCGGCAGGAATCATCGCCATCGAGGAACTCACTGCGGCCGGGGTCAACATCAACGCCACCCTGATGTTCAGCTTGACGGATTACGACGCGGTCGCGATGGCATACGTGCGAGGCGCTGAACGCGCCGAGCACCCAGAGCGACTCGCTTCGGTCGCTTCGTTCTTCGTCAGTCGCGTCGACGCCAAGATCGATGCCGCACTCAACAACATCGGCACGGATGAGGCTCTCTCGCTCCGGGGAATCGCCGCCGTAGCGAACGCCAAACTCGCCTATCAGCGGTATCAGGGGATCTTCGAGGGCTCAGCATTCGACACCGCACGGAGGCGTGGCGCGAGGCCTCAGCGTGCACTCTGGGCCTCGACTTCGACAAAGGATCCCTCCTACTCCGACGTTCTGTACGTCGCCGAACTCGTCGGGCCCAACACGGTCAACACGATCCCGCCTGCGACCATCGACGCATTCCGAGACCACGGCGTCGTCAATCCGGCAGCGCTGACGAGTGACGTCGATGCTGCAGAGCAGCACTTCACTGAGCTCGCACGTCTCGGTGTCGACGTCGATGCGATCACCGAGGAACTCCAGGTTGAGGGTGTGGCGTCGTTCGCAGGTGCATTCGATGGTCTCCTTGCCGCGATCGAGGCCCAGCAGGAACGCTCGTGAGCGTCGGACTCGAGATCAACGCCGGGGACGTTCAACCGGCGATCGAAGCTCGCCTGGCCGCCTGGAGCGAGTCCGATTTCGCCATGCGCCTGTGGGACGGCGATCCGACGCTGTGGTTCGACCCCCCGCGCGACGAGATCGTGGATCGCCTCGGATGGCTCTGTCCCGGGAGCATGAACGGGATCGATGCCATCAACGAGTTCGTCGCGACTGCACGCGATGAAGGCTTGACCGATGTCGTGCTGCTCGGCATGGGCGGGTCGAGTCTCGCCCCGGAAGTGTTCGCTTCGGTGTTCCGGAGCTCCGACGGTCCGAAGCTTACGGTGCTCGACTCGACCCATCCCGACGTCGTTGCCCGGGTGGCCGACGCGGTCGATCCGCGGACGGCCCTATTCATCGTCGCGTCCAAATCTGGAACGACGCTGGAGACCATGTCGTTCTTCCGCATCCTCTGGGAGAGGGCGAGCGCAGCACTCGACGACCCGGGTAGCAGATTCGTCGCCATCACCGACCCGGATTCACAACTCGCACGACTCGGGGACGAGCGCGGCTTTCGCTCGGTATTCCTCGCTCCCGACGACGTTGGTGGCCGATTCTCAGCGTTGGTCGAGTTCGGCCTCGTTCCCGCAGCTCTTGTCGGTATCGATCTCGGCAGACTCCTCGCAGGAGCCGACGCAGCGGCATTCGCGTGCGGACCCGAGGTAGCCGTCGACGAGAATCCGGCGCTCCGACTCGGCGCCGCACTCGGCGAGTTCGCACTCGCAGGACGCGACAAGATCGTCTTCCATCCCGAACCGGTCTTCTCATCATTCCCGGTGTGGATCGAGCAATTGATCGCTGAGTCGCTCGGAAAGGACGGAACCGGAATCCTCCCCGTTGCCGATGGCAGTGCACCGTCGGCTCCAGACCGGCTGCCGTTCACGATCGGTCTCAGCGGAACCGCCACAACGGAAGTGCCTTCCATCACGATGACCATGGACGACGCATACGACCTCGGTGGCGCCATGTACATCCTCGAGATGGCCACGGCCGCAGCCGGAGCAATCCTCGGCGTCCACCCGTTCGATCAACCAGACGTGCAACTCGCGAAATCTCTCGCCCACGCCGCCATGGCGGAGGGGCTCGAAGGCTTCGATGTCACGGAGTGGACATTGGACGATGAAACGACGATCGACAATCTCCGCTCGCTCTTCTCCTCGGCCGGGCCCGGCGGCTATGTCGCCGTACAGGCGTATCTCGATCCGTCGGCAGCGACGGCGCAGCGTCTCGATGCCATTGCCGACGTGATCGCGACAGCGACAGGAGCGGTTGTCACCATCGGATACGGACCTCGGTTCCTCCATTCGACCGGCCAGTTCCACAAGGGTGGACCCGACGGAGGAGTGTTCCTCCAGATCGTTGATCACCCGACCAGCGACCTCGACGTCCCCGAGACCGACTACTCGCTGGGGAAGCTCATCACTGCCCAGTCGTTCGGAGACCAGGCCGCACTTCGCGATCGCGGTCGTCCGGTGGGAATGGTCTGTCTCGGAGATGCTGGATCGGCGGACCTCCCTCGTCTCAAAGAGACCCTCGAGGAATCGCTCCAGTGACCCAGCCGGCAGTCGATCCCCATCTCTTTGTCATTTTCGGAGGCACCGGGGATCTCTCCCGCAAGAAACTCATCCCCGCATTGCACCGCATCCTTGTCCACGAGGAGCTGACAGACCGTGTGGCTGTGCTCGCGGTCGGTACTCGGCCACTGACCGACGACGAGTACCGGGAGATCGTGGTTGACGCCCTGATCGACGCGGGAACCGATCCCGAGGTCGCCCGCGAGTGGTGCAGGAACCGTTTCCACTACCAGCGAGTCGAACCCGACGCCGCCTACGACGGCCTCGCAAGGCGGATCGAAGCCATCGAGCGACAATACTCGCTGCCCGGCAATCGGATCATGTACCTCGCCCTCGGCCCGACGGTGGCCGAAGCAGCCATCGGGCTGATCGCCGATGCCGGGCTGGCATCATCCGAAGGCTGGACGAGGATCGTGGTCGAGAAACCGTTCGGCCGGGATCTCGCCTCCGCTCAACGCCTCAACGGCACACTCCACCGGTCGTTCGACGAAGCCGACATCTATCGCATCGACCACTACCTCGGCAAGGAGACCGTACGGAACCTCCTCGTGTTCCGCTTCGCCAACGCGCTGTTCGAACGGACTTGGAACCGGGATCACATCGAGACGATCGAGATCACGGTCGCCGAGGACGTCGGGATCGAAGGACGGGAGCGGTACTACGAGCGTTCCGGTGCCGTTCGAGACATGGTTCAGAATCACTTGACCCAACTGATGACCCTCGTCGCGATGGAGGCACCAGTCTCGATGGACTCGGATGCGATCCGATCCGAGAAGGTCAAGGTGCTCACCTCCGCTGCACCCATTGGGCCCGGCGACGTGGTCTACGGCCAGTACGACGGATATACGCAACTGCCAGGAGTTGATTCCGATTCGAAGACACCGACGTATGTCGCTATTCGTGCACAGATCAACAACTGGCGGTGGCAGGGTGTGTCCTTCTTCCTCCGAACCGGCAAACGCCTCGCCGAGCGCTGCACGCGAATCCTCGTCACATATCGACAACCCCCGGTGTGTCTTTTTCACAGCGACTGCCCCGGGCACCGGAACCTGCTCCTCCTCACACTGCAGCCCGAAGAGGGTTTCGATCTCTACTTCGACGTCAAAGAACCCGGCCCCGAGGTTGCCATCGCCCAGACGCCGCTCTCGATGCGGTATGACGACCACCTGGGAGAACTCGCCGACGCGTACGCCACGCTGCTTCGTGACGTCATGGAGGGCGATCAGGTGCTCTTCGTGCGGTCGGACGAGGTCGAGACCTCCTGGCGCCACTACGCCGCCGTACTCGATCCGGAATCGGTCGCACCGTACGCGCCAGGAACGTGGGGTCCGAAGGCAGCCGACGACCTCGTGACAGCCGCAGCCGCAACCTGGAGCGAGCACTCAACCTCGTAGCCCGATCGGGCGAGGCCGAGAGAACGCCACACCCGAGCCCGAGACTCCCTCCCGCGTCCGCTAGCTGTTGGCTGTTGGCTGGTGGCTTTCAGCTGTCACCTGTCCGCTCCCTCAGAACGGCAACCCGAGCGACTTCGCAAGAAACTCCATGTAGCCGGCGGCGTTCCGGCTCATCCGGGCGTACTGCTCGAGGAAGTCCGGGGCGGTGGCCGTCTTCCTCGAGATTCTGCCGCTCGCGATGAAGTCCTTGCGCTTGAGATCCTCGACCAGGGGATGATCCGGTGGAAAACCACGAGGTGGGCGCTTCAGCGTGTCACCTTCGAGCGTATACGTCGAGGCGAAATCGGGATCGTCCAGCACCCCCGTCCAGTCCTTCGATCGGTCAACGATCGATTCCCGAATAGCCAGGGTTGATCGGCCGTCGGGTCGCCAGATGCCGGCACCGGCGAAGCTCCCGGTCGGATCGAGGTGGAGGTAGAACCCCGGGGCATGGACGTCCTTGGCCGCTTCATGTCGGAACTGGATCCCGAGATGTGTCTTGTACGGTGTCTTGTCCTTCGAGAACCGTGTGTCCCGGTAGATACGGAACAGCGATCCGCCGACGGTCCGGTCGTCAGCCACGAAGTGCGGGCTGATCTCGTGCAGATACGGTTCGAAGTCCCGGATGAACTGGAGGCCGGCACCCTTGACGTACTCCTCGTAGCGATCCTTGTGATCCGCGAACCACTGTCGATCGTTGTTCTCGGCAAGGTCGTTCAGATAGGTGAAGAGCACGGGTCGGAATGAGCGGTTCGTTGGTGCCATGTCGACAACCTATCAAGTCGCACCACCGGATGGAAGAGTCTTGATCGACCGTCTCAGCTCGATCGTCGTCAAATGTGGATGTCAACTTCTTGCGTCGTGATGAGACCACTGACGACGAGTCTCCGGATCTCGGGCAGCACGGCATCGATCTTCTCAACCGTATCAACGGTCTCGATCACCATGGGCAGGTCCTCGCACAGGCGCAGAACGTGCGTCGTGTGGAGAACTGCCGAACCTCCGTAGCCGGCGACACCTCGGAGAACGGTCGCGCCCAAGATCTCTGCGTTTCTGAGGGCGTTGATGACAGCGTCTGCCAGAGGAAGACCGTCCCTATGGTCACTCTCGCAGATGAAGATCCGGAGCAACCGGCCTTCTACGACGTTGTCCATGGAACTCATCCTATAGCGGCGTCGAGGAGGCCGCGGTCGTTCCTTCGTGGTCTGCCATGTGCGTTCACATGGCCTACACCCATCCCCCGAGTACGAACCCGATCCACACCGCTGCGATACCCGCGATCAAGGGGACAGCAAGATTCTCCGCTGCACGTCGGCTCCCCGATCGTCCTCCCGCCTCGGCCGCGAGGACCGTTTCGACCATCCAGGTCGAGAACGTCGTGTATCCGCCAAGAAACCCGACCCCTGCAGCGAGCAGCGCAACATCCGGTACGGACCGTCCCGTCGAGACCCCAAGGAGCAGCCCGGCTGCCAACGCACCCGTGAGGTTCACGACGAGCGTGCCCACCGGGAACGTCGTCTTCCATCGCCTCTGGACAATTCCGGAAACGCCGTATCGAGCGAGTGCGCCCAACGCCCCCATGACGCCGATGAGGAGCCATGTCATCGGGATCCTCCCATCCGAATGCCGACCAGGGCCGCGCCGAAACCCAGCCCGATCATGCCGAACGGATACACGACGGCAAGCCAGATGTCCCCCGTTCGGAGCATTTCGAACACTTCGACCGAGAACAGCGAGAAGGTGGTGAAAGCGCCCAGGATCCCAACGCCGACGAAGGGAACCATGAGTGGAGATGGCCGTGACTGCCCCGTGTGCCGAGCGATCAGGAAGCCGAGGAACAGCGATCCAGTCACATTGACGACGAGCGTTGCCCAGAGAGGATCGAATCCGTTCGCTGCAACGATCTCACCGGTCACGCCTCGCAGAAGCGCACCGATGGCGCCACCGGCCGCCACGGCGGCGCGACGGCGACTGGTGAAGGAGATCGGGGAGCGCACTAGATCGGTCACGGAGAGCATCGACAGTACCACTCATTTACCCGGTTCCCGTCAGTTCGATCCCTACGATGCCAGTACAACCACGACTCCCAGGGAGGGAAACATGGAAGAAAAGGCAACACTGGCAGACATTTTCGATTTCACGTTCACGAAATTCGTGACACCCATCGTTGTCAAGGTGGCGTTCATCATCGTCCTCGTATTCGCTGCGCTCGGGTGGCTCACCATGACTATCGGTGGATTCGCCAGCAGCTTCGGAGCGGGCCTCGGCGGGCTGGTCTTCGGTGGCTTGTTCTTCTTGATGCTCATTCTTGTTTATCGCATCGGATTCGAACTCGTCATGGTGATCTTCGCAATCAAGAAGAACACCGACCGTCTCCCGTAACCAGACCGACGACTGATGTGAACTCGCCCCAGCCACCCGGCTGGGGCGTTTTGCATGAACGGGTGTCCGTAGTCCCTAGCCCGTGAAGCGTCCCATCTCTTGCTGGCATCCGGCAGCTCCCGCTCTGATCTACTGATCTACTCGACAACCGGATCACACTCGCTCACACCCGATGAGCTCTGAGAAACCACGCCTTCCTCCAACACCTTCTTGACCTTCCACCGGATCCGTCCGATATCTGGGATCGGGTGGTACTTCGCGTCCCGCTCCGGGGCGTAATACGGCGGGTTGAACCCGGCCGTGGCAATGCTGGAGAAATTGAGTTTCGCCGCTGCGCGCACCAGATCGGGCAGGAACACAACGGGTACGTCCGTCACCACATACGACTCGATGGCGTTCGCAATCGCTGGGAATGATCGGAGCAGCGTCAGCGGATCGGCCTCCCCGGCAACGGCTCGTAGGAGACATCGCTGTCTCTCCATCCTTGCGTAGTCGGAGGAGCCCTTTCGAGCACGTGCATACGCCAGCGCCTCGGTCCCGGAGAGGTGGTTCATGCCCGGTTGCACATCGACCGTTGCCCACCGCTCCCCCTCAACTGGCGGAGACACCTCGGCCTCCAGAGCCTCCTTGACGTACACATCCACGCCGTCAACGGCCTCGACCAGAGCGACGAACGCCTGCATGTCGACAAGCACGTAGTAGTCGATGTGAAGACCGATCATGTGCTCAACGACCTCGCGCAACGCAGCCATCCCAGGATCGACCTCGTTGGGGAACGATCCCGTCCACTTGCGCGTATACGGGTAGAAAGCGTTGATCTGCTCCGGGAAACAGTTGCAGGGAACGAACTCAGGCTCGTCGGGCAAACCATCCCCATCGAGGTCGACCCATGTCTCTGGATCGCTCGGCGGAGCGAGACGCCGCTCGAGATCCGCGAAGGCAGTCTTGAATCGTTGCGGCATCGGTATCTGGCCCATGTTCCTGGGAATGCCGAAGAGGGCTGCCTCGCCGGTATCGAGATCGATCGTCGCGACCATGATCGTGTCGGTCCTCAGCCCCCCGCGCCCCGGGCCCGCATCCCCGCCGGCCAGGAGGAACGTGAGCCGACCGGGATCCACGCGCTCGTCGAATGGGAGGAATGGCGCAACAGGTCCACTCGAGACAATGTCCGGGCGGGCCTTGATCGCATCCGGATCACCGAGACCGGGTCGGAAGATCATGTTCCTCTCGGGAGGGCTCTCGGTCGTCGTCGTGGTCGGTGGCACGGTCGTCGTCGTTTCCACGGTCACCGGATCGGGCACGATGTCGGCTTCCGGCGATGGTGGAGCCAGCGTGACCGGCGTCGTATCGGACGCATCGGCGGAAACGAAGACTCGGTCGATCAGGAGGGCACCACGAACCGCATACGCCCCGGCGACAACGTGAGGAACCAGAACAACGACAACAGCCACGGAGAGGAGCACCATTGACCAACCGGTGAACGTGGCGTTCTCCGGTAGCCGATACGCGTCAATGACCGCGAAGAGACGCCAAGCGAGGAGCAGAAGGTTGGCGGCCAGAAGCGTCCACAGGACTGCCGGACGAACAATCCATTCGAGGACACCAACAGCCCCGCCCTCCAGTGCGATCACGGACGCCATGAAGAGCAGGATCATGGGGAAAGCCACGACGGCAGCACGAACGGGGCGACCTGCGTACCACTGTCCTGCACCCGGAATCAGCGCCGACAGTGCGGCCGCGAGACCGGGTCTTGCCCCGGTCGCAGCGCGATCCGTCGTTTCCTCGCCGGTCATTGGTCTCAAATTAGGCCAGATCGCCAAATATGGGTGTCATGGGGCCCGCGGCCATGTATTCCGTAGTCCGCAATCCGTAGTCCGTATCAAGCACTCACTGGGATTGTCGCACCTTCGATTCTCCGTCCTGCCTACGAGGTTGCAGATGAGAACCAGGACCAGGTGACGGATTTCGGGACTCTGAGCGCGGATTACGGAGTACGGAGTACGACGCATCTGGCGTCACACCCTGCACTCCGTGTCCCTGCCGGTCTCGAAGACCGCATCTGTACCTCCATCCAGAATCTCCCGGACCTTGGCTCTGACGGCGGCGAGATCCGGAATCGGCTGGTTCCTGTGGTTCTCCGTCGGGGCGTAGTCCGGCGGTATGAAACCAACAGTGACGATGTCGCCGAAGTCGAGCGTTGCCGCCGCAGAAACGAGTGTGGGAAGGTAGTCGAGCGGGATGTCGGTGCGGACCGAGGATTTGATCGCGCGGGAGAGCGCAGGGAACCGACTGACGATCGTGACGGCGTCAGCGCTCGCCGCAACGGACTTCAGCATGCATCGCTGCCGGCGCATGCGGATGTAGTCGCTGACCGTCTTGCGCTCTCGGACGTAGGCGAGAGCCTCGTGTCCGTTGAGTCGGTTCCAGCCGGGTCGGATGTCCACCGAGATCCATTCCTCGCCCTCTCGCGCCGGCGACACCTCGGCCTGCACGGGTCCGGTCACATACGTGCGAACCCCGCCGAGCGCATCGACAACCCGCACGAACCCGGACATGTTCACGAGGGCGTAGAAGTCGATATCGATCCCCAGCATGACCTCGACGGTATCGCGCAGCGTCGCCATGCCGGGATCGACCTCATCGGGGTAGGTCTCCGTCCACTTCCGTGTGAACGGATAGATGGCATTGATCTGGTCCGGGAAACAGTGACACGGCGCGAACTGATCGGGCGTTCCGTCGCCGTCTTCGTCGGTCCAGCCCTTCCGGTCTTCCCACGGCGTGAGTCGCTGCTCGAGTTCGGTGAAAGCCTGGTCATAGTCGGCTCGTAGCGGGACCTGGACCAGGTTCCGTGGTATGCCGAACAGGGCTGCTCGGCCGGTGACCACGTCGAGTGTCGCCACCATGATTGAGTCAGTGCGAAGACCGCCCCGACCCGGTCCGGCGTCACCGCCGGCCAGCAGAATGGTGATCCTGTCGATGCCCGCTGTGTCCACCGGTGGCAGGAGCTCCATTGCTTCGACCGGATCGTCGATGATCTCGGGCCAAACAGCGATCGCTTCCGGGTCCCCCATCGTGTCGCGGAAGATCAGGTTTCGCGCCGACCTGGGAGTCGGCATCTTCGATTCGACGATCAGGGCCGGGTCGGGAATCACCACGAGATCGGTGTCACCGGATGCGAAGGGTGCCGGGTGAGGTCGCACATCCTCAAAGAAGACTGGGGCGGCCACTTCATCGCCGACAAAGACGGATTCGAGGAGATCGATGGCCTCCAGATCGTAGGCAACGAACGCTGCATGTGGAACCGCGACAGCGAAGAGCGTCACAACAAGAACCGTCGCCGACACACCACCGACACGCCCGCCACGGCGGGCAACGAAGAAGGCGTCGACAACGGCGAACCCGCGCCAGCCGAGCACGAAGAAGTCGAGGATGAGCAGCGCCCACAGCACCTTGGGCTGGACGGCGAGTTCGAGCAGACGGACCGGTCCAAGCGACCAGGCAGCAGATGCCAGAGCCGCCAGGAGGACAACTGGCGCAAACACGAGAACGGCTCTACGAAGCCGACCTCCATACCACTGGCCGGCACCGGGGATGACCGCTGAGAACACCGCAGCAAGCCCCGGTCTCACCGATCTGACGGTCGCGTTCGTCATTCTCCCCCGCTCCGTTTGCCGCCGATCCTACGCGACACCGGCCGCCGCCGCTCTGAACGGTCAACGAACGGAGAGAGTGTTTCGGTTCCCGGTCAGTCGACCTCTACCCCTGCCTCGGTCAACGCCTCACGCATCCGCTCGGCTGCCGCAGACCGTGCCTCATCCG
>CAZWDQ010000048.1:0-13988 GCA_964632475.1 uncultured Acidimicrobiaceae bacterium
CGCGAACCCAGGGTACGCGGCGTCCTATTTGGCGGTGTGAGCCCGCGGAACGACGGAAGAGCGTCAAGATCTCTTCCGGTGCTCCTCACCGGCAACGGCGTACTCTTCTTCTACACGTGGCGCCGTCCGCTGGAGTGGGGAGTTCTCGGGCTCGGGCTGCTCGTCCTTCTGGTGATCCCGACTGTTTCTTTGGCAGCTGTCGTCCTCGTCGTACTACTTGGGGGCTTCCTGGTTGGCACAATCGAACTGATCGCAGGACCCCGGGACATTGACGGCAGTGTTCCCGCGGATCATGACGCGGAGAGCGTGGACGCTCACTGAGGAGTCTCTCGACCTGGTGTGGCGCCGCCGCGAAAACGTGTCGGTCTAGGACAGATTCGTACTCGACCGTTCGACCCCGAGAAGCTGCCCGCGGAATTGCCCGGCATTGCGCACGAAGAGGACGGTCCTCAGCCCAGACATGAGTTGCAGAAGCCGTTCTACGTACTCCTCCGCTTCACCCGGGCCGATCTCTTTGAGACCGAGAAATACGACGTCGGCCTCCTTGGACCGGCTGTGGATGATCTCGAGGATCGTCTCGTCTTCGGGCTTGCGGATTACCTCGAACTGTGCACCAATCCTCGCCGCCCGAATCATCTCGTCGAGGGAGCGCACTGTGCGCTCCGCCATCATCTCCGTTGTCGCGATCGACTTGATGTTGATCGTCGCGTCGCGCCATCCCGGATCGAGCGACAGGAGATGAGCGAACAGGACCAGCAGGTCGCCGTTCTGCTGCAGCCCACCCCACCACACGTCGATCGTCCGTCCAGTTGGGGCGAGACTTTGGGATACGGGACGGCAGATCACGCTCGACTTGTGGAGCAGGGAGAGCTCTTCGATGGCTCCGAGAACCGTTGCCATCTCATCTCGGCGCTCCCGCCATCCGAACAGCACGGTGTTCGATGCGATACCAGCGATCCCATTCGCCTGGGCGACCGAGACGATGCCTCGGCCGAGATCGGGAACAATCTCTACCTCGCCGAAGCCGGTGAGGCCGGCCCTTTCGAGCGATCGGTTGAGATCGCCGACGGTGTTCGGCAGATCGGCGACGTGATCGGCGATCGAACCTTCGACCAGTTGGCTCACCGTGAAGATGCCGCGGTCCTGGACGAGCCAGTTAGCGAACCGGGCAGTCGCGTGGTCCCGATCGGGATCCGTCGTGAACATGAGGATGTTCGGCCGCCAATTCCTCGGCTCCTCCGGCAGACGCCGCAACTGCAGCACGGTGGACCGGATCAGCGACACGAGAGCGCTGCGACGGGCATCTCCCCATCGGGCAGTGAGGGCGCGCCTTCGAACGAGGAGATAGATCCCGAGTTCGACGAGCAGTGCGATGGCGGCAACCAACGGGTTGATCAAGAACATCACCCAGAAGCACGCGCCCGCACCACCCAGGGACACGATCCAATGCACCTTCATCGTTGGCCGGAACGACGGATCGCCGCTCAATCGCTCGAGACCGGCAACAAGGTTGACCATCCCGTAGGTCGTGAGAAAGAACATCGTCAGGATCGGAGCGACGGCGTTGAGGCCACCGAGTCCGACCGCAGCGAAGGCAATGGCGGTGGTGATCAGGAGTGGAACGCCTGGGCCCTCGATCCTCCCGATCCTGGCTGCGAATCGGACGGGGAGAATCCGATCGAGAACGAGGGCTTCAAGCGTCCTGGGCGCTCCAAGCACGCTCCCGACCGCAGACGAAAATATCGCTCCCCAGAGTCCGGGGAAGATCAGGAAGGCGACTCCACCTGCGATCGTGAACCAGATGAGGGGGTCTGCGACGAGCTCCCTGGGAGAAGCGGCGAGGGCCAGAGCGATTGCCACCGCAATGTAGACGACGAACCCAACGATGACAGCGACAATCGTCCCTCGCGGAATGGACCGTGTCGGGTTCTTCAGGTCACCGGAGAGCGAGATGCCGGCCATGATCCCGGTCACTGCGGGGAAGAACACGGCGAACACCGTCCAGAATCCTGCCGGGTCGGCGATACGACCGAACAGGTCGACGCTCTGTGGCATCGACCTGGCCACACCGAAGAAGAACACCAGGATCGACAGGACGATCGCCGCCATGATTGGAAGCTGCAGCTTCAGAGCGACTCCCGCGCCTCGCGCCGCGAGCAGCGCCACCAGCAGCACCGTCACGGCCGCAACCGGCATCTGGGGAAGGTCGGGCCAGACGTATTGGAGCGACTCGGCGAGACCGTATGCGTAAAGCGTGATCGAGAACGCTTGAGCGAGGAACAGGGGCAGTCCGATGGCAGCTCCGATTTCCACGCCGAGGCTGCGAGAGATGATGTAGTAGGCGCCGCCGGGACCGACCTCCATGTTGGTCGCAACTGACGACACGGAGAGCGCCGTTGCCAGCGTGATGAGGTTCGCAAGGATGATGACGGCGAGCGCACCGACGAGACCGACGTTCCCTACGACCCAGCCGGTGCGGAGGAAAAGGATCACGCCGAGGATCGTCAGGATCGATGGCGTGAACACACCGATGAAGGTCCCGAGGCCACCCTTGCGGTCGCGAACACGGGCAACACGGAATCGAGCGAGCAGGGTCGTCACGCGGGCTCACCGTTCAGCATGCTGTGAGGGTTCCGTCTCATGGAGGCGGGAGCCTACCGCTCATCGCACCATCGCCAGAGAATCGTACGAGTGAACAGCCTCGAATCGATTGAAGGCGGAATCCGATGACGCCGTCTCGTGTTCCAGGTGTGTGCGACTTCTTGTGCCACTCCTTCTCCTCGCCGCCGCGTGCACGTCGACCGATGCTCCTGCCGCGCCGCCGGCCGACTCGATCCCAGAAGAACCCATTCGCCTCTCGATGTCGCTCTACATCGTCGATGATGCAGACAGCGGATCCACTTCTCCGCTCTCATCTGAGAGGAGCGTGGCCGATGTCGACAAGATCGCACAGCAGATGCAGGAGATCTGGGAACAAGCAGGCATCGAACTCGCCATCTCGACCGTCTCCCGCATCGAAGCGCCGCGAGATATCCTCGTCGACCTGGGCAACGGCGACACGTCGAGCTTCCTCGCAGCGGCGCGGAGCGGCGCCATGGCGATCCCCAAAGTCGCGACGATCAACGGTTTCTACGCTGCCAGTATCGGCACGGCCAACGGCATGACCCCCTCCGGAACCCACCTGTTCTTCGTCACAGATGCACCGTCGGTACCTGACGAACGAGTGAGCAGCCACGAGATCGGCCACATCCTCGGATTGCACCATGTCCTCGACGATCCGGATCGATTGATGTTCTCCGGCACCGACGGAATCACTCTGACGGACTGGGAAGCTGCTGTCACTCGCTACGCAGCGATAGGGATCCTCGATGGTGTTCGCTAGAGCCCGGGTGATCGTGGTCCTCGCCTTGGCCGCGGCCGCGTGCACCGACGTGACGGCTGAGACGACCGCCGGTTCCCCAGCAGCTGATCCAGTCATCTCCATTGAGAACGATGGCGGAGACATGGAAGGCCACACGCCGACGGGTTTCGCCGGTTCGGGTACAGGTCTCTTCGTTGGTGACAACCTGAACCCGTCGTTCCCCGAAGGCGAGGGTGTCCAGACGTACTTGACGTTTGCTCTCCCCCGCGATGTCGAGGTCGACCGGGCGTTGCTCACATCCAATGTGCTCACGACGGCGGGCACCCCGTTCGACGATCTCGGCGCACTGCTCGCTGAGCCGGTCGTATATGAAGCATTCGGTCCGGCGCTGTTCGACTTGGTCGCTTCCGGAGCCGCGGTCGCGTGTCGTGTCGTCGGCGATTCCTCCGTCGAGTGCGATGTCACAGCCGCTGTTCAGGATGCCGTCGCCGACGGACGAGACACTGTGCAAGTTCGACTCCGATTCGAACGACCGGCCGACAACGATGGTCAAGCAGACCTCGCGATGTTTCACCGGTCCAACAGCAACACGAACGAAGCGGGGCTCTTCGCCCTTGACCTCGCCAATGCCCCATGACCCGTCGAGTGCCGACGCCAATCGGCAGCGATGAGAGCGTGGAGTGCCGTCTCCTGGCCACCGAAGGACTAGTTCACCCACGGCACTCAGAACCACTCTTCACTTGTCGAGTCCTATCACTCATCATGAACCCATGGACACGTTCGGGGGATGATCCAATCCACGGGTGTGCGTGCCCCGTCGACCGGCCCTCCCCAACAAGACGGATCGCGTTGGCGGGGCACGCCTTTGAAGACGGTGTGTCGAGGTACGGGCTGACTCAGCCCGGTCCGCGGCTCGCCCCAATGAACAATCCGACGCGGTAGGTCAGCCGCTTCGGCGGCGCCGATCCGACGTCACCGAAGTAGAACGTCAGCAGGCGTCGGGCATCTTCTGTCGTCTCGAATGAGAACACAGTCTCGACGATCTCGAGAGAGAAGCCCTCCTTCGCCCAGAACGAGGCATCGCCTGTGATGTCGGACGGTGCCAGGGCGCAGAAGTCGTCTCCTCCGAGGTTCTCGGCGATCACCAACGGTCCCCCTTCCGTCACCGTTCGGTGGATCTCCCGTATCCCGGGGGTCGGATCGAACCCGCGGGAGAAGAAGTACGCCCAGGTGGCATATGCACTGTCCACAGCGCCGTCGCGAAACGGAAGCGCCTCTGCGTCCGCTTGCACCCATTCCAATGAGCCGGTCCTGTCGATCATGCCGGCTGCCGGCTCGACGGCAATGATTCTCCGATTCTGTTTCGCCAATCGCTCAGCCGTGAAGCCATCTCCCGCCCCGATGTCGAGCACCACTCCGGGCGGAAGGAGCGCATTCAGGCGATCGATGACGAGACCGGGGCGGTCCATCGCCGCCCTCTCGATCGCGAACAGTTCAGGATGGTCGGCACCGTAGAACGGGATCACGGCCATGGAATCAGTCCTCCGAACCGGGCGATCTACGGAGCGACTTCGTGTGTGATCGGGCCTTCTTCTCATCGGCCCGTCGGCGCCGAGCTGCTCGACTCGGCTTTGTCGGCCGCCGCTCGGGAGGGTCGGGCTTCAGAACGTCCTTCAATCGATCGGCGAGCCGCTGGCGAGCAATCTGGCGATTCCTCCACTGCGATCGTGTCTCATCAACGATGACCGTGACCGTCCCATCGGTAGCCAGACGTTCCAGGAGTCGGTCGCGTGCCTCGTCGTCGAATGCGCGAGAGCCGCCAACGTCGAAGCGCAGTTCGGCACGCGTCGACGAGCGGTTGGCGTGTTGCCCACCGGGACCGCCCGTCGGCGAGAAGGTCCAATCCAGCTCGCCCGCGGGGATCGTGATCACATCGGAGATCTTCAAGTCGTCCACGACCCAACGGTACAGCCACTGATGCCGACAGAAACCAACTGCACCCACACATCGTCGCAGAGCGATGCACCCAGCCGGTACTGGACTGGTCCGGGCTCGGTATGCGGAGCTAGGTTTCACTGATGATCGAAGGCGCTGGACTCGAAGACCACGAGGCCCGAGCAATCGACTTCGGCCGTACCGTCGCTGACTATGAGCAGCATCGCCCCGGCTTCCCCGAGAGCTTCTTCGACCGACTGGTGCGCCTCAGATGGATCTCAGAGAACCTGCGTGCTCTCGATGTGGGTGCCGGGACCGGGTCGCTCGCTCTGGGTTTCGCTGCCCGCGGACTCGAGGTCACCGGTCTCGACATCGCGCCAGAACTACTGAGTGTGGCACGCCAGAGCGCTGTGGACCGCGAACTCTCAGTCCGGTTCGTCTTGGCCCGCGCCGAAGCCACCACTCAGGACGACGCCAGCTTCGATCTCGTGAGCGCTGGCCAGTGCTGGTGGTGGTTCAACTCCGACGAAGCCATCAGAGAGGCCCGGCGAGTCCTCGCGCAGGGTGGTCGCCTGCTCATCTGCAGCTTCAGCTACTTGCCGCTGCCCGGAAGCGTGGCTGGCCGCACCGAGGCCCTCGTTCTCGGCCACAACCCCGGCTGGTCCAAGGCGGGCTGGCCCGGCATACATCCGGAACAGGTGCAGGCACTCGACCGCGGGGGTTTCACAGACGTCGAGAGTTTCAGCTACATCGTCGACGTGCCGTTCAGCCACGACGGCTGGCGGGGCCGGATGCGCACCTGCAGCGGAGTCGGATCATCTCTTGGTCCCGAACAGGTCGAGCGATTCGACACCGCACTCGCCGAGATGCTTGCCCGCGAGTTTCCAGGCGAGCTCTCGGTGCCGCACCGAGTATTCGCCGCCAGCGGAATCAGAGCCTGAACACGAACAGCCGGGACGTTTCCCAATACAGGTTTGACAAGCAACGTATCATCATGAGTTCATGCGCGCGCACGACGAAACCTTTCTGGAGGAGATCCTTCCGCCCGAAGACCGGGTGATCGAGGCCGTCGTCGCGCGCTATCAGCGGGTCGCCCCGGCGGTAACGCGATTCGCCCGCACCATCGCCGGGAACGACGAACTGCGTGTTCGACTCGGTTCCAAGGCATCCGCATCGAAGGATGAGATCGTCATCAATCCCGGTGTCTTCCAGGCTGCATACTCCAGGAGCGCTCCGGTCACTCCAACCGAGGTCGCCCTGACCTCGGCGCTCCATGAGGCGATCCACCTCATCGCGACCGATCTCGAAGATGAACGTCCCATCCCCGAGTCGTGGCTCGCTCACCGACGCTCCCTCGAAGATGACGGCGCCGAAGCTCCTCCCCTGGCCGAGATGACCTCCTACGACTGGATCGAACCCGAGGCCGACATTGTCGACGACGACACCCCCCACCCGCTCGATGATCTGTTCGAACCCGAGATGGAATCCAAACAAGCGAGAGGGGCTGTCACCCTCCTCGACGCGCTCCACACGGTCGCCGGGCCGGCTGCCGAGGCGATGTTCCTGTCCATCGAAGACGCCCGACAGGAGCAACGCCATCTCGCGCCGTTCCCCGGCGCCCGGTCTGTGCTCTCCGATCTCTACCGCGCCGCCGTCCCGGGAGCATCGGCCAATGCCAGACCGCTCGGCCAGTTCGCGCTCGCCTGCTTCCTGATCGTCGGCGGCTACTTCGAACGCAATGATCTCCAGCGCCGCGTTGATCCGCATGTCGCTATCGCCCTCGACGACGCCATGCCGTTCCTCGAGTTGATTCCCGAGATGGACGATCCCTGGGCTGTCGGCGGCGTGGCACTGCAACTGATCGAAGTCGCCCGCATGCACGGTCTCCTCACCGAAGGGGCCACAACCGACGCCTCGGTCGGACGCAAGACAGAGATGGCTGCAGACCAGATGGCCATCGCCGAGAGCGTCGACGCTGTACGGATCGTCACACCTCCCCTGGCCGATCGCGACGGCTACGAGGAGACCCGTCAGGCGGCACAGACGGTCTCCGCAGAAGAAGGACGACATGGTGAAGCCGACCAGGCAGGCGATCCGGCGACCGACCAGTTGATGAAAGTGTCGACCGCCCCGACGGTCTACCTGCCGACAGGCCAGGCGGGGAAACTCGTCGTCAGCGACTTCCCCGTCGAGTTCCGACGATTCGCTCCCCAGGGCCGTGACCTGCTCGAGGTCGCTGCCCAGGAGTGGGGCGTGGCTCAACGGAGGATCTCCGGGGAGCTCTATCCACTCTTCCTCGCGAACCAGCGGCGTGGTCTCCGCACCGGTTTCGACGCAGGCGACCTCTCCCCCTACACGCCACTCCTTCTCGGTGCAGGCCTGTACGAGCGAATGTTCGAGCGGCGCGACCTCCCGAACCGTCGCTCATATGGTGTGAGCCTGCTCGTGGACGGCTCAGCATCGATGCTCCAGCCCCGAGAAGTGCGCGGCGGAAGGAAGCGGCCATGGGCCCTGGCGGCCGCAACCCTCGGTGCGTGGACACTCGCCCGGCTCGCAGACGAGCTCCAGATCGAGTTTGAAGTCTCCATCTTCAACAGAGGATTCGTTGCCGCCGCCGGCGACACAGAGCGCTCTTTCACCGAACGGCGGGCTCGTGCCACCGGCGCGCTCCGACGCACACAAGGCGGTTCAGCCGAGAGACTCACCCGCACGGTGAATCACTACGTCGTCAAGTCGTTCGCATCACGCTGGCGCGCTGCGGAGGATGAGCTCGCCGGACTGTTCTGGATGGCCGCCGCGCCGCAGGAAGCCGCCAAAGAGACCCGGAAGGATCCTGACGTCGCTCCCCCGATATCGATGTTCGACAAAGCGGCCAACGTCGACGAGTTCAATCTCGCCCACGCCGCCGAGAGGCTCTCTGCCCGCAATGTCTCACACCGCATCATCGTCGTCCTCGCCGACGGTATGACCCGCGGATCAGTCGAGGCGCTCGCCGAAACGTCCGCGTCGATCGAACGAGGCGGGACCATGGTGCTCGGCATCGGAATCGGCGACGAGACCGTCCAGGCCGCTTACGCCCGCAACCAGGTCGTCGAGAAGCCAGAGACGCTTGCACCTGCGATGGTCGACGGCGTCCGATCGGCGTTGCTCCGATCCATCGCCGACGGGGGTGGAGACACGTGGTGGACCCATGCCACCGAGAAGATCACACAAAGCACGAACTGAGGAACACTCATGGCAGACACCGTCACCTTCAAGGACCCGCTGGGAATCGGATCAGCTATCACTCTCGAGAAGGCCTCGATCCCGAAGGACCTTCCAGATGCAGCGGTCCGCCGCGACCACATTCCGGAAGCCGATCCGTACTACGTGGATCTCGGCATGCTCTATCGCCTCGCGGCACTCGAACAGGTTCGCGAACGGCGCTTCACCGGCATCCCCCTTCACCTCGCTCTGCGCGGCCACATGGGGACCGGGAAGGACCACGATCTCGAGCAATTCGCTGCCATCCTCGCTCTCCCCTACTACCGGATCCCCCTCACGGGTGAGGTCCGCGACATCACTCTCATCGGATCAGTGAAACTCCATGGCGACGGAAAGGGCGGGACCGAGAGCCGCTGGGAGGATGGCGACATCACCCGGGCCTTGCGGGGCCCATCGCTCGTGAACCTCTCCGAGCTGAACGCCGCGGGAGCCGAGACGCTCTTCGCTCTCCACGGTCTACTCGACCGGCACCGGGCTCTGGAGCTACCAACCGGCGAGATGGTTCGCCTGCGCAGTGACGTCCGGATATTCGGAACGCTCAACCCGACCGATCTCCGCGACTACGCCGGGACGCAGACGCTCAACAAGGCGTTCTCCGATCGTTGGATCATCTGGGAGAAGGAGTTCCCGTCTGAGGACGAGTTGCACGCGATGATCGAGCGTCGCCATCCGACGATGCGGAGCGATCTTGTCGAGTTCATCGCGAAGCTGGCCGTCGAGATCAACGAGTCCTTCGTCGCCGGCGACGCCAGGACGCGTGTCGAGACACCGATGAGTCTTCGCACCGTGCTCGATCGGATGCCTGCGGGCCTCGACATGTATGGAGCGGAAGAGGATCCGCTGCGCAGGGCATGGGAAGAGTTCGTACTTCCGCACATCGACCCGTACGATCGGGACCACTATGAGACGGTCTGGTCGGCCGTCGTGCGTCGTGGACCATCCGGCGCACCGTTCTCGGGATAGGAGAAAACCATGCCGTCATTCGATATCGTCTCACAGGTCGACATGCAGGAAGTCCGCAATGCCGTCGATCAGTCGATGCGGGAGGTCGTCAACCGCTACGACTTCAAGGGCACCGATACCAAGATCGAACTCATCGACGAGGGCATCTCCGTCGAGTCAGCTTCCGATCATCGTGTCGAAGCCGCGATCGATGTCCTCAAGGGCAAGCTCGTCAAACGCAAGGTGTCGCTCAAGTCGATATCGGGCGGGGACATCAAGCCAATCGGCGGTGCTCGGGCCCGGGCCGATTTCACGCTCAACCAGGGCATCGCCCAGGACGACGCGAGGGAGCTCTCGAAGAAGATCCGGGACATGAAGCTGAAGGCACAGGCCCAGATTCAGGGTGACCAGCTGCGCGTGCAGGCGAAGAAACGAGACGACCTCCAGACCGTGATCGCCGAGGTCAAAGCGCTCGACTTCCGCGTGCCGCTCCAGTTCGTCAACTACCGCGACTAGATCTCCCTCTCCCGGCGGCGGCAGTCGGCAGCGCGGGGAATCCGGCATGCCATCTCTGCAGTAGATTCAGCTGCCATGTTCACCATCACGCCCATCGCGTCCCCCATCCATGGCAAGGAATCCCTCGAGCGTCTCGCCAAGGCGTACCGACCCGCCTTCGAGAGCATCGGAGGCCGCTTTGACGCGTCAGAAGGCCCGACCCTTCCCTTTGTCATGACCGGAGGCACCGAGGCGCAGATCCTTGAGCAGTGGGATACCAGCGAACCTCTCTTCCTCGTCGCCCATCCCGATCAGAACTCGCTGCCGTCCTCGCTCGAGGCGTTGGCCCGTGTTGGACAGCTCGGAGGCAAGGGACGGATCCTGTACCTGAGCGGACCCGATGATCGCGATGGCCTGAACGAGATCGCGAGCGCCGTCCATGATCTCTCCGTGTATCGACAGATGAGTCGACAGACGATCGGAGTTGTTGGGCCGCCCTCGGACTGGTTGGTGGCCTCGATGCCCGAACCCGACGTGCTCAAGGCCGCATGGGGACCGACCGCCGTTCCGATCGGTCTCGATCGCCTGTACGGCGCCTACACGACCGATCCGGACATCGAGCCCCTCTCGTCCGGCGAGACCCGAATCAAGATCGGCGAGGTCGCAAAGGCCGATGGCATCTACAAGGGACTGAAGGAACTCGTCTCCGGTGAGAACCTCGACGCGCTCTCGCTGCGCTGCTTCGACGTCATCGGCGAACTCGACACGACCGGATGCCTCGCTCTCGCCCGACTCAACGATGAAGGAACGATCGCGGGATGTGAAGGCGATCTGGTGAGCACGGTCACGATGATGTGGGTGCGTCAACTTCTCGGCGAAGTCGCCTGGATGGCGAACCCGTCTCGCGTCAACCCGATGGAGAACACGATCTGGCTGGCTCATTGCACCGTGCCACCGAGTCTCGTCTCGAATCTCCGGCTCGACACCCACTACGAGTCGGACCGGGGCGTCGGCATGCACGGTGACTTCGATCTCGGCCCCGTGACCGTCGTGCGCGTCGGCGGTAATCGGATGGAGCGCCTCTGGCTCGCCGAAGGAGAGATCCTCCGGCCGGGCGATGAACCAAATCTCTGCCGCACCCAGGTCGAGTTGCGCCTCGAAGACGGCGCGGCAGATCAGCTGCTCAGTGACCCGCTCGGGAATCACCTTGTCATGATCCGCGGCCATCATGCTGCCCGACTCCGGTCATGGTGGGAGACCATGATCGCTCCGCGCTGAGGATCCCCGCCCGGCCACAGGCAAGAGTGGCTCAAGAAGCCATCGTCAGGCGCGACAGCCGTCGGATAGCCTCGCCTGATGAACACATGGGACGAAAGCGACCGCTGCGACGACTACATGGGTCGCTGGAGCGAGCCGATCGCTCAAGAATTCCTCGACTGGCTCGGCCTGCCTACGCGCTCCAAATGGGTCGACGTCGGCTGCGGCCCGGGTGCGTTGACCGCCACGATCGCCGCAGAGACGGCCCCAACCAAGCTCGCCGGCATCGACCCCTCCGCGGGCTTCATCGAGGCGGCGCGGCTCAGACTCGACGGCGATCCGGACCTGCGCATCGGCGACGCGCAATCTCTCCCGTTCGAGAGCAACGTCTTCGACGTCGCCGCGAGCGGCATCGCACTCAACTTCTTCCCCGAGCCGGAGACGGCGGTTCGGGAAATGGGACGCATCACGATCGCCGGTGGCACCGTCGCTGCCTACGTGTGGGACTACGCCGGAGGCATGGAGATGATCCGGCACTTCTGGGATGCGGCGGTGACACTCAATCCGGCCATCGCTCACCTCGACGAAGCCACTCGCTTCCCGCTCTGCCACCCCGAACAACTCACCACCGTGTTCACCTCTGCGGATCTGATCGACGTCGAGACAACGGCGTTGGAGATTCCCACCGTGTCCCGAGCTTCGACCAGTACTGGCAGCCGATGCTGGGAGACCAGGGCCCGGCGCCTGCCTACGTCGGATCGCTCACCAAGCGGGATCGCCGGCGCCTCAAGTCCCGTCTGAAGAACGAGCTTCCAGTCTCTTCCGACGGGTCGATCAATCTCACGGCACGCGCCTGGGCGGTCAAGGGCACCGCGTGACAGTCGCGGATGTCGCGTCGCGAATACCTGCCGACTTCTCCCGGTCCGGAACCACGCACAATGATGCTCTTAGGTCAAGGTGCTGTCGGGTAGGCGGCCCCGACGGGTATTGCAGCGATTGATCAGGCGAAGGCGACGATCGCTATCACAACCGCGATGATCAAGACAAATGCCGCAATGCCGGCCGCTCTTGGTGCCGTCTGGTTCCCGATAAGGACTACCGAAAAGCTGAGTGGCCCGGAGTCGTCGATCTCGAAGTCAGTGCCGTTCAAACGATCAACGAATCCATGGGCCAGCATCGACATCCGGTACGACCGGAGTGGGTTCCCCGGAACGTTGCCCGAGCCAACCGGGGGACTCGCTCCACGCCTGTCTTGCATTGGCGGCACCTTCCACTGCCTCCAACGCAGTGCCACAAAGGCCAACGACCCCGTCAACCAGCTCGCACACCCGCCCATATCGGCTGTCGAGTCAAGGGGTAATTGCAGCGCTTCGGCGAGCTTCTCTGATGGTGTCATCCATTCCAGGGTTTGTCGAGGTCGGCCGTTGAAGGAGTGGGCTGAGGCATCAAGATCGGCCTGGGTATGGATGGAGAGGTCGGCGCCTTTCGGGAAGTACTGGCGGAGCAGTCCGTTGGTGGTCTCGTTGCTCCCGCGCTGCCACGGCGATTTCGGGTTGCAGAAGCAGACCTGGACGCCGGTATCGAACGTGAACTGGGCGTAATGGGCCTCTCTCTGGGCTCAACGTCACCCCGTCACGAGCACCAGCACAGAGAGCCTTGGGGTATACCGGACGTTCGCGGTCAATATCCGCCTTCGGCTGTTCCACCCGTCACGAGTTCGACCGAGTTGCTTGTGCCGATGCGGTCGGCGCCGGCCTTGATGAGCTCGTAGGCGAACTCCTTCGAGTTGACGCCGCCGCTGGCCTTGATAAGGACCTCGTCGCCGACGACCTCGCGCATGAGCCGCACGTCGGCGACCGTCGCTCCGCCCCCCTCCTTGCCGGTGGACGTCTTTATGAAGCGCGCCCCTGCGGTCTTCGCAAGGCAGCATGCGGCGATCTTCTCCGTGTCCGTGAGAAGCGCCGTCTCGATGATGACCTTGACGGGTTTCTCGCCGCAGGCCCTAACCACCTGCTGGATGTCCTCGAATGCGAGGATGTAGTGCTTGCTCTTGATGGCGCTGACGTGGATCACCATGTCTATCTCCTGAGCGCCGCGGTTCGCGATGGCATCATGAGCTTCGAAGGCCTTGGCGACGGGTGTCATCTGGCCGTGCGGGAAACCTACGACGGCTATGGGGATCACGTCCGACCCCTTGAGCTTCTGTGCCACGTACTCGACGTCGCCGGAGAAGACGCAGACCGACCTGAAGTGGTATCGCTTCGCCTCCTCACAGACCCGGTCGAAGTCCTCTTTCTTCGCGTCCGTCCTGAGCAGCGTGTGGTCTATTACCCGTGCGAGCTCCCTGTCATAGTTCTCCTCCGTCAAACTTCCTCCTATTCAGGCTGCCATCAACTGTAATCCGAAGCTCCCGCCGCCGCCGAAGTCACAGCCGTGGCACGTCGCCACTCCAGCATTGGATTGCACACACCAATCGAATACGAAACCATCCACCGCAACCAATCCGACGCACTCCTGAGTCAAGTGAGCTGACTCCACCAAACCCGGTACCGACCAGTTCTCCGACCCGGTGGGGATACCGACGTGGAACTGCCGATCGGCGGAGGGTCCGGAGCCGCTGAGGTCTTCGGCTGCTACGCTTGATGGTGACAGCGTACGTATTACGCGTACAGCGCCAGCCCCGCCACATCCGTCCGGCGGGACTACCGCAGGACCTGCATCTTCTCGTCGACGC
>CAZWDQ010000049.1:0-13577 GCA_964632475.1 uncultured Acidimicrobiaceae bacterium
CGCCTTCCTCGCTCGGCAGTTCTCCACGCCCATACCGGTTGTAGGCGATCAGGATGCCGAGGATGACCACGGCGAGCGAGATCAGCGCCAGTGCCCACACGGTCAGACCGCCTGCGGGATGAACCTGGTGAATGTCGACGAAGACTGGTTCGAGGAAGTGCTCGAGTCCGAGGCGCACCGGGGTGTTCCAGAGGCCGGCGATCGCCGAGAACACAGCCAAGATGATAAGCGGGACCGTCATCGTCGAGGGAGACTCGTGCGGATGCGCACCTTCATTCCAGCGCCTGTCGCCCATGAACGTGAGGATGATGAGGCGGGTCATGTAGAACGCCGTAATCCAGGCTGTGACGACACCGATGACCCAGAGGATGGTGAAGAAACCGCCCTTCGCGAACGCCGAGGCGAGGATCTCGTCCTTCGACCAGAAACCGGCCAACGGGAACATCCCGCTGATCGCCAGCCAGCCAATGGCCATGGTGGCGAACGTGATCGGCATGTACTTCCGCAGACCACCCATCTTCCACATGTCCTGCTCGTCGGACATGGCATGGATCACAGATCCGGCACCGAGGAAGAGCAGGGCCTTGAAGAAGGCGTGGGTCATGAGGTGGAAGATGCCGGCGGTGAATGCGGTGAGACCGACCGCCATGATCATGTAGCCCAGCTGGCTGATCGTGGAGTAGGCCAGCACTCGCTTGATGTCGCGCTGGCCGACTGCGATGGTCGCGGCGAACAGAGCGGTGAGAGCACCGACGGTCGCGACGATGGCGAGCGAAGCCGGGGCGAGTTCGAAGAGGGCTGCGGTGCGGGCGATCATGTAGACGCCGGCCGTGACCATCGTGGCGGCATGGATGAGGGCAGACACCGGTGTCGGGCCTTCCATGGCGTCGGGGAGCCACACGTAGAGCGGTAGCTGCGCAGATTTGCCGGTCGCCCCGACGAAGAGCATTAGCGTGATCGCCGTTGCCATCCCGACACTGAGAACAGCGGGCGCCTCGGCGAACACGATCCCGAAGTCGAGCGTGCCGAACGCCGCGAAGATCATCATGAGGGCGACCAGGAAACCCCAGTCCCCGATCCGGTTGACGATGAACGCCTTCTTGCCCGCCGCAGCGGCAGACGGCTTCGTGAACCAGAAGCTGATCAACAGGTACGACGACAGACCGACAAGTTCCCACCCGACGAACATCAACGCGAAGTTGTCGGCGAGGACGAGTGTCAGCATCGATGCGATGAACAGGTTCATGTACGCGAAGAAGCGGGGATACCGATCGTCACCGTGCATGTAGCCGACCGAGTAGATGTGGATCAGCGCGCCGACGCCGGTCACGATGAGCGCCATCAGCGCCGAGAGCGGATCCCAGAGCAGCGACGCGTTCGCACCGATGAGCGGAATCCACGAGAACAGGAACACGGTCTCGGACTCCGCTCCCGTGATGAACGGCACCGTGAGCGTCAATGCGATCAGGAACGGGATGACAACGAGTGACGATGCCAGCCACCCGGATGCCGGTTCGCCGACGCGCCTCCCGAACAGGATCAGCGTGAGCGCTCCGAGGAGTGGAAGAGCGATCAGGAGCCAGAGGTAGTCGATCATGCCATCACCCCTTCAACTCCGACAGCACATCCACGTTCGCCGTCACACGACGGCGGAAGACGGCTACGAGGATCGCGAGACCAATCGTCACCTCGGCAGCAGCAACGACCATCACGAACAGCGCCGCCACCTGGCCTTCCACGAGTCCGAGTTCGTTCCCCGCGGCGATGAAGGTGAGGTTGACCGAGTTCAGCATGAGCTCGATCGACATGAACATCACGAGGGCGTTGCGGCGCATCAGCACACCGGCCGCTCCCATGGAGAAGAGCACGGCGGCGAGGATCATGTACCAGCCGACGGTGACGGTGACATCAGCCATAAGGATCATGCCCCCTCCTCCCCGTCGACGTCGCGCACGGCGGTCGGGCCGAAGAGGGCAAGCGCCACGGTTCCAACGGCTGCGATCGTGAGCAGGAACGCCGTAGAGAGGAACGCGATCGTCCAGGTGCCGAAGAGTGAATCGGCGACGGTCTCGATCGTGCCGACGAGGTTCGGGCTTCCAAATGCGTCGCTGCCGGTAACCCACGCCTGGCGTCCGGCGAGGATGATCACGACGGCAAGACCCAGTGCGACGACGAACGTGATCCCGCGTTGGAAGGGGATCGACTCGGACGTGTCCTCTTGCTTGTCGACGCCGATCATCATGATGACGAACAAGAACAGCGTCATGACGGCACCGGCGTACACGAGAATCTGCACTGCGGCGACGAAGTGAGCATCGAGCATGACGTAGAAGATCGCCATCGCGAACATCGTCGAGAGCAAGCCCATCGCCGAGTACACGGGGTTCCTCGCAGTGATCATCACGACGGCCCCAGCAAGCGCAACAAGGGCGAAGATGGTGAAGACAAGAATCTCAACCATGCCAGCCTCCGGCGCCCGACGAGTAGCAAGTAGCAAGTAGCAAGTAGCAAGTACGGGAAATCATGAGGACTCCTCCTCTGACTCTTGCTCGTTGCTGGTGGCTGGTAGCTCGTCGCTCTCCTGGGCCTTCTCTGCTGGAGCCATGCCGCCCATCCTGGCGCTGGGACTCCAGGCTTCGATGCCTTCGAAGGCGGCTCGCCCGGATGACGAGGTGGCTCGCAACCAGCCGTCACCGAGTGTGAGTTCGTTGAGGTCGATCAGCGGCGTATCCGGAAGTGGATGGTTCGGCGTCCCATCCGGGTCGACAAGCAGTGAGTCCTTGGTGAAGATCCCCTCGTCACGATCGGTGACGGACATCTCGAAGAGGTGCGTCATCGTGATCGCTTCGGTTGGACATGCCTCGACGCAAAGGCCGCAGAAGATGCATCGCAGCATGTTGATCTCGTAGACGAATCCGAAGCGCTCCCCCGGGCTCACCGGTTCATCCGGCGGATTGTCGGCGCCGCGCACGTAGATGCAACTGGCCGGGCAGACACCCGCGCACAGCTCGCACCCGATGCACTTCTCCATGCCGTCCGGATACCGGTTCAGCACGTGTCGCCCGTGGAATCGCTGCGGCTTGACCCGCTTGTCCTTCGGATACCGCGTCGTCACCTTCGGCTTGAACATCTGGCGGAATGTCACCGCGAAGCCCTTCCAGGGGCCCAAGAGGTCTCCGATGAAGCTCATTGCGTCACTCCCCTCATGCCCATGGCAATCCGAATCGACGGATCCCCACGGCGACCATGGAGAGGATGATCCACGCCAGCGAGACCGGGATGAGACGCTTCCAGCCGAGTGCCATCAACTGGTCGTAGCGCATCCTGGGGAGTGTGCCGCGGACCCAGATGAAGAGGAACACCATGGCGAACGTCTTGAGGAGGAACCACATGACGGGCAGGAACCACTGAAGAACGGTCGGCCCGAAGACAGGCCCATTCCATCCACCGAGGAAGAAGGTGACGGCGAGGGCAGACATCGTGAACAGGTTGATGTACTCGGCGAGGAAGAACAGAGCGAACCGGAATCCGGAATACTCGGTGTGGAACCCGCCGACGATCTCTTGCTCGGCCTCGACGAGGTCGAAAGGCGCACGGTTCGTCTCCGCGAACGCCGCGATCATGAAGACCACGAACGATGGGAGCAGAACGATGTTCCATGCCGGGAGGAAGCCGAAGTAGGTCGCACCCTGAGCCTCGACGATTCCGGCGAGCGAGGTCGTTCCCGTGAACATGATGACGGGAACGAGAGCGAGTCCGATCGCTGCTTCGTAGGAGATCATCTGTGCGGATGCACGAACTGAGCCGAGCAACGGGTACTTCGATCCAGACGACCAACCGGCGAGCGTGATGGCGTATACGGCCATCGACGAGAGGGCCAGGAAGTAGAGCACTCCGATGTTGAGATCGGTGACCTGCAGCGTGTAGGTCGTGTCCCCGATGGTGATCGGTGCTCCGATAGGAACGACGAGGAAGATCAGCAGAGCGGGGATCAACGCCATGACCGGGGCCGCGAGGTAGAGCAGGACCTCTGCCTTGCGCGGCGTCATCGATTCTTTGACCATCAGCTTGAGCCCATCGGCGAGCGTCTGCAGCATGCCGAACGGTCCGGCTCTTTCGGGTCCGAGGCGGTTCTGCATAAAGGCAACGATCCGCCGCTCAGCCCAGACGAGGAGCAGCACGGACGTGAAGAGGAATGCGAACGCGATGATGACCTTGATCGCCGCTTCGACGAACTCACCCATCAGCCATCACCTCCCCGGACGGCATCGATGCGCAAGGTTCCGACCGCGCCGAGACCCGCTGTCTCGGCGAGGTTGAACGGCACGTAAACGGTGCCTTCGACGAGACTCGGGTCGATCACAACAGGAAGTCTGACTTCGCCGTCCATCGTGATCGCAATCTCGTCCCCTTCGGTGACGGCGAGCACTGATGCATCCCTCGGATGGAGGTAGGCAGCCCCACGGGACGCGAGGCCCGAGATGCCGGGGCTGTGGCGCACCATGACGCCATCGTCGTAGAGAACACGGGCCGTGTGGAGAACACGGTGCCCGGATGTAACGGGAACACCTCGATCGGTAGGCGTGTGCTGGAGCGGCTGCGTGCCCTCCGGTCCAGGCAGAACCAGCCCTTCACGATCTTCGCCCCACGACAGTCGATCCCAGCCGACGCCGCCATAGGCGGGCGCGACGAGGGTGATCTCGGCTGCGACCGCTTCCGGCGATGCCGCACCGAGTTCGGTTCCCATCGTTGTGGCCAGATCGTCGAGGATCGACCACACCGGGCGGGACATACCGGCCGGCGGAATGATGCGACTGACCTTCTGGATTCGCCCCTCGAGGTTGGTGGCGGTGCCCTCGACCTCGCCGAGACCGGCGACAGGAAGGATCACGTCGGCGTAGGCGGCGGAATCTGACATGAACATCTCGAACGACACCACGAACTCAGCCGCATCGAGTGCCGCAGCGGCGATCGACGGGACTGGATAGTCCCGAACCGGGTCGGCACCGTTGAGGACGAGAGCGCCGAGCTCGCCGCCGGCGAGTCCTTCGAGGATGCCAGCCGTGTCGAGGCCTGCCCCTGCGGGGAGTGGTCCCCAGTGTTCTTCAAGGGCTGCTCGACCGGCTTCGTCGTCGATCGCAACCCGGCCCGGCAGCAGGGTCGGAGCGACACCCATATCGAGAGCGCCAAAGACGTTGCCTCGGCGCATCAGCGGCAGGATCTTGGCTTCCGGCAGTTCCAGAGCGAACGCGGCGACCGCCTCTGCGAGGTCCCGATTTTCGGTAAGTCCCGTGCGGCCGACGAGCGCCACGACGGGCCCCTCGCCGAGCGACTCGCGAGCGTCCGCGTACTCACCATCACCTGCTGCGAACTTGCGAAGCAGTTCCGATCCCGTGCCCGGCTTGTAACGGATCGTGTGGGTCGCAACGTCGTCGAGTCCGGTGTGTCGTGGGTGAATGACCACGAGGTTGGCACCGAGTTCCGTAGCCGCCCGGCGAACACGCAGATAGAGAACCGGGAGTTCTTCCTTCAGGTCCGGTCCCCACAACAGGATCGTCTTCGCCGTCTCGAGGTCATTGATCTCTGCGCGTGGCGTGACAGCTGCAGCGAACACAGGATCGAGCCCGTCACCAAGCTGGGCGTCGAGATGTGGAGATCCGATGGCGGATCGCATGAACTTCGAGAAGGCGAACGCATCCTCGTTGGTCGATCGCGCACCTCCGATACCGGCGACCTTGTCGCCTTCGAACGAACCGAGCCGCTCCGCAACGACAGCGATTGCCTCGGCCCAGGACGCTTCGCGGAATTCGCCGTCTTCTTTGACGAGCGGCGTGGTGAGTCTGCTTTCGGACTGACCGTGATCGTGGACGAAGCGATCCTTGTCGGAGAGCCATCCGTGGTTCGTGGCATCGTTGTCGACGCCGTAGATGCGGATGATCTCGTTGTGGCTCGTCTGTACAGAGATCTTCGAGTGGACGGCGTCGACCAGAGAGACAGATTCGACGGCCTCGATGTCCCATGGGCGAGCCTTGAATCGGTAGGGCTTCGCCGTGAGCGCCCCAACCGGGCAGATCTGAACGGTGTTGCCCGAGAAGTAGGAGGCGAACGGCTCGTCCGGGAACGTGATGACCTGAACGTAGTTTCCGCGATCCTTGAACTCGATGAGGGGATCGCCGGAGATCTCGTCGGAGAAACGGGTGCACCGCGCGCACAAGATGCAGCGTTCGCGGTCGAGGAGGACGAGATCGGAGATCTCGATCGGCTTCTCGAAGTGTCTCTTCTCTTCGACGAAGCGGGTCTCGCCGGCGCCGAACGCGAACGCCTGATCCTGAAGAGGACACTCGCCGCCCTTGTCGCAGACCGGGCAGTCGAGCGGATGGTTGATGAGCAGGAATTCGAGGACACCCGCCTGAGCCTTCTTCGCCACCTCGGACTGCGTGTGAACGATCATCCCGTCCCCGACCGGCATCGTGCAGGACGGGACGAGTGCCGTGCCACGCGGCCCTTCGACCTCGACGAGGCACGATCGACAGAGACCGACCGCATTCATACGGGGGTGGTAACAGAAGCGTGGGATGTACGTCCCGGCCATCTGAGCAGCGTCGATAAGTGTCTGACCGGATTCGACCTCGACTTCAACGCCGTCGAGATTGATCGTCACGGTTGACCGTTCCTCAGCCACGGGACACCTCCCCGATGGTGATCGGCGCGCCGGTGATCATCGCTTCCACCTCGTCACGGAAGTACTTCATGATCGAAACAACCGGAGCGGTCGCCGACGGACCAAGAGGACAGATCGTCGTCATGGCGGGCGGCCAGGTCAGTCCGGGGCTGATGTTGTCGGACACGTCGAGCAGGAGACCGATGTCTTCCGGTCGACCGTATCCGTCGAGGATTCGTAGGAGGATGCGCTCGAGCCACGTCGTGCCCTCTCTGCAGGGGGTGCACTGTCCGCACGACTCGTGGGAGAAGAAGCGGACCAGGCGATGGGCAGCGCCCACCACGTTCGTGGAGTCGTCCATCACGATGACGGCGCCGGATCCGATCATGGAGCCTTGCTTCGCGATGTCGTCGATGGTGACAGGAGTGTCGAGATGCTCGGCCGGAACGAACCACGGAGCCGAGGCACCGCCGGGCACCCACGCCTTGAGGTCCCGGTCGTCACGGATCCCGCCGCCGACCTCGTAGATGAGTTCTCGCCAGCTGATCCCAGCGACGACTTCGTAGTCGCCCGGCTTCTTCAGATGACCGGACAGAGACATCACACGAGTACCAGATGAGGTTTCGGGACCGATTGCGGCGTATTTCGCTCCGCCGTTTTCGACGATCCAGGGGACGTTCGAGATCGTCTCGACGTTGTTGACGATCGTCGGCTTCGAGTAGAGACCTTCAATGGCCGGGAACGGCGGCTTGAGCCGGGGCTCACCGCGCCGTCCTTCGAGACTCGACAACAGCGCCGTCTCCTCGCCGCAGATGTATGCACCGGCACCGAGGTGGACGGTGACGTCGAGATCGAATCCGGATCCGAGGATGTTCTCTCCCAGGTATCCGGCCTCGTAGGCCTCGTCGATCGCCCGCTGGAGGCGACGTGCGGGCTTCGGGTACTCGCCGCGGATGTACACGAAGGCGTGCTGCACGTCGAGAGCGAAAGCGGACAGTGCGATCCCTTCGACCAGTTGATGTGGGTCGCGCTCGAGCAGCATCCGATCCTTGAACGTGCCCGGCTCGGACTCGTCACCGTTGACGACGAGGTACCGGGGCCGCGTATCCGGCGGCAGGAAGCCCCACTTCACGCCAGTTGGGAACGACGCCCCGCCCCGGCCGCGGATGTTCGACGCCTTGACTTCGGCCGTGACCTCTTCGGGAGCCATCGACTTGAGGGCCCTGCGCAGCGTTGCGTACCCGCCGGTGTCGACGTATCGCGCGAGCGTATGCGAGTCGGAGGGATGCGCTTCCATACGAGCGAGAAGGATCTTCTCCGTCATTTCTCGCCCCCTACCGTTCCGTAGGGGGCAAATGCTGGCAGCGCTACGATCGCGCCTTCGGTCTCTTTGGGGCCCCAGTCGAATGACTGCTGGCCGCCAAAGAGCATCTGCATCTCGTCTCCGAAGATGACCGAGGGTTCCGCGTCGCGTAGCCACTTGATGAGATCCCTGGCTTTGTCGGGTTCGAGTCCCTCGACCAGTTCCCAGTTCACCGACACGGCCGGTGCGCCACCGCATGCTCCGGAACACTCGACGTGCTCGACAGAGATCTTGCCGTCGGGGGTCGTCTCACCGTCGAGGACTCCGGTCTCCTCCTCGATCGCTTCGAGCACGGCGTCCGCGCCACGCAGGTAGCACGAGATGGAGGTGCACACCGACACGAGGTACTTGCCGACCGGCTCGCGCTTGTACATGGTGTAGAACGATGCGACCGCCTGCACCTGGGCGGAAGTGAGGCCGGTCAACTCGGCAACCTCGCGCATTGCATCGTTGGTGACGTGTCCGTGCTCGAATGCGGCGAGATACAGCAGCGGCATCACGGCGGACCGCTTCTCGGGGTAGCGCTCGAGGAGCTCTTTGGCCCGCCCCTGATTCTCGTGGCTCCAGTGGTTGATCATCGGTCGACGTCTCCCAACACTGGGTCGAGCGACGCCAAGGTCGCGATGACGTCCGGGACGATCTGATCGGTCAGCATCACAGGCAGGGCTTGCACGATCGCGAACGACGGTGTCCGTGCGTGGAGGCGCCACGGCTTCGAGCCGCCCTTCGACACGAGATGCATACCGAGCTCGCCTCTCGGCGATTCAACTGCCTGATACACCTCGCCCGCCGGCGCCTTGAATCCTTCGGTGAAGAGCTTGAAGTGGTGGATCAACGCTTCCATCGACTCGTCGATGCGTTTGCGTGGGGGCGGTGTGACCTTGCGATCGTCGGTGCGATAGTCGCCCGGGGGCATCGTCTCGAGGACCTGTGCGACGATGCGGATCGACTGGCGCATCTCCTCCATGCGGACGAGGTAGCGGTCGAGCGTGTCTCCGTGCTTCCCGAGCGGAACGTCGAACTCGTACTGCTCGATCCCGCTGTATGGAAATGCTTTCCGAAGATCGAAGTTCACACCGGAGGCTCTGGCAGCGGGTCCCGTAACGCCGTATGCCTGTGCTTCCTCGGGGGTGATGACACCAACGCCCCGGGTCCGATCGAGGAAGATCGGGTTCTGATTGAGGAGATCCTCGTAGTCGTCGAGTCCGGCACCGACGACGTCGAAGATCCCGTCGATGTCCTCTTCCCAACCCTCCGGGAGATCGGCAGCGACACCGCCGGGACGGATGTAGTTGTGATTCATCCGAAGCCCGGTGACCTTCTCGAAGAAGGCGAGGATCGCTTCCCGATCTCGGAACCCGTAGATCATCATCGAGAGAGCGCCGATGTCCATCCCGAACGTCGCGACCCAGATGAGGTGGCTCGCGATCCGATTGAGTTCGGTCATCAAGACCCGGATCGCCTGGGCCCGAGGTGGGATCTCAACGCCGAGGAGTTGCTCGACTGCGAGCGAGTAGCAGAGTTCGTTGTTCAGCGGCGACAGGTAATCCATGCGGGTGACGTTCGTGCCGCCTTGCATGTACGTCAGCTCCTCGGCGGTCTTCTCCATGCCGGTGTGGAGGTAGCCGATGATGGGCTTGACACGACGGATCGTCTCGCCATCGAGTTCGAGGTGCAGCCGAAGGACGCCATGCGTCGCCGGGTGCTGCGGACCCATGTTGAGAATCTGACGCTCATCCTCGATGATCGTCGGCTCGTCGACGAAGTCATCGTCGACCGCTATGCCGCGCTGGATCTGGAGGGCGGGATCCAAGTCACGGGGCAGCAGTTCCTGAGCGCCCTCGTCGGTGGCGTTGGCGATCCAGTCCGGTTCCTCGGTGCCAGCCACCCAGACGTCGTGAGCCCGCCGCCGTTCGGCGGCATCCAATCCCCCGTCACCCGAACCGGCCTGCGGCTCGAGCGTCGGTGCCTGGGCGTCGCCCTCGACGTTGTTTGGCGTATCGCTCATGACGACTTGTGTGATCCTTTGAACTGCACCGGCACTGAGCCGACGCTGTAGTCCTTGCGCAGCGGATGCCCGACCCACTCGTCGGGAAGAACGATCCGCGTGAGATCCGGGTGACCCTCGAATGCGATTCCCATCAGATCCCAAACTTCACGCTCGTAGAAGTTCGCTCCCGGATAGATCGACGTGATCGAGGGCGTTGTTGCATCATCACCGGGCACACCGACCTTGACGAGCAGCCGTTTCGTGTGCTTCATCGAGAGGAGATTGATCACGACGTCGAAACGCGGATCGCGGTTGAGATGATCCACAGAGGTGACGTCGATGAACGTCTCGAATCCGACGTCCTTCACAGCTTCAACGAAGGAAGTGATCTCATCCCGCGATACGTGCGCCGTGTCCTGGCGCGGTCCGGTGATCGGCTCGAACGACGTGAACTCAACGCTCGGGAAGGATTCAGCAAGTCCGGCAAGGATCGGATCGTCCGGGAGAACTCGGGCAACGGCTTCCACGGCAGGGTCGTCCATCTCCTGTGGCTCTTCTTGAGGTGTCGTCTCTTCGGTCATCACAGAAGTCCAGTCGAACGCCGGATCTCTCCGGCCATGATCTTGTCCTGAAGCGTCAGGATCCCGTGCATCAGAGACTGGGGCCCGGGCGGGCATCCGGGCACGTAGACGTCGACCGGAACGATCTCGTCGACACCCTGCACGAGGGCGTAGTTGTTGAACATGCCACCTGTTGACGCGCAAGCTCCCATGGAGATGACCCACTTCGGTTCCGCCATCTGGTCGTAGACCTGGCGAAGAACGGGGGCCATCTTCTGCGAGAGCCGTCCGGCGACGATCATCAAGTCGGCCTGGCGCGGAGATGCACGGAACACCTCCATCCCGAATCGAGCGAGATCGTGGTGCGCTGCACCGGTGGCCATCATCTCGATGGCGCAGCAGGCGAGGCCGAACGTCGCCGGCCACATCGACCGGGTTCTCGTCCAACTGACACCCTTATCGAGTGTGGTGAGCAGGAAACTCGGATTGTCGACTTCGCCTGCCATCAGGCGGCCTCCTCGACCTGTGAGTCGGGCGCAACGACTCTGCGGTAACGCGCCCGGTGAGCGACGTTCCAATCGAGGGCTCCCCGCTTCCACACATAGCCGAGCGTCTCGATGAGGAGGAGCATGAAGATCCCGACGGCGGCGATTCCTGCCCAGCCGAACTCGTCCATGCGAACCGCCCAGGCGAAGAGGAAGATGATCTCAACGTCGAAGATCACGAACAGCATGGCGACGAGATAGAACTTCACAGGGAACCGCTGGACCGGTTCCTGGAGGGGGACGATGCCGCACTCGTATGGAGCGAGCTTCTCGGGTGTCGGGTTGTTCGGGGCGACCCGCCACGACATCCACATGGCGGCCACCGCGAACACAAGTCCGAGGATGAACATCAGGGCGATCGGGAGATACGCGAGAAGATCCATGTACGTGGCGAGAGTCTACGGACTGTCATGCGCCTTGCCCAACACCACGACCGGGGTCTCAGGACTCGAAGAGTCGTGGGCTGCGAGCCATGAGCCGAGAGTTGTAGGCAAGGCAGGCGGTCCCTCAAGGCCCAAGGCTCATGGCTCACGCCTCACGCCTCACAGCTGGGCCGACGGCTCCCCTACTCTCCACCGCATGCCTCAATTCGCCGACCGTTCTCTGCTTCGTTGGGCCATCATCGGCGATATCGTCGTGTTGGCCATCGTCACGATCCTGGGCTTCGCCACACATCACACACTCGACGCCTACTGGCGGATGTTCGTCACTGTGCTCGTAACGCTGATCGCCTGGGCCGTCGTTGCCCCGTGGTTCGATGCCTTCTCAACGACGACACTCACGCGACCGTCGTCGGTCTGGAAGATCCTGCTGGCCACGGTTGTGGCGACGCCGCTGGCTGCGTTCCTTCGCGGATGGTTCCTCGGCATCGAGGTCTCTTCGACCTTCATCCTGACCGGGATCGCCTTCAACGGACTCGTCATGATGATCTGGCGAGCCGCTCTCGCGGCTTCTGCGGCTCGAACGAGCAGACAGCGAACAGCGCACAGCTGACGGCACCCCTTCCGGCTGGCGGCTGTTCACTGTTCGCTTCTGTCTACGCCTTGATCCGTCGAAGGCCCGGAAGATCAACTGCCTTCTCGATCGCGCCGTAGACCTTCTCTGCCATTCCTCGCTCTTCAGGTTCGAGGAGGTTCGCCATCACCTTCAGCACCCACTCCATGAGTGGCCGCGAACGCAAACCGACCGTTGTGAGGGTGTGCATCACCGTCGGATTCCCGATCGCTGAGACGAAGATCCGTGCGACGCGGTGATACGCGGCGTACTCGTCGTCGAGTGCCCCGTCGTATGTGGCCAGCATCGCCGAATCACCGGTCGCCAGCGCCTCGGAGATGACTCCGGCCGCAAGGCGACCGGTTTCGTACGCGTAGTCGATTCCCTCACCATTGAAGGGATTGACAGCTCCCGCGGCATCACCGACCAATACCCAATTGCGGCCGGTCTTCGGACCGACGGAGAATGCCATCGGGAGTTTTCCCCCGATCGGGCGAGCGATCGGATCGACGTCGGTCTGCCAGTGCTCGGGAAGCTCCGCGAGATAGGCATCGAGGATCCGGCTCGTGTTGATGTCCTTCCAACCCTTGAACGTCGAGACGAGTCCGGCTCCGACGTTGATGGTCCCGTCCCCCATGGGGAACACCCAGCCGTACCCGGGCATCGCTCGACCCTCTCGATCCCGGATGTCGAGTTGGCTCTCGATGTACCCGTCCGTCGAATTCGGACTCTCCCAGTATCCGCGCACAGCAAGGCCGAACGGGTAGTCGCGGCGCCGATGTGTGCCAAGGTGTCGGCCGAAGCGAGATAGCGACCCGTCGGCGACGACCACGTAGTCCGGAGTGACAACCTCCGTCTCCTCACCCTGTCGTCGAAGCTCGACCGAGACAAGGTCGCCGTCATCGACGACGGCGACGGCTTCAACGCCCTGGAGAACTGTGGCGCCTTCGGCTTCCGCAAGGGCGGCCACACGACCATCGAGATCAGCACGGCGGAGCGTCGCTCCCCAATTCGGATAGATGGAGTGCTCCGGCCACGGCATCTCGAGCATCACGTCCCCGGCATAGGACCGGAGTCCGACGACGCGATGAACATCCGGCCGATCGAAGTCGAAGCCCATGTCGACGAGTTGGCGAACCGCTCTCGGGGTCAGGCCGTCGCCGCAGGCCTTCTCCCTGGGATAGTGCTTCTTCTCGACGAGTGTCACATCGATGCCATTTCTGGCGAGCCAGAAGGCAGCCGAAGCTCCACCCGGGCCACCGCCGACGACGAGCACTTGGGGGGAGGACGACATGTGCAGAAGCGTAGGACGCCGACGAACGATGCCGTTGCCAGATCTGCAGTCCAAGACACAGCGCCCAAGCTTCGCTCACGGTACGGGATTCCTCCATGCATTGCGGCGAACACACTCGGCGTAGAATCGCGTTCTACGAGAGGAGGATGAAGTGGCCGATCACGAAGCGTT
>CAZWDQ010000050.1:0-13517 GCA_964632475.1 uncultured Acidimicrobiaceae bacterium
AGACCGCACACCCGAACCCAGGGTTCGCAGGTACCCCCACCCGTACATGTACCCGCACCCGCACGCCTCGACCCTGGGTTGACAGGGCCGCCGCGAGCAACAAGAAGCGACCCCCGGGAAGGGGGCCGCTTCCGTGCTCGTAGCGTAGGTTCTCTTCCTAGCCCTTGACGGAGCCTGCTGTGATTCCTCGCACGAAGAAGCGTTGCAGCGCAAAGAACACCAGGACCGGCACGACGGTGATCACGAACGCTCCTGCGGTGAGTAGATTCTCCCGCGCCCCAAACTCGCCGGCCAGCGAGGCCAAAACGACGGTGCCCGGCAAGGCCTCTCGATTGCCCCCAATCATGGTCAGGGCGATGAGATAGTCGTTCCAGGTCCACAGAAACTGGAAGATCGCAAATGCTGCGAGCACCGGAACGGAGAGGGGCAACACCAGCTTATAGAAGATCTCAAAGTGGCTGGCGCCATCGATGCGTGCCGACTCAAATAGATCCTTGGGTAGGCCGGCTATGTAGTTGTGTAGCAGGAAGATCGCAAATGGCATAGCAAAGCCCGTATGAGTGAGCCACACTGCAGGGATTGTTCCGGATAGATTCAGATCAGGTAAGACCGTGATGGTCTTTCCAATCACCGGCAGCGTCAACGCCACTCCGGTGGAATAGGCAGTCAGGAGCGGGATGAGCGCCACCTGCGAGGGGACTGCGAGCAAAGCCACGGTGGCGATGAAGATCCACTCACGGCCGCGGAAATCGATCCATGCGAACGCATAGGCGGCGAATGCCGCAATAGCGATCGGGATAATTGTGGCGACGATTGCGATAGATGCCGAATTGAGCAATGCATTGCCCAGTCCCGCACCCACATCGGGGAACAGGACTTGTCGGTAGTTGTCGAGCGTCGGGAAGGCCCACCCGTTCGCATTGTCCGACAAGGCGTTCCAGAATCCGCTACCGCGCTGGGCGTCCCGGGTCCGAAAGGAGTTCACGAACAAACTGAACGTGGGAATCGTCCACAGGATGACCAGCACCCAAAGAAACCACGTTGGTATCGAGCGGAGGAACCCGTAGATACGTTTCCCCATCGGGCGGCGCACAGAGACTGTTGCCCTCGTCTTTTCTGCTGTGTTGGTCATCCCAGCCTCTCTCTCTGCATCCGCCGGATGTTCATGGCCATCACCGGGAGCACACCGAGGAACAGGAGCACCGCAACTGCCGACCCGAGACCGAAGTCCAGCTCGGTGAAGGCCCGCTGCCACATCTCGTTGGCCAGCACCTGAGTGTCGAAGTTGCCGTTGGTCATGACCTTGGGAATGTCAAACACCTTCAGCACCGTAACGATGAGTGTTGTGACCACCACCCCGATGGTGGGGTAGATTTGTGGCACCGTCACCCGCCAGAAGCTTTGCGTCTCGGTGGCGCCGTCGATTCTGGCTGCTTCGATCAGCTCCTGGGGTACGGCCTTGATCGCGGCCGAGAAGATCACCATTGCGAAGCCGGTCTGAATCCAGATGAATACGAGCATCATCCAGAAGTTGTTCCAGGGACCCTGCTGGATGAACAGGACAGGATCGGGAATGATCTCGCCGGTGAGTGGGCTGACTGCGAATCCACCGATGCCCGGTCCAAGGAACCGGAAGATCAGATAGCCGAGGGCTGCGCTGGCCACAAGCGAACCAGCGACCATGGGGGCGGAATCTGCCTGCCACCCCCGCCATGCCAGATAGAGGAGTCCAGCGATGATGAGGCCCAGTATGAGTGAGACCGTTGCGCTGGCCGCACCAGAGTTGCTCCACTCGCCAAGCATGACCCATAGCGCGTTGAACACGCCGGTCTGCGGGTCCTGGGGAGGGCGGGCGACGTAGATGAGGCGCCAGATGACCGAGGCTCCGACGAAGCTGATTGCCATGGGGAGGAAGATCAGCGATTTTGCGATGTTCTCGCCTTTGGAGCGGTCGGCCAGGACCGCAACCGCGAGACCCAGAGACACCGCGAAGATGATCACGGAGAAGATCCACCAGAGGTTGTTGGGGATGGTCCCACGGATGCTGGTGAAGATCGCAAATCCCAGCAACGTCACGCCGCCAGCCAGCAGGGTGAGACTACCACCGCCGGCGGAGAAGCCCATCCCTACGCGGCGCCCGAGCCATCTGCCGACGACCGCGCCCAAGGCGAGTAGCACAAGAGCGGCCCAGAAGAGTTTGCTCCCAAGAATTCCGCCGAACTTGCCGAAGCTGATTATCCCGGGGTCGGTCAACAGCTCCGTGTAGTTGCCAAGTCCGTTCCACGTGAGCTCCTTGGGGTTGCCGGTGAGGAAGCCGAGCCAGATGGTTCGGGCCAACGGAATCACGAGGGCTCCAGTGACGAAAACCAGTGCAGGTGCGAGGAAGATATACTTGCGGCTTCCGACGGCGATATTGACCCGCTGCATCTGATCCGGATGAGGACGCCCGCCGACGGCCACTCCGATCAGTCCTCCTAGGACAGCGGCAACGACGATGACCTCGGCCCGTGAGCCGTCCAGAGTGGCGGCGACCCAGGCGCCGAGAAGCCAGCCGACAGCGGCGCCGGCGAAGAGCCTCGATATCATCTTGCTCTCCTGCCGTCCACCGATTACCCACACCAGGAAACCGAGGCCGGTACCGATCAGTAGACCGATGATGATCCCAACCGGGTCTAATGATGGCCACACCGTCTCCTGCGCCGAGAAGCCAAGCAACAAGCCGAGGGCAACACCACCACCGATGCCGGCAGCCAATCGTTGTGTGCTTTGTTCGAGAGTGCCCAAGGCAAATCCGACTGCAGCGCCGATAACGACTGCCGCGATGGTTACTGCCACGGGTGACAGAAGCATTCGGTTCCCCCAGAGCAGTGCAAACACTCCTCCGGACAGGATTCCTCCGGCAATGGTGCTGTACTGCGGGTACCGATCCTCTGAAAGGTCGAAAAGCTTGTTGACACCGATGAAGACGAACCCACTCAAACCGACGGCGGCGACGATACCCAATACGGTGACGACAAGTCTGTTCATTGTGCTCCCTCGCTGATTCCGCGCTTTTGGCAATCTAGTCCGGACAAAACACTCATGCGAATACGAGGAAAGCCGACCTGCGATGCAGGCCGGCTTTCCTCTGTTCGTCTGTTCGTCTGTTCGTCAGGTCTTGTATTTGTCCGTTTACGGCCAGGTGGCCTGAATGGCCTTGAAGGCGTCCGCAACAGTCTTGTCACCGTTGACCGCGCTGGTTCCCTCTGTCCAGAAGCTTCCGGCTCCTACAGCTGAGGGCATGTTGTCCGAGCCGTCGAAGCGGGCTGGATCGGCCGAGGCGAGGATCTTGATGAATCCCCCCTCGAGTTCATTCCACAGGCTGAGGTCGACGTCCAGGTTCGCAGTGAGGAAACCGGAGGCGTCGCCGCCCTTGATCTCCCGCTGCGCCTTCTGGCGCTCCTGGGCGTACTGGGTTGAGCCCAAGTACTCCATGACGGCCCACACCTCAGGTGCGTCCCGCAAGGCTGCGGCCGCGTTGCCGGCGGTCAGCACCGGTGACGAGCTCGCATCGACGGCCGGGAAGTAGAACGTGTCTACCGCGCCGTCCGGTCCCACGGGCGTGCCCTCGGGCAGGAACGCTCCGAAGAACGAAGCCTGGCGAACCATGGCACACGTCCCGTCAGCGAGCGGCTGCCCGTTGTCGGCACTGTGCGCGGTGGCTGCAATCGAGCCGCCAGCAGCGTAGGTGTTGCCGGGCGTGTTCCAGACGTTGAGGATGGCTTCGCCAACGGCGATGACGCGCGGGTCGTCGAACTTGAGTGCGTTCGTGAGCCACTCGTCGTATGCCTCTGGCCCTTCGAGCCGCAGCATCATGTCTTCCATCCAGTCCGTGAACGTCCAACCGGTAGCCGGACCGGACTCGATGCCGATGCACCATGGGGTTTGACCGTCAGCGATCATCTGAGTGCTTAGAGCCCACAATTCGTCGAGGGTCGTCGGGATCTCGTAGCCACCGTCGGCGAACACCTGAGTGTTGTACCAAACGATCGACTTGAGGTCGGTCTTGGCCTGAACCGCATACGCCACTCCGTCAACCGAGTAAGTCTCGAGCGTACCGGCCGGCCACTGCGGCCTGACGGCTGCGTCGACTGCTGGGTCTAGCGGAAGGATGTAGTCCTGTGACGCAAAGTCCCTCACCTTGCCGGGCTGCGGGAACATTGCGATGTCCGGTGGATTGCCACCGACCACCTGAGCGTTGATCTGCTCGGAGAAATCACGAGCACCCGTGTGCTTGATTTCTATTCCGGTCTCGGCGGCGAAGACGTCGAGGGCTCGTTGAATCCCCGTCGCCTCGTCAACGCCGTCCTCTGATGAGAACACGGTGACGCTCGTCCCCGACAAGTCCACCATTGGAGCTTCGGTCGTAGCCGAAGCAGCCGTGGTCGTCGTTTCTTCACCGGCCGCAGCCGTGGTCGTCGTTTCTTCAGCGGCCGCAGCCGTGGTCGTCGTTTCCGAGTCCGTCGAATCGTCGCTCGAACACGCCGCTACGACCAGCGCAAATACAAACAACACTACGAGTAGTCGTCTTGTCATTTCTCCTCCTTGAGCATCGACCTTGCGCCGATGCAGCGGTCACTATATCAGCGACCCTATGACGCTCAAAGCCGGATTGACTCACACCTGGCACTATTTGGCATCGAGTTTTCGCGGGTGATGGCCCGGCTACCAGAATCCTCATGCCACTCGATCGCTGGTTCAACTTCGGAGTTCGTCCCGAAAACGTTTGGTACTAGTCTTCCAACCTTGAGTCGAAGACTCCGGGTCCCCAAGAAACTGAGCAGGTGAAATCCTTCAGTCTCGGAAACGGAACCGGTTTCATTGATGGGACGCGATGAACTTGACGAGGTGACGATGCCACTGGTTGTTGTATCTGAATTCATGAACGAAGCCGCGCTGGCTCCATTGCGGGCAGAGCACGAGGTCTTGTTTGATCCCGAGCTAGTAGATGAGCGATCCGCGCTTCTGGCTGCAGTGGCAGACGCCGAAGCGATCATCGTGCGCAACCGCACCCAGGTAGATGACGAGCTACTGACGGCCGCACCCCGGCTGCGAGTGGTGGGACGGCTCGGAGTTGGGCTGGACAACATCGACATGGGTGCGTGCCAGCGCCGAGGCATCGCGGTCCACCCGGCTACGGGCGCCAATACCAGAGCAGTCGCCGAGTATGTGATCGCATCGGTGATGATGTTGTTCCGCGGCGCCTATCAGGCACGGGATCGGATGGTCGATGGGGCGTGGCCGCGTGGAGCGCTCCAGGGACGTGAGACCAGCGGCAAGACGTTGGGGCTGGTCGGTCTGGGCGGTATTGCCCGAGTAGTGGCGGAACGCGCCACCGCGTTTGGCATGACGGTGGCCGCCTTCGATCCGTTCTTGACTGCTGATGATCCGGCGTGGACCGGTGTCACCCGCGTCGACAATCTCGCCGACCTACTGGCCCGGTCCGATGCGATCAGCCTTCATGTTCCGCTCACAGATTCCACCCGGCACCTCATCAACGCAGATAGCCTCGGCACCATGAGATCGGGCGCCATCGTCGTCAACACTTCCCGCGGCGGGGTCGTTGACGACGCCGCTCTCGCTGCCGCCATCCGCAACGGGCACATTGGGGGCGCGGCACTCGACGTGTTCGAAACCGAACCCCTCACCGCAACCGCAGCTGAGATGTTCGCCGACCTCGACAACGTGGTTCTCACCCCGCACATCGCCGGTCTGACCACCGAGTCAAACGAGCGGGTGAGCGACTTGACAGTAGAGAACGTGAAGAAGACCCTCGGCAACCACTAGCCAAGCTACGGAGATGAAATGAAGTTCTTTCTAGACAGCGCAATGACCGACGAGATCAAGTACGCGCTAGAGATGTGGGACATCGACGGTGTCACCACCAACCCGCGGCATGTTCAGGTATCCGGCAAGCCTTTCATGACGGTGATTACCGAGATCGCCGAGATCTTTGCGGGAACGGACAAGCCAATTTCCGTTGAGGTCAATCCCCATCTCGACGACTGGACCGAGATGGTCAAAGAGGGCAAGAAGCTTGCCTCCATGTCGCCCAACTTCGTCATCAAGCTGCCTGCAACCGAGCCGGGCTTCAAGGCGGTCTTCGAACTCGCCGCCGCGGACATCAAGTCGAATCTGACACTCGTCTTCTCGGCGGCGCAGGCGCTGCAGGCGATGCGGATGGGTGCGGCCTATGTATCCCCGTTCATCGGATGGAAGGAGAGTAACGGCGAGGAGGTCACCCACTTCGTCGATGAAATCACCGTGATCCGCAACACGTTTGGCTTTGAAACCGAGATCATCGTCGCCGCTGCCCGCAATGCGCGGCAGATCGTCAACTCGGCGGTGAGCGGCGCAGACATCGTCACCGCCGGTATGCCGGTGTTCCGGGATTCCTTCGCTCATCCGTACACTGATGTTGGTCTTGGGAAGTTCCAGGCCTTCTGGGACGACACCCCGTACGAGTAGAGAAGATGACACCCTCCCGGAAGCGGATCGGCGTTCTCGCCCTGGCCCGGCCAACCTTTGATGTTCCATATGCCGTAGAGGTCGCCGCGGCAGCGATGGTCACCCTGCAAGATCTCGACGCTGAATTGCTGGGCAATGGGGAGTTGCTCTTTGACTCCGAGACCACTGAGCGGGCGCTTGGCCAGTTCGAGGGGGATCATCTCGATGCACTTCTCCTGCTCCAGGTGTCTTTCACCGACTCTTCAATGACCGAGGCCATCGGAGCGCGGTTTGACGCTCCGATCATTCTGTGGTCGTTCCCCGAAGAACGCACCGGAGGCCGGCTCCGGCTGAACTCTTTCTGCGGTATCAATCTTGCTGCCTATGCGCTCGTCAACGCCGGCAGTGATTTCGGCTATGTGCATCGGTATGCCGACGATGGTGGCGCGGTCGACGACATAACTCGTCTGCTGAGCGAGAACATTGCCCAGCAGCCGTCGCACCGGCGGGATCCCAAAGAGACGTCGGTTGCAGCCGCCGCCAGGGCAGCTGTGGTCGCCTCGAAGATGGCCGGGACAACGATCGGCGTTATCGGTGATCACCCAATTGGGTTCGACCCGTGTGGCTACGACCCGGAAGAACTTTCGGGTGTCACCGGGGTCGTAGTGGAGCGGAAGGAGCTCGAAGACCTGTTTCGGGAGGCGGCCGCTGTCGAGCCTGCGGCCGTTGCCGCCACCCGGTCGCGGGCGACCGCAGCGTTGGGGAGTCTTGACGACCTCGACCAACAGTCTCTCGACAAGTCGCTGAGTCTCTATGGCGGTCTCAAGGGCCTGATCGCGGAGGGCGGGTGGTCGGGAGTGGCCACTCGCTGCTGGCCGGAGTGTTTCACCGAGTACGGCGGAGCCGCCTGCTCACCGCAGAGCATGTTGATTGACGACGGGGTCCCCGGAACTTGCGAGGCGGACGTTTACGGGAACGTGACCGCGCTGTTGTTGCAACACATCGCCGGTGAACCGTCGTTTGTGGCCGACCTGGTCGATATGGACACGGCGGGCACCACGGGGGTGCTGTGGCATTGCGGGCTGGCTCCGATGCATATGGCGCCCGACGATGGTTCCGCCACCGGCAGGAAACTTGCCGCCGGGACCGTTCACTCGAACCGGAATATGCCGCTGCTCAATGAGTTTGCGCTGCGGCCCGGGAGGGTTACATTGGCTCGGTTGAGCCAGGCCGGTGGGGCGCACTCCCTCGTGATTGGGGGCGGGACGATGCTTGATGCGCCGCTGGCGTTCTCGGGCACTGCAGGCGTGGTCGAGTTCGACCGTCCGGCACCCGAGGTCACGGCGACAATCATGAGAGAAGGTCTCGAACACCATTTCGGCATTGTCTACGGTGAGTATCGCGAGGAATTGGAAGCGTTGGCCGAATGCTGGAGAATCCCAGTAGTCGACCTGTAGAACCTAGCAAGGAGCAGCAGATGAGCAAGGTGAAAGTCGGCGTTGCCGGCTACGGAGTTATCGGGAATCGCCTCGCCGCAGGCGTGGCGATGCAAGAGGACATGGAACTGGTCGGTGTTGCCGACGTTGCTCCAACGATGGCCGTGCGTGCGCTCAAAGAGCGCGGCATGCCGTTCAAGCTGTTTGCCGCGGTTCCTGGCTCAGAACAGGGTCTCGAGGAAGCCGGTATTCCGGTGTCCGGCGGTTTTGATGACTTGCTGGGTGAGGTCGACATCATGCTCGACTCTGCACCAGGCGGGATTGGCGCCAAGAACAAAGAGAAGTATGTCGCTGCCGGGGTCAATGCCGTGTTCCAGGGTGGCGAGTCGGCGGAGGTTGCAGACGTCTTCTTCCATGGGACCGTCAACTACGAGAAGGGTCTCGGGGTCGACTACCTCAAGCTGACCTCGTGCAACACGACAGGTCTCATCCGTTCGATCGACGCCATCCACAAGGCTGTCGGGGTCTCGAAGACGTTCATCACGATCATCCGTCGTGTTGCCGATCCGGGCGACATCCATCGCGGTCTCACCAACGTGCTGCAGATGGAGGCCATCCCAAACCACCAAGCTGTTGACCTCATGAACATCATGGAAGACGTCGATGCCACCGGCCTGCTGGTGCACGCCCCGGTCACCCACGGCCACATCATCACCATCTCGGTATCGCCGAAGCAGAAGATGTCGGTCGAGGAGGCCGTTGCCGCCTTCGAGGCGTATCCGCGGATCATGGTCGTCCGCATCGACGAGGGATTCAACTCGAACACATCGCTGTTCCAGTGGGCTCGCTACATGGAGTACCCGCGTGGTGACATGTACGAGATCGGTCTGTTCGAAGAGACCGTCGGTCTTTCCGGTGACGATGTCGTGTTCGCCATCAACATCCCGCAGGAGTCGGTGACGATTCCGGAGACGATCGATGCGGTGCGCGCCTCGTTGGAAATGCAGGCGACGGGTGCCGAGGCGGTTGCGCTGACCGACAAGTACCTCGGGATCAAGTAGCGGGCCCGGCAACAGGAGAGCCAAATGAGTGACGTGATTCGGTACGGCGTGATCGGTTCCGGGATGATGGGCCTCGAGCACATCAACAACGTGAACGCGATCGCCGGAGCCGAGGTTGTGGCGATCTCCGATCCTGATGTGACCTCTCGCAAGTACGGCAAGCACGCCGCCGGTATTGACGACTCCATGGTGTTTGAGAGCCACACCGATCTGCTGGCGGCGGGGATCTGCGATGCCGTAGTGCTGGCTTCGCCGAATCACACGCACGCCGACATCATGGAGGACATCCTTGCGGCGGGCGTGCATGTGCTTGTCGAGAAGCCACTGGGGATCTCGGTCGCGGAATGCAGACGCATTCTCGACGCGGCCGAGGGTCATCGTGGGGTCGTGTGGATGGGTCTCGAGTATCGGTACAAGCCACCGATCCAGGCCCTGATCCACGAGGTGCGCGCCGGCAGTGCCGGCAACATCAAGATGGTTGCCATCCGGGAACACCGGTTCCCGTTCCTCGAGAAGGTGGAGAACTGGAACAGGTTCAACCGCAATACCGGCGGCACGCTGGTGGAGAAATGCTGCCACTTCTTCGATCTGATGGTGTTGATCGCAGAATCGAAACCGATTCGGGTCTACGCCTCGGGAGCCCAGGACGTCAATCACCTTGCCGAGAGGTACGACGGCGAGACCCCCGACATCATCGACAACGCGTATGTCATTGTCGACTTCGAGAACGGCAGCCGCGGTCTTCTCGATCTGTGCATGTTCGCCGAGGGTTCCCGCAACGAGCAGGAGTTGGCGGTGACGGGCGATGTTGGCAAGATCGAAGCGTTTGTGCCTGAGGCGGTGCTCCGTCTCGGGCGTCGCGCCGAGCGCACCGTCGAAGAACGGCCAGTGTCCGACGACCATGTGGCGTATGCCGGTCTGCACGAAGGTGCCAGCTACTTGGAGCACGCCGACTTCATCGATGCAATCCGCAACGGCACGCCTCCGAAGATTACGCTCGAGGACGGTCTGCTCGCCGTGGCGGTTGGAGAAGCCGGCCACCGTTCGATTGACGAGGGCCGACCGGTGACGCTGTCGGAGGTGCTCGACGGTTAGGCCCCCTTGGCATACGACTAGCAGGAGAAGCCCCGGCCGTGACAGGCCTTAATCGGAGGTGCCCAGCACATGAAACCGGACATAGTGATCCACGACACCACCGACTCTGTCGGTGTTGCTGTAGTTGAAGGGATAGAGACGGGCCAGGAGCTTTCCGTGTGGATCATGGATACAAACGAAACCAAGTCAATCGTCGCTAAGGACGCCATCCCGCTTGGTCACAAGATCGCCATGGTCGATCTTGCCGAGGGCGATACGCTCATCAAATACGGATACGACATCGGCAAGGTCGTAGAAGTGTGTGGCGTAGGCCACCATGTCCACGTCCACAATGTCAAGACCAAGAAGTGGTAGGGAGAAGACGATGACCGCAGAGCGGACTATCAAGGCATATCGTCGCGAGAATGGACGCGTCGGCATCCGCAATCACGTCATCATCCTTCCGGTCGATGACATTTCCAATGCTTGCGCCGAGAAGGTCGCCAACAACATCGTTGGCACCCTCGCGCTGCCCCATGCCTACGGGCGTCTCCAATTCGGCGCCGACCTCGAGTTGACCTTCGATACCTTGATCGGCACCGGCGCCAACCCCAATGTCGCTGCCGCCATCGTTATCGGTATCGAGCCAAAGTGGACCCAAAGGGTCGTCGACGGGATCGCCGCTGCCGGCAAACCAGTTGCCGGCTACTCGATCGAGGAGCATGGTGACCTCGAGACCGCGGCCGTCGCCGGGCGCAAGGCCCAGGAGTTTGTGCAGTGGGCCACCGAGTTGCAACGCCAGGAAGTTCCCTTGCAGGAACTCTGGATCGCCGCCAAGTGTGGTGAGTCCGACACGACATCCGGTCTTGCTAGCAATCCGACTGTCGGCAATCTGATGGACAAGTTGGAGCCTGAGGGCTCGTATCTGTGTTTTGGCGAAACCTCAGAGCTCACCGGAGCCGAGATGGTCTGTGCCGATCGTGCTGCGACCCCCGAGGTACGCCAGAAGTTCATCGATACGTGGAATCGCTATAACGACATGATCGAACGTCACAAGACGAGCGACCTGTCAGACAGCCAGCCAACTGCCGGGAACATCGCCGGCGGGTTGACCACCATCGAGGAGAAGGCCTTCGGCAACCTCCAGAAGATCGGCAAGAATTCCAAGTACATCGATGTCCTTGAGCCGGCGCAAGCGCCGACCAAGGGCCCCGGCCTGTACTTCATGGACACGTCGTCGGCGGCCGCCGAGTGCAACACATTGCAGGCAGCGGCTGGGTTTGCGCTGCATGTCTTCACAACGGGTCAGGGCAACATCATTGGTCATCCGATCATGCCGGTCATCAAGGTGACGGCAAACCCGAAGACGGCCCGGCTGATGGCCGATCATGTCGACCTGGATGTGTCCGGCTTGCTCAGCGGCGACATGGTCCTCGACGAGGCGGGTGACGCGCTGATCGACATGGTGGTTCGTACCGCCAACGGTCGGAGAACGGCGGCAGAGACGCTCGGACATCGCGAGTTCATCTTCACGAAGCTATATCAGAGCGCCTAGGGAACTGAACAACCAACGGAGCCACCCGGGGCTTGCTCCGGGAGGCTCCGTGAAAATGGGGAGTCATCATGATCCGCACTGCAGCGGAACTCGAGAGTCTTGCTACCGAGGTCTTGAAGAAGGCGGGCACCGCCGAACCGGCCGCCGCGTCGGTCGCCAGTGCGCTGGTGCGCGCCGATCTGGATGGTCTCAACTCGCACGGTCTGGCCCGGCTGAAGTCGTATTCGGCCCAGGTCGCCGCCGGCAAGGTGGTTGGCGATGCCGTGCCGGTTTTGGAGAAGCTGGGATCTTCTGCTGCTCGTGTCGATGCCAACGATGGGTTTGCCTTCCCCGCCTTCGATCTTGCCATCGATGCTTTGGTCGAGATGACCGAAGAGACTCCGGTTGCCGGCATCGCCGTCACTAACTCGCACCACTTTGGGGTCGCCGGCCACCACGTGGAGCGGCTTGCCGAACGAGGTGTGGCCGGCTTGGTCTTCGGCAACTCACCCGCCGGCATTGCCCCGTGGGGAGGGTCGCGGCCGTTGTTTGGGACAAACCCCGTTGCATTTGGGTTTCCTCGAGATAGGAAGCCACCTGTTGTTGTGGACCTCTCACTATCGAAGCAAGCTCGCGGCAAGATCAAACTAGCCGCCGACGAAGGACGTGCGATTCCAGAGGGGTGGGCTCTCGACGCCGACGGCAATCCCACCACTGACGCTCAGGTCGCGATGAGTGGCTCGATGCTTCCCATGGGGGATGCCAAGGGTGCCGCCCTGGTGCTGGCGGTCGAGATCATGGCGGCGGCGATGACCGGCGCCCACTTCGGCTACGAGGCGAGTTCCTTCTTCGACGATGTGGGCGGTCCGCCCCGGGTCGGCCAGTTCCTGCTCGGCTTCCGTCCGGGACCGCTCAGCGGCGGAACCTACGCAGAGAGGATCGAGGTGCTGTTGCAGGCTGTACTCGATCAGCCAGGAACTCGGCTTCCTGGGGCGAGGCGGCTTGAGATCCGTGACAAGTCCATGCGTGAGGGGATTGAAATTCCCGACGAACTGATTGCCTGGGTCGAGGCTGCAGCGGCATAGACATACGCACACCGTCGAACGATGAGAGCATCCCCATGTGGAGGGAACGCTCTCTTGACGGGTGGAGAGGGTCAGTCGTGGGGGCCTCGAGGACCTCAGCAACCTTGTCGGAGGCGTTGCGTGTAGCGCCTCGAGGGCGTTTCCGAAGCGGCGCGAAATGCGGCCGAGCACAGTGATGATGTTGTCGAGGACGGTCACATTCGCACCGAGTCCCACCGTCGTCTCGATGGCGTGTTCGCCAATGACGCCGCGACCGTTGATGAGCACCTTGGTTGATCGAGCCCCGGGACTCTCCCAAGTAGGAGATCGGCACCGCTCTTGAGGGCTTCGAGGTGTTGTGGCCCCGCTTGGATCGCGATCCGGCCCACTGCCTGCGACATTCGTGCGAGGAGCGGGAGTCCGTCGTCGGCGTCGGTGACCGTCTCGTGTGCGATACAGGTAGCTCCGACTGCCATCAGGTCCCGGGTCTAGTCCTCGTCCGGGGCGAGGTGGAGATAGGAGGAAAGGACGTGATCAGATCGGATACTGACCCTTTAGATGACATGAGGTCCCTTGACCTTCACGACTAGCTCGGCCTGGAGGTCGCCGAGGCGATCGAGACCCGGACGAACGCTTCCGTGTTCTGGACCAGCTGCTTCTCGATTGACGGGTCGACGCTCGCTCCGGGATGGTCCCCGATCGGATCGGAGTGCGCCGACGAGATGGGCTACGCCCTCGGAGAGTTGCACGCCGCAATCCAGGCAGGCCTCGATCGGAACGTGACGTGGGTCGACGTCGAAGACGTCTCCGTGGCAACGCCGGTGTGGGCCGGCTGGCCGCACCCGAACCCCGAAGGACATCG
>CAZWDQ010000051.1:0-13483 GCA_964632475.1 uncultured Acidimicrobiaceae bacterium
CGTCGTACTGACCGAAGACGATCTTCTCGCGTCGGATGGGTGCGATCGCCTCGACGACTTTGACTTTCTCGTTCCGGATCTGTTCGGCGTCGAACGAGATCGGCGGCTCCATGGCTACGAGCGCCAGCACTTGAGTGAGATGGTTCTGCACCATGTCTCGGAGGGCACCCGCCGACTCGTAATAGCCCGCACGCGTTCCGATTCCGAGGTCTTCAGCGACGGTGATCTCGACGGACTCCACCCGGTCTCTGTTCCAGATGCTCTCGAACATCGGGTTCGCGAACCGGAACGCCAGGAGGTTCTGCACCGTCTCCTTGCCCAGATAGTGATCGATTCGGTAGACCTGCTTCTCAGCGAAGAAGTCGCCGACGAGGCTGTTCAGTTCGCGTCCGGACTCCAGATCGGTTCCGATCGGTTTCTCGATCACGAGCCGCGTCCATCCCGGGCTGTCATTCAGTCCGGCTTCCCCGAGACCGGTGATGGCGGCGGGGAACACCGACGGAGGAAGTGCCAGATAGAAGGTACGGTTCCCGGGCAGGTCGCGATCGGTTTCGATTTCCTCGATCCGTTGGCGCAGGCGTTCGTACGACTCAGAGTCGCTGCCGATCGTCTGGTAGTAGACGTTCTGGTCGCACCACGATTCGAGCGCGTCCTCATCGAGTCCCGTGTCGGAGAGAGCGGCTCTGGTCCACGCCCGATACTCCTCGTCCTCGAGTTCACCGGGGGCGACGCCCAGCACGACGCTTCGGTCGGCGATGCCGTTCTCTGTGATCAGTCGATAGAGCGACGGAATGAGCTTGCGGCGAGCCAGGTCTCCCGTACCACCGAAGATGACGAAGACATGGCGATCCACTTGGGCCGCCATCACGACTCTCGCTTGATGGCGTGCCCGCCGAACTGATTGCGCATCGCCGACAGCAGCCGATCCGAATAGTCGACTTCGTCGCGGGATCCGATCCGGCGCATGAGGGACATAGTGATGACCGGGGCGGCAACGTCGAGGTCGATCGCCTCGAACACCGTCCAGCGTCCCTCGCCTGAGTCCGGCACCCACGGAGCGATTCCCGCCATCTCCGGGTTCTCGCCGAGAGCATCCGCAGTGAGGTCGAGAAGCCATGAGCGGACGACGCTGCCGTCTTGCCAGATCCCGGCGATCTGTGCGAGATCGAAATCAAAGTCGTCCTTGGCCTCCATGAGAGCGAAGCCCTCCGCGTACGCCTGCATGAGGCCGTACTCGATGCCGTTGTGGATCATCTTGACGTAGTGGCCGGCACCGGAGTCGCCGGTGCGACCCCAGCCCTTGTCGGGTGCGGGAGCCAACGTCTCGAGGATGGGACGCAAGAGTTCAACGACGTCAACGTCCCCGCCCACCATCATCGAGTAGCCCTCGGCGAGGCCCCAGACGCCGCCACTCGTGCCGACGTCGACGAAGTGGTGTCCCGATGCCCTGCAGGTCTCGGCGCGACGCAGCGTGTCCTTGTAGTTCGAGTTGCCGCCGTCGATGAGGACGTCCCCCTCCTCGAGGTGGGGGAGGAGTGCCTCGATGGTGGCGTCGACGGGCCGGCCGGCCGGCACCATGATCCAGATCACGCGGGGAGATGGAAGCGAGGACACCAAGTCTTCGAGTGTGCTCGCTCCTTCGGCGCCGATATCGACCACTCCTTGTACCGAGTCGGGGTTGAGATCGAAGCCGACCACGCGGTGGCCACCGTTGACGAGTCGCTCCGTCATGTTGGCGCCCATCTTTCCCAGACCGATCATTCCGAGTTCCATGTTGATCTCCTTCGTCATACCGCGACACCCAGCTCCCTGAGCGAGATGCGCAATTGGTCAGCGTTCTTGAAGTGGACGGGAGTGATGCCCGCCCGGTCGGCACATTCCAGGTTGAGTTCCCGATCATCGATGAACACACACTGTTCGGGGCGATGTTGCGTGATGTCCACCGCAACCCGATAGATACCCTCTTCGGGTTTCTTCATCCCGAGGTAGCACGAAGACATGAACACCGAGAAGTACTCGCGCAATCCGAATGTTTCGATCCGATGGTCGTTCAGCTCTCGCGACTCGTTGTTGAGGGTTGCGAGCACATACTCGCCGGAGGACGCGAGATCTGCGAGGAGCGCGAGCGACTCCGGCATCGCCTCGGATTGTGCCTTCATGAAGTCGACGAACTCAGCCTCGGTGAACGACCGCTCTCGATAGAAGACGGTTCGGCGCAGGTACTCCGTGATCGTGAGCTTCCCTGTCTCGAAGTCCGGGGCAACGAACTCGTGTCGATCCTGGAAGTCCTCCCAGTCGAGATCGAACCGCTTGCATGCCAGGCGTCGTGCCTCGCGATCCCAGCCGTTTGTGAGGAGCACGCCGCCCACGTCGAAGAGCAATACCTTCACGTCAGGCATTGAGCACCTCCTCGAGGACGGCCAGGCCTTTGGCTGGGTCATCGCCCAGATTGACGCGCAGCACCCGCCGTTCACGGGCAGTCAACGCCTGGTAGTCGCCGATCGACTGGGCAGCGATGAGGTCTCGGAATGTGTAGTCGGTACCGGGAACTTCGACGTCATCCGGCGTGTCGTCCACGAGCTGGAGGAACACACCGCTGTTTGGTCCGCCCTTGTGGAACTGGCCGGTCGAGTGGAGGAAGCGGGGGCCGTAACCGACCGTCGTCGCGACATGCAGTCGATCCCGCAAGCCCAGCCGAACCCTCTGGAGGGTCTCGGTTGTTGGGTCATCGGGGCGGAGGTACGCCTGCGTCGAGACATAGTCGCCGGGGTGGACGGTCTCCAACCAACGGGATACCTCGTCGCTGAGCGCTTGCGGGTCGTTGACGTGTACCTCGTCGAGGCCGCCCGTGTCGAGGTCGCCGGCCATCGCGCGGCGAGCGAGTTCCTTGGCATGCTGAACGTCGGGCTGGTTGAACGGATGGATACCGATAGCTGCACTTGCGGCGGCCACCGCTAGCTCGGCGCGGAAGATTTCGGCTCCGAGGTCTTCCTTCTCGTAGAGCCGGATCCGTGCGACTGGGCAGCCCGAGGCCTCAAGAGCATCAACCCGTGCCGACTGTTCATCGTCGTTGTCACCGGCGTACGACAGATAGACGAAGAAGCGATCGTCGCCGTAGACGTCCGGCAGACCGATCGGCTCATCCGCCACGGGAAGGATCCCGGTGTCGTCCTTGCCGGTGCTCTCAGCGATGAGCTGTTCCAACCAACTGGGGAAGGCGGCAAGGGACGGAGAGACGAAGAACGTCACCTTGTCCACTCCGTCGAGCGCCAACTCACCGAGTGCGGCTCCCAGGCGGAGCGCAGGACTGTGAGGCTCGGGGACACAGACCGCGGACGCTTCCGCCATGCGCCATGCGCGATCGGTGAGCCGATGAACGTCGACACCGATCAGAGCCGCGGGCAGCAACCCGAACGCGGTCAGTGCTGAGTATCGGCCGCCGACATCGGGGGTGGCTTCGAAGATCCCGCGGAATTCGTGTTCCGTGGCGAGGTCGATCAGGGATGTGCCGGGATCGGTGATCGCAGCGAAGTGGTCGCCGGGACGATCGGTGATTGCCGACACCCGATCCCAGAAGTAGCGGAAGAACGAGAGCGGCTCGATCGTGTCGCCCGATTTGCTGGCGACGACGAACAGCGTCGTTGCTGGATCGATGAGATCGTCCACTGCCTGTACCGCACCCGGGTGGGTGCTGTCGAGGGTGATCAGCTCGGGGTAGCCGGATCGATTGCCGAACGTCCTCTGATAGACCTCGGGAGCAAGGCTTGAGCCACCCATGCCGAGGAGAACCACCCGATCGATGCCGTCCGCTCGCACGCCGTCGGCGAAGTCGATGAAGTCGTTGAGCTCATCCTGCATCGTTTCCGGGAGTGTGAGCCATCCGAGCCGATCCTCGATCTCTGGCTGAGGTGTCTCGCTCCAGAGGCGATGGTCCTTGGACCACAGCCCCAGGGCGAAGCCATTCCTGGTCCACTCTTCGAGTCGGTCCCTGACGGGCGCCTCGTACTCCGCAAGGCTCAGAGTCTGGTCATCGGGGATCCGGCTGCGTAGCTTGGAACTCTTCTCGTACAACGCTTGAAGAAGCTGGTGGTATGAGTCGGCAAAGGCTGCGAGGCCCTCTTTCTGGAGCTCCTTGGTCACTGTCCCGAGATCCACGCCGAGGTCGGCGAGCAGTTCGAGAGCACGGTCGGCCTCCGCAACGTTGTTGGTGAGTGTCGTGCCGTGTGACGACCCGTGGTTCTGGAAGGCAGCGAGGGTCGCCGGCGGGACGGTGTTGACGGTGTTCGATCCGACCAGCTCCTCCACGTAGAGGACGTCGGAGTATGAGGAGTTCTTCGTCCCGGTACTGGCCCACAGCACACGCTGCGGTCGTGCCCCGCGAGAACGTAGCTCGTCGAAGCTCGGGCCCTCGAACAATTCCTGGTAGCGGCGGTACGCCACTTTGGCGTTCGCAACGGCGATCGTTCCGAGGAGGGTGAGAGCCTCGGGGCTTCCGATGGCTTCCAGCATTCGGTCGACGGTGGTGTCGACGCGACTCACGAAGAATGAGGCGACCGACGCGATCCCGGACGGGTCGGGGGCCCGCTCGAGTCCGCGAAGGTAGGCGTTGGCGACGTCCTCGTAGTGCTCCAGAGAGAACAGGAGGGTGACGTTGACGTTGATGCCCTCGGAGATCAGTTGTTCGACGGCGGGTAGCCCCTCGGCGGTCGCCGGAACCTTGATCATGAGATTGGGTCGGTCGACCGCTTTCCAGAGCCGCCGAGCCTCGTCAACGGTCGCCTCGGTCTCCAGTGCGAGATTCGGTGACACCTCGAGGCTGACGTAGCCGTCGGCTCCCTCGGTGCTGTCGTAGACAGGTCGCAGCGTGTCCGCGGCCTGCTGGATGTCGTCCACGGCGATGCGATCGAAGAGGCTCGAAGGCGCGATGCAGGCGTCGGCCTCGATGTACCGGGCGAGATCTGTGTCGTAGTCCCGGCTCCCAGCAATCGCCTTTTCGAAGATCGAAGGATTGCTTGTGACGCCGCGAATGCCCTGACTGATGAGACGGTCGAGTTCGCCGCCCGTGATCAGGTCCCTGCGGATGTAGTCGAGCCAGATGGATTGGCCTGACTCCTGGAGCGCTGTGATCGGATTCATGATGTTGTGCCTCTCGTTGATTCGTGCTGGGACAGTTCCAGCGCTGCTACTTTGGCGAGGCGACGGACGTGGCGTTCCTCGCCTGTGAAACGCGCGGTGCTGAACGCCGAGACCAAATCCCTGGCGACCTCCCGGCCGATCACCCGACCGCCGAGGACGAGAACGTTCATGTCGTCGTGCTCGACGCCCTGGCGGGCCGAGTAGGTGTCGTGGGTCAATCCGGCGCGGATTCCGTTGAGCTTGTTGGCAGCGACCGAAGCGCCGACGCCGCTGCCGCATACGACGACGCCGCGCTCCGCCCTGCCATCGAGGATGGCCCGCCCGACTGCCTCGGCGAAGTCGGGGTAGTCCACCGACTCGGGTCCGTTTGTGCCGAGATCGAGGACTGCGTGGCCCTGCTGCTCGAGGTACGCCGCGAGATCGTCTTTGAGGTTGTAGCCGGCGTGGTCCGCACCGAGTGCAATGCGCATCGTCACGATCTCCCGATGAGTGCCATCGCGCGGTCCGCAACGTGATCAACCGTGAAGCCGAAGTTGGCGTATACGTCCGGGCCGGGTCCGGATGCGCCGAACGTGTCGATCGAGACGATGTCGCCGCTGTCGCCGACGAACTCGTGCCATCCCATCCGATGTGCAGCTTCGATCGCCAACCTGGGTGTTTCTGCGGGCAGGACGGACTCGCGGTAGGCGTCCGACTGTTCGCGGAAGAGCTCCCACGATGGCATCGAGACGACCTGGGCAGCGATCCCACTTTCGGCGAGACGATCGGCGGCATCAAGAGCCAGACTCACCTCGGAACCCGTGGCGATGAGCGTCAGCTGGGGGCTTCCGCCGTCAGCTTCTCGGATGACGTATCCGCCACGGGGGACTCCTTCGACAATGGGGTATCTATCGGTGTCGAGCACCGGGAGCTTCTGTCGGGTGAGGACCAGCACCGTCGGCGCCGGTCGTTCGACGGCGATCCGCCATGCCGCAGCCGTCTCGTTTGCGTCCGCGGGTCGGAGGACGGTGATCCCAGGAATCGATCGGAGGCTTGCCAGATGCTCGACCGGCTGATGTGTTGGCCCGTCTTCGCCGACCGCGATGCTGTCATGTGTGAACACATACACCACGTGGGTCTGCATCAGCGCCGAGAGCCGGAGGGCCGGCCGCAGGTAGTCCGCGAATACGAAGAACGTTGATCCGAACGGCAACACGCCCCCGTGCAGAGCCATGCCGTTGATGATGGCGCCCATGGCGTGCTCACGGATGCCGAAGTGGATGTTCCGGCCGGAGCCATTGTCGGGTCCGAAGTCTCCGAGTCCGACCAGCTCCGTCTTCGTTGACGGATTCAGGTCTGCGGAGCCGCCGACGAGGGCCGGGTATCCGTGAGCGATGCCGTTCATCACCGCTCCGGATGCGTCGCGTGTGGAGATGGATCCGCCGTGTGGATCGAATCCGGGAATCTGCCCATCCCATCCTTCCGGCATGCGCCCTGCAACAGCGTCGTCGAATTCCGCCGCGAGTTGGGGATGCTCGACGCGGTAGCGCTCGAGAAGACCGGTCCAGGCCGCGTGACGTTCCTTCCCCTCGTCGCGTGAACGCGTGAAGTGGGCTGCCGCTTCGTCGGGAACGTAGAACGAGGGCTCGGTCGGCCAATCCAGTGCTTCCTTGGTGGCCGCGACACCGTCGGACCCGAGCGGGTCGCCGTGCACCGAGGCTGTGTCCTGACCGGGGCTACCGAAACCGATGTGGCTTCTGACCATGATGAGAGAGGGTCGATCGTCGGACCGGGCGGCGTTGATGGCGCTCCCGATCGTGTCCAGGTCGGTGCCGTCGGCCACCCGGATGACGTGCCATCCGTACGCTTCGAAGCGACGTTCGGCGTCCTCGCGGAAGGCGAGGTCGGTGTTGCCTTCGATCGAGATGTGGTTGTCGTCGTAGAGGTAGATGAGCTTGCCGAGGCCGAGCGTTCCTGCAAGCGAGGCGGCCTCGGAGGCGATGCCTTCCATGAGGTCCCCGTCGGAGACGATCGCATACGTGGCGTGGTCGACGATGGTGAATCCCGGGCGGTTGAAGCGCGATGCGAGGAGACGTTCGGTGATGGCCATGCCAACGGCCATGCTGAATCCCTGGCCGAGCGGGCCGGTTGTCGCTTCGACACCATCCGTATGCCCGTACTCGGGATGCCCGGGCGTCAGACTCCCGGTCTGACGGAAGCTCCGGACCTCGTCGAGGGGGAGGTCGTATCCGTAGAGGTGGAGGAGAGCGTAGAGCATCGCTGAACCGTGGCCCGGGGACAGGATGAATCGGTCTCGGTCGAACCACGATGGGTCCGTGGGGTCGTGGCGAAGGAAACGGTCCCAGACGGTGTATGCCATCGGTGCCGCCCCAAGCGGAAGACCCGGATGCCCGGAGTTGGCCTGTTCGACAGCGTCGACGGCGAGAAATCGAATCGTGTTGACGTTGATCTGATCGACGTCGGTCATGGGTGCGTCCTTTGATTGATCGGCCAACGCGACTGCGGTGGTTGTCGTGGTTCTCTGATGGCTCCGGTACTGCAAGTGGCGATCCACCTCAGATATGCCGGAATATTCCGTGCCTCGCGAGCGCTGCGGCGCCGACGACTCCTGCCGACCCGCCGAGAGAAGCGCGCTCGATCCGCACCACATCCCGTGCGGCGGGGAGCGCGAATTGACGTACGTGATCCTGTACGACCGTCACCATCTCCGGGAGTGCCTCGATCACTCCACCACCGAGCACGACGATTTCGGGATTGAACGCGTTCACAAGTCCGGTCGCACCGGCAGCGAGATAGCGCCCGGTCTCCTCGACGAGGCGAGTGGCGAGGCCATCGCCACTCCTATAGAGCTCTGTCACGTGGGCGGCCGTGATGTCATCGATCGAACCGGCGAGATCGGTGAGCGACGTTCCCGCACTCGGATCGGCACGGACAGCATCGCGGGCGCGCTCGGCGATCGCCCATCCGGCCGCATATGCCTCGAGGCACCCGGTGTTGGGACAATGGCAGGACCGACCGCCGGCGACGAGCATCGTGTGGCCCAGCTCGCCTGCGGCACCCACCGATCCCTCGAGCAGGCGCCCATCTGCGATGACGGCGCCGCCGATCCCCGTACCGACGAAGAGCGCCATGAGGTCTGTCGTACCGGCTCCGGACCCGTGCTGCCATTCTCCGACCGCCGCTGCCCGCACATCGTTGGCCACAATGACTGGGAGGTCGGTTGCGGACGCGAGCGCATCTCCGAGAGCGATGTTCTGCCAACCGAGATTGGGTGCGTAGCTCACGATTCCGGTGGTGCCGTCCACTTGCCCGGCCACCCCGATTCCAAGTCCCGTCGCGCCGTGAACCGCGTCGCCGAGGCAATCGCGCACACACGCCACGACGTCTGCGATCACGGCATCCGGGCCGTTTCGAGCATCAGTCGGTCTCTTGTGCGAAGCGAGGACCCGCCCGTCGGCGTCGACGAGTGCGGTGAGGACCTTGGTGCCCCCGAGGTCGACGCCGAGTGTCGAGTCGCTCGGTGAGTCGATTGCTCCGCTCATGGCTCTGCGATCCACAGTGGCCCAGTCGACGCTGCTGAGCGGTCGATGCAACCACCCTCTTGCGATGCGAGGGCGTTGCGGGATATCGGAATGTTCACCTGGGACTCCTTGTGCGAGGGATGTCCGCGGTGCAACCGAAATCGAGTCGAATCGAGATCGGAATTGTCACCGGTAGGACAATCGCGCCGGATTGGCAACCGGAAGTCGAGCCACCCCGATGGTTGTCCGGATTCTTCGGAATTGTAGATCGTTCTCCGTGTTTCCCGAAGGAAGGACTTGTTCCGGTGGTACAAGATCACGATCCAGGATGCACATGACTGGAGCATGGCGATGACAACCCCTGACGTAACCCAGATGAGGGTTCGGTTCACTGCTGAAATCGAGTACAAGCTGCGATCTCGCGGCGTGGCTGACCGGGCGGGGAATGACCCGGGAACCTGGACCGGATTCAGCGAAGACAACGTCCGCGACGCGCTTGAGTCAATCCTCCGTCGGCCGGAACTCTCTCTCAGTACGGGAACCGGCGCTGGTCCTGATCAACGCTCGAAGTGGAGTCCGACGGATGTCCTCGACGAATCCTGCCGGGAGGACGCGAGAGGGAGGGTCGTGCACGTCGACGGCTGCGACTGCCGCAACGCAGTGATCGTCGTGGACGTGGAGGTCGATCGGTAGCGCTGAGACGAAGTCGGTTGCACGCCATCGACTGAACAGGACTCGTGATGCGCCTCATTGAGGCTGGAGTGATTCTGAGCGCGATCGCAGCCGGGGTGATCGCTGACGCGATTCGCGACCGAGCCGCTCTGAGCGATCGTGTGTCGTTCGCGGTCTCCGGTCCACTTCCTACGGCCGGTTCCACTCTCCCGTTGCATCCTGGGCCGGCTCGATGAGGAAGCCGAGTTCTTCTCGCGACTCCCCGGTGCCGAACAGGGTGATGGTGTCGTCCAACTCGATAGCCGTGCTCCCGTGCGGGATGAGGACGGACGAGCCGCGCCGAATCGAGACAACCACAGCACCTTCGGGCCATCGAACGTCCTTCAAGAGGGAGCCGACAATCGGTGAGCCGCGCCGCACCGGCGCCTCGAAGAACGCGGCACCCGGCTGTGTACGCAGGTGCACACGGTCCCGGTAGAGTTGGCGACCCGTCGACGTGCCAAGGGCATGGTGGTAGGCCTTGACGACCGACTCGCGCCGGAACATGCCAACGAGGTGCCGCCGGTCGTCATCGGCGACGACCGGAAGTCGGCCGAGACCCAGCGATGCCATCCGGGCGAGCGCGGCAGAGACCGGCAATTCGGGGGTGATCGTGACGGGTGTGACGGTCATCTCATCTCCGACCGTCCGGTGAGGATCCTCGGAAGTGGCGCGCTCGACGTCACTGACCGTGATGATGCCGACGAGCATGTCACCATCGACGACTGGCATGCCGTGGTGACGGGTTCGGTCGAGGCGGTCGTTGAGTTCTGCCAGGGTCATGTCCGGGGTGGCCGCCTCGTCGACCTGTGCCATGACCTCGCTCACGTGAACGGTGTCGAGCAGGTCGATGTCCTCGGTCTCCGGCAGACGGATTCCCTTGCGAGCCAGTGACATGGTGTATGCGGATTCCGGATGGAACTGCTCGCTGATAAACGTCGCGAGTGCCGAGGCCAGCATCAGCGGGAGCACCAACCCGTAGCTACCCGTCAACTCGAACACGAGGATCACGGCGGTAAGCGGCGCCCTGGCTGTCGCTGCGAGGGCAGCGGCCATCCCGACGAGAGCGAATGCTCCTGGTTCGATCTCAGATAGTGTCCAGATGGGATCGATGAGGATCGCGAAACCGGCACCGACAGCACCGCCGATGACGAGCGCCGGCATGAACGTTCCCGCGGAACCGCCGCCTTTGCGGGTGAGGGCTGCTGTGACTGCTTTGAGGGCGGCGATGATGAACAGCGACCACCAGACGAACTGACCGTGATCGCTAAGTGAGAGCAGGTCGGTGAGGAACGCCTGCCCGGTTCCGAGCGTCTCTGGATAGACGACGCCGATGAGAGCGACGGAGACGCCCATGATCAGGGGAGTGACCCATCCCGGGATCGCGGACGCGATCTTCGTGATGCTGATGCGGTCGAGAACCAGCAGGAAGAACGTACCGAACAGCACGGCGAGCACCGCGAGGATCGTGTACAGGATCAATTGCCACGGGTCGCTGAGTTCGTAGGCGCGGGAACGAAGGAAGAGTTCCTCACCGACCAGAGTGTGCGTCGTGACTGCTGCTGCGACGGATGTGACAACGATCGCGCTGACATGACGGATCGCGAACGAGCTGAGGATCACCTCAAGAGCGAACATCATCCCTGCGATAGGGGCGTTGAAGCTGGCCCCGATACCGGCGCCAGCTCCCGCTGCGACGAAGCTCTTCACCTGATCGAGACCGAAGCCGGTGTACCGGGCGAATGATGAACCAATAGCGCCGCCGATGAGGACGATGGGTCCCTCTCGCCCACCCGAGCCGCCGGTTCCGAGAGTCGCGGCAGTAGCCACGATCTTCGAAGGGACGACCTTCGTGGGGAGATACCCCGCCTCGAGATTCACGGAAACCATGGTCTCGGCCACGCCACCGCCCGAGACACCCGGGCCCATCCATCGATTCAGAAGCCACGAAGCGAGCAAGCCGATCGGGATCGAGATCAGGAACAACCACTTGCCGATACCGAGGAGCGCATCGGTCTCGCCAACGCCATGTGCGACGAGTTCGAGCGCCCAGACGAGCAACGCCGCACCCAGACCCACAAATATCCCGAGCAGCAGCGACGCCGAGAGGAACGCAGCATGCCCCCGCGAGGCAAGGGCTGTTCGAGCGCGTGAGCGGAGTGAGGTCATGACCCAAGGAACGGTAGCCCCGCCGAGTAGCGAACGGCTGACAGCCGACAGCCAACAGGTGACAGCTGGCAGCCATGGGCGGAAGTCTTGGCTCACGCCGGCATCCCGGACCTCCCGGACCACCCGGACCACTGCTCCCGTTACGGTCTCTCCGACCAATTGATGCGGACGCGAAAGCGGGACCCGAAGGCCCCGCTTTCTTCTACTCGTTTGCGGGACGTTTCGGCGCTATGGCCGAGACGTTTCCGGTCCGCTAGTTGATGTCCGTGGTCGGTGTGTCCGTTCCGGTCGCGTCATCACCATCGGTCGTGGTGTCGCCACCACCGAACATTCTGATACCGAGCAGGACGATCGCTACGACCAGAAGACCGAGGAGGATCCACACCCACGCAGAGACGCCACTGCTCTCGTCGGTCGGCTCATCCGTCGTCTCGCCAACAGCCGGGATATTGAACGTGGACGCGTAGTCGCTGCCGTCCGCAGCCGTGCCCTTGATGAGGAGCAGCGCTGCATCGCTCTGTACGTCAGCAAGGTCGGCCGATGCGGTCCAGGAACCGTTGCCCTGGACGGTTGCCTTGGCGCTCTTGTCGGTACCGACGACGGAGAGATCGACGGTCGATCCGGGCAGGAAGTTGATGCCTGACGCGGTGAGGACCTGCTCGGGGCCGAGTGTGAGAATCACCGACGGGCTGCTGGTCGCCGGACTCAGCCGAGCCACAACCTCGGCTCCCGCCTCGACCGTCGTTCCGCCCATTGGGTCCTGGGAGACCACGACGCCCTCTGGATCCGGATTGTCGGCGTCTTCGACGAATCGGATCGTCAATCCCGCCTCCTCGGCGACTGCGGTCGCTTCATCGACCGTCAGCCCGGTGAAATTGGGAACGACGACGTCGCCTACTCCGGAGGAGACGATCATCTTCACTTCGGTTCCAGGGGCGACTTCGGTTCCTGCAGAGGGATTGGTCTCGATGACGAGTCCAGCCTCGACAGTCTCACTGGCTTGTTCTTCGGTCGTCACGGCGAAGCCCGCAGCTTCGAGTTCGGCCTGTGCGTCAGCCGACGACTTTCCGGCAACGTTCGGGACCGGCACGGTCGTCGGTGTGTCCGGGCCGGTGGAGACGACGATGTCGACTGCTGATCCCGCTGCGACTGTGTCGCCAGCTGCCGGGGTTTGTGAGATGACATTGCCGGCGACGATCGTGTCATCGGGGGCTGTGGTCGTGTTTCCCACGACAAGTCCGGCTTCCTCAATTGCAGCGGTTGCATCGGCTTCGGCCATGTCAACCACGTTGGGGACAGTCACATCGGCGGGCGGAGCGGTGGGTGTCAGGGCTGCAATCAACTCGGTCATCAAGGGGATGGTTGCCAGAGCGATCTCTGGCGTGGTGCCGTCGCTGACGGCGAACACATCCGTGTAGGAGTCGGCTGTGACATCGATGTCGCGAGGGGCACCATCAATGGTGATGGAGTAGGTCCCGGGCGCCATAGTCGCTGCACTGGTATCCAACGGGCTGCCTGGGGCGACCGTCACGTCGCCGTTGCCGGCGTTCACCGTCACATCGGCCATCGTGGCATTCCAAACCTGAACCTTGCCCTGGGTTGCGTCAGCGTATGGGGCAACCTCAACGGGGTAGGCCATCGCCGTCTCGCCGTTGTCGCCATACCCGGAGACGACCGTGAAGGCGTCCATGCCTGCGAGCGTGACGTCTGTCGTGTTCCCGTCGCTGAACCCAACGGTGTAGGGGCTTCCGCTGGCCGGGAAGATGGCCGCCTGGGCGTCACCGGCGTACACGAGGCCCTCGCCGATCGGCGTGCCATTTGCCTCTGCGGCGACGTCAGCAGCGCTGGCGCCATTGATAACGGCGATCTGGCCCGAAGGCTCGGTCACCTCTGCGTTCGCTGCGCCCGCGAAGATCGCCATGAGGGCAGCGACCATTGCGAGAGCG
>CAZWDQ010000052.1:0-13241 GCA_964632475.1 uncultured Acidimicrobiaceae bacterium
CAGTAGATCAGTAGATCAGTTGAGCAGCAGAACGGTGGAGTGACCGGATCGGGGAACGACTGTTCTCCTGATCTACTGATCTACTTGCAGCTGTTCTGCCTACCGGAACATGTCCTCTTCTGGGGGCCTTACGAGGTCGGTGGCGCGCCCGGTTCCTGTCAGGTCGAGGCCGCGGAGGATGGCGACGGGGACTTCGTCGGCTTTGCCCATGACGAGGTCGGCGGCTGCGGCGATCTCATCGACGATGGCGATCTCGGTGACGTTCATCGTGCGACCCTGGGCGTCGGACTCACCGCGCAAGTCCAAGATCGCCGGCAGACCGGAGACGCCGATGGCGACGTCGACGAGTCCGCGGCGCCAGGGACGGCCAAACGTATCGGTGACGACGACGCCAATCGAGGCGTTTGTCGCCCGCTCGAGGCGGAGACGAATGCGATGGGCCGACCGATCCGGGTCGATGGGTAGAAGAACCGCGTAGCCGTCTGCCACATTGGATCGATCGACGCCGGCATTCGCGCAGATGAAGCCGTGCTCGGTCTGTGCGATGAGGAGGTCGCCGCGGCGTCTCAGGATCGATCGAGCCTCACGTTCAGCCAGGTTTCGGTAGGTACGGTCATCGGGGGCCCGTTCGATGCGACCTTCGGCTTTGGAGACCACCTTGTGAGTGATGACGACGACATCGCGGTCGGACAGGGCGATCTGCGAAGACCTGAGACCCTCGACGATGAGCGATGGAAGGTCGTCCCCGGGAGCAACTTCGGGGATTCCGCGGATCGGGTGGATCTCGATGCTCATGTGAACGTCTCCTTGAACCATTCAGCGAACCGGCGGGCTTCGTCCGCGGAACCGAGGCGGGTATCGGTGGCGTGGATGTTGACCGATGTGGAGAGCGTGTGCATCTCCGATTCGTCTCCGATGTCGATGACGAGGTCAGAGATGAGGCCTTCATACGCTGCCAGGACCCCGGCGTTTCCTGGCGGGAACCCGAGTGATGCCAGGACTCGATCGGCCGGACCTTTGAGAGCCTTGCCTGCGAACAGGGGGCTGATGGCGACGACTCGATCCTTCTCCCCGATGGCCTGCCGGATCCCTGAGACAGCCGTGATCGGCCCGATCGATAGCGGCGGATTCGACGGGGAGATCACGACGATGTCCGCAGCCGCGATGGCTTCGACGACCCCCGGGGCGGGGACTGCCTGCTCGGCACCGGCGTACTCGATTTCGATGACGCTGTCCCGGTGTCCCCGACCGACGAAGTACTCCTGAAAGGGGAGCCATGTCCCATCGTCGATCCGGATCCTGGTGCGCACCAGATCATCGGTTGAAGGAAGGATCCGGGTATCGACGCCGACCGCCGACCGGATCTGTTCGGTGGCGTGAGAGAGTGTGTGGCCCGATGCGAGCATCTCGGTACGGATCAGGCACGTGGCGAGGTCACGATCACCGAGGCGAAACGTCGTGTCGAATCCGAACTCCTCGAGCTGATCCATCGCTGCGAACGAGTCCCCGTGGATGCCCCAACCGTGTGGTCCCTCGATACCAGCGAGCGTGTAGAGGACAGTATCGAGATCAGCCGAAACGTGGACACCGTAGATCCGTTCGTCGTCTCCAACGTTTCCGATCACGGTGAGTCGATCACTTGCGAATACCTGTCTCAGTGACCTCGCTCCGCGCGCGCCACCGACACCGCCGGACAGCAGAACGGCGAAAGGGTTGGAATATGCAGAGTTCGGTCCTTGAATGGCGTGGTTCATGTCATCTCCGGAGGGCGCACGCCCAGCATCTGTCGCGGTCGCAATCTTCGCTCGACGCGATGCTGATCTTCCAGCGACCATCGAAGCGATCCAGCGGCAAGTGTACGAAACACGGTGGATCTTCGTGGTCGGTGGCGAAGCAGACGCGCGCAAGGTCGCTTCAGCTTACGGGATTGAGTGGATCGCCAGCCTGCCCGGCGTCATCGAATCTTGCACCGACGGTACACACGTGTGGCTCGTTCTCGACGGAGTACGCCCCCGGCCCGATGCTCTTGGAGCATTGGTTCTCGGTCAGGAACGCCTCGATGCCGCAGTCACCGGTTCGAAGGTTCTTGACGAGGACAACCCGGATCGGTTGCTCTCGGTCGGGTTCGCAACCGATGTGTTCGAGACTCCGTACACCGGGTTCGACGAGGATGAACGCGACCAAGGTCAGTACGACGTCGTCCGCGACGTTGCCGCCGTCGGCGGACAGTCCACGCTCATTCGCATCGACCTCGCCCGCGGTCTCGGCGGTCCCGACGCTGCCATGGCGCCGATCGCCACCGCGGTCGACTTCTGCCAGCGAGCACGGCTTCGGGGTGCAAGGGTCGTTGCTGTCCCTTCCTCGGAGGTGCTTGCCCGCGACGATCATCAGGAACTCGATCGATGGCGAGAACGCGCTGGACGCATCAGGGCGATGATCAAGGTCTACGGACCACTGACGTTGCTGTGGGCTCTTCCGATGGCGTTCCTCTCCGGTTTCGCGCAGTCCTTCCTGTCTCTGTTCCTTGGCCGGTGGAGGTTCTTCCATTGGCTGCGAGCGTGGCTCTGGAACCTTGTGAAGCTTCCGAACACGCTCCACGAGCGTCGATCGGCGCGCAAGGGACGGGTGGTCGGTGATTCCGAACTCTTCAGATATCAGATCAGTGGATCTGTAGCCCTCAAGCGGGTCGCAGCCGAATTGTCCGACCGGATTCGGCGGCGACTCCCTGGAGAAGATCGTCTTTCGGTCGAAGCGGTCGGCGACGAGATCAGACGGCCTTCGTTCATCGTTGGAGCGATCGCCCTGGTGTTCGTCTTGCTCGCGACCCGCAGCATCTGGCCTGCCGGTCTGCCGGCCGTTGGATTCAGCCTGCCCTTCGTCGACTCGGGACCCGACGCCATCTCGGCGTATGCCGGTGGTTGGAACCCCGCCGGACTTGGATCTGTGGAAGTCCTCCGTCCATTCGTAGGACTGGCCGGCCTGATTCAGACCATCCTCTTCGACAACCGGCGTCTCGCCGAGTACGCCCTGACCGCCGGATCGTGGTTGATTGGAATCTGGGGAGTCGTCCGTCTGCTGCGGACCTGGGGTATTCGTGCAGTCGCTGGAACCCTCGCCGGGATCGTCTACGTGGCGGGTCCGGCTGCGCAGGCTGTCGCCCAGGAGACGGCGGTAGGGGTTGTGATCGCGATTGGATTGATTCCTTGGGCGATGCGATTCGCTCTCGCCCCGTTCCCTGCATCCTGGCCCTCGAGGATCGGGCGAGTCGCCTCCATCGCCGTGATCTCTGGTCTTGGAGCGATCCTTGCGCCTCTCACCCTGGCGATTCCGATTGCTGCGTTGCTCGTCTGGGCCCTCCTCAACCTCACCGATGGCGCCGCATGGCGGGCGTTCGGTGTTGCTCTCGTCGGGGCGTTGCTCGCCGTTCCGTTGCTCTTTCCGTGGCTCGGGGCTGCTGATCTCCATCGATTCATCACGGAGGGCGAGGCCTATTGGGCGTTGCCGGTCGTGACGGCCGTCATCGTTGGCATCGCTGCTGCAGCCGCACTCGTCGCAGCACCGCAGCCGCTCGCTCTGATCGCCGGGTGGGGAGCGATCGCCGCGGCAACCGGGACACTTCTGGCTCGTTCCGCTGGAGTCGGGGGAGGTCGGGAGATCGAAGCTGCAAGCCTTGTGGTCGTCTCTCTTGGCATTGGGCTCATCGTCGGTCCGGCATTCGAGGCAATCACAAGAGTCCGTGAAGTCGGCGGATGGCGGCGCATCGTCGCAGGGGTTGCCGTGGTGGCGTCGGTCTTTCTCGTTGCCGCTGCCGCCGTCACGATGCTCGGCGGCCGCGCCGGATATCCGGGCGACAACTACCGGGAAGCATTCACATTCTCGGCAGCCCGGCCCGGTGATCCAAGCGCATCGAGAATCCTCGTCCTCGGGGCGCCAGGAAGCCTCCCGGGTGACGACCGCATCGTAGGAGGAGCGGCGTATCGCCTCGTGTCTGCACCGATGCCGGAGTCGTGGGAGACATACTTGCACATGCCCAGGATCGGCGACGATGAGCTCAAGAAGACCCTGGCTTCGATCATCGAGGGGGAGACGCAACGCGCCGGTGAACTCCTGGCACCCTTCGGCGTTCGCTGGATCGTCATCATCACACCGGACAACGACGACAGAGACCCGTACGCGACCGCATGGAAGACGGTCTTCGTCGGTCAGCTCGATCTCGTGCCTCTCGGCGGTGGGCTCTCCAACACAACGTTCGAGAATGAGGCCGACGATGCCGTTCGCGCGGTGAGCGCCGCGGGGGCGCCGTGGACTCGTATCGGCACCGGATACGAAGGGACACCGGAGTTCGGAGACGGTCTCGAGATACGCGAGAACGCCAATGATCGGTGGGGCCCCGGAGATTGGGAGCAGATCGGCTGGGCCAACGGAACCACGGCAGCCGCCGGTACAGTCGAGTTTGAGCCGATCAGTTCTCGGCGTCGTCAGGCAATCGTCGCCGCCGTGTGGCTCGTGGCCCTTGCCGGAGTCGCCTGGGCCGGAAGGAGATTCGGATGAGGCGGATAGTCGCCGTCGTCATCGTGGCCGCCGTCGGAGCACTTGCACTCGCCCAGACCGAACCAATTGACGTACGCCCTCCGGAGTTCGGGGCACCGCCGGCCGAGACGATTGGGGCAACCGGTGATCCGAGCGCCTGGTACTGCCCGTGGGTCGCTGCCGGCGCACTCCGTGACTCGGCATTCAATGTGGCTTCGGTGATCGACGTCGATGCCACGATCACACTTCCGAGTGCGAATCCCACCGAGGAGCCAGCAGTCAGCGAGGTCCGTCTTCGCGGCCCGGGAGCGAGGAGTCTCGACGCAGGTTTCATCGTTCGCCGGGGCACTTCTCCCGGTGTTGTTGAATTTGACGACGGGCCCGCCGTCGTGACCACCGCCATTTGGTCGGACGAGATCCTCACCGGGGATCGGTGCGTCGTCTCGGTACCGAAGGAATGGAATCTCGTCGGGGGAATCACCGCAGAGGGCTTCACTCTTGAACTCCAGCTCTTCAATCCGTTCGCAGAGAGCGCCAAGGTCACCGTCCAGGCGATCACGGAGTTCGGGAGATCTCCGCTCGCTGGATTTGAGAGTGTCGATGTTCCCGGACGATCGTGGTTGACCGAGGACCTCTCCCGGGTCATTCCGTTCCTCGACATGGCCACCTTCACGGTCGTATCTGAGAGCGGTATCGTGATCCCAAGCCTGGTGCTCAACAACGAAAACGACGAGGCGTCCTGGCCGGGTACCGGGCAATCGACGGTCTGGGACTTCCCCGTCACAAGTCTTCCTGGACTGGAGCCCACCCTGGTGATCTCCAACACCGGCAGCGTCGGAGCCACGGTAGCGATCGACATCTTCACAGAGGACGGCCCGATACCCGACGCCGATGGACGGATCGTGGCGCCGCTCGAACCGTTGCGGATCCACCTGTCAGATCTTGCGGAACCGCCCTTCGCGATCCGGGTCCGATCGAACGCCCCTATCGGAGCTGTTGTCCAGGCGGCGCCGGAAGGGACGTTCCCGCGAACCGACGTCATCCCACCCGAAGAGGAACCCGTCGTTGACGAGTCCACCGACGAGGGGACGACAGACGACGAGACTGCCGAGGGTGGGGTAGTCGAAGAACCCGTTGTCTACGACGGATTGGCGGCGATGCCGGGGAACACCGATCCGCTCGAACGATGGCTGGTACCGGGCCTCGGAGTTGTGCCAGGTGCACAGACCTCGATCTGGGTGCTGAACGCCTCCACCGAGGACGCGACCGTGACGGTGAGCCCTCTCGGCGTCTCGGCGGTTCGATCCGAGAAGATCCTGATTCCCGCTGGCAGGTTTGTGGAGATTCCAGTACCTGCCCTCTCAGAGTCCGGGAATTCGGGGATGCTCGTTGACTCGAGTATGCCGGTTTCGGTGGCTGTGTCGATCGCAGGGCCGCAGGGTGTGGCCTTCATCGGTGGCGTAGGCGTCGGATGAGAAGTTCGAAATACTTGGTCCATCCTCCCTTGACCCCTAAGTTCGCGGGGCCATGACTTGCGTACGCTGCTCATCGATCTCCACGTCGTGCCTCACCTATGCCTACGAACGGCGCGAGGCGTGGCTGGTCGATAGCGGAGGTTCACTCGACGCAGGCACTCGATACCCGCTGTGCACGAACCATGCTGATCGTGTCATCCCGCCGCTTGGATGGGTGCTCCATGATCGCAGATCTCAGCCAACGCTCTTCACCCCAGGTTTGGCGTAGGGGGCGGGATGTCTATCGACCGGGACGTCCTCGAGGCTGTGCGAGAGATGGACGAGCACGAGCTGCGCCGCCTCTACATCCTTGCGAAAGCTCGTCTTGAGGGACGCGGCGTCGAACTGCCGGGATCGGGCCCTGAAGTCAAGCTACGGAAGCAGATGGTGAGGTGCGGGAAGGACAGCTGCACCCGCTGCCCTCACGGTCCCTATTGGTACGCCTACTGGAACGAAGACGGAAAGCGCCGATCCCGCTACCTGGGAAAGCTGGAAGATGTTCCGGAGGCAGTGGATCGGTAGAGCAGTAGATCAGATCTGCTCTACTTGCTACTGCTCCACCGCGCTACTATCTCAGCCATGGAAGGCAGAACATGAGTGACGGGCTCCGCTGTGCGACGTGCGGTCAGAACACCGTTATCGAGATCGAACTCAAACTTCCGGACGGATCGGAAGTGATCTTCTGTTCGTGTCACAGGTGTGAGTCGAAGTGGTGGGACCGTAACGGCGAGCAGCTCGATCTCGATTCGCTCGTCGACGTTGCCCGCCGCGAGGCGTAGATCCTGTCGCACCGCCCTACTGGGCAGCTTTCACTAGCCTCTCGGTCGTGACCTCTCCGCTCGCGCCCACCGTCATGGATCCTGCTTCTGAACGCTCAGAGACCGTCGGATCGGGTCGTGTACCGACCTGGCTGATCGTCTTGCTCGTCGGTGTACCGACGGTCCTGATTCTGCTGATCATGTCCGGGATCCTGGGCGTCATCGGATCCGGGTCGTTGATTCGATTCCCCCAGATCCTGGTCGCGAACACGCCGACCGGCGGCGATATGGGGGCCCATGTCCTTCTGCCGCAGGTGCTCAAGGATGTGCTCATCCCATCCGGTCGAATATTCGGCTGGTCCGGTTCTTGGTACGCGGGATTCCCCGCCCTCTACTTCTACTTCCCAATCCCGGCGCTGGTGACCGTGCTTCTCGACGTGTTCATCCCATACGGTGTCGCATTCAAGATCGTGACGATCGTCGGCTTGGTGGCGCTCCCGGCAGCGACGTACGCTTTCCTGCGGCTTCTCGGCTTCTCCCGCCCGGTGGCGGGGCTGGCAGCACTCACGGGTTCGATGTTCGTGTTCATGGAGAGCTTCTCGATCTTCGGCGCCAACATCAAGTCGACCCTCGCCGGCGAGTTCTCGTTCTCATGGTCGTTCGCCCTCTCGATCCTCTACCTCGGAGTCGTCGCCAGAGACACGCGTCTCGGAAGACGATTCACGCCGCTGGCCGGGATCATCCTCGCTCTGACGGCAATGACCCACGTCGTCACCACGATGATCGTGGTTGTCGTCTCGGCGTCGCTCTTGCTCAAGAGGAACGGGCCGCGAACGGTGATCTCATCGTGGGTCGTCGGTTTCGCGATCTCAGCGTTCTGGGCATTGCCGCTGGGTATCCGGGTGCTTCAGGGCATGACCACCGATATGGGTTGGTCCCCGGTGACCAGCATCGTCGGGGACACGAATCCAGGGTCCCCGTTGCCCGGTGAGTTCATTCCCATCCTCGTGCTCGGACTCGTCGGGATCGTGTGGACGATGCTGCGGCGTGACGACGTCATGGTGCTGGCATGGCTCACCCTGCTTCCATTCGCCGGCTACTTCATCCTTCCGAAGGTCGGCATCACTGCCCTGTACAACGCCCGCCTCCTGCCCTACTGGTATTTCGGCATGTTCGTGTTCGCAGGCATTGCACTCGGTCTGGCCGTTCTCGAGATCTCCCGACGTGTCCCTCTCCGACGAACCGTGCTCATCGGCACTTCGCTGGGCGTCGGGTTCATCGTGCTCGCTGCCACCATGCTCTCGGTCCACGACGTGCCCGGCTGGGTCAAGTGGAACTTCGAGGGGTACGAGGGGAAGGCCGACTATCCCGAGTACCGGGCGCTGATGGAGACGGTCGATACGCTGCCACCCGGCCGAATCATGTGGGAAGCAAACTCCGAGATGAACAAATACGGGACACCGATGGCGCTGATGCTGTTCCCGTATTGGAGCGAGGGTCACCCCTCGATGGAGGGGTTGTTCTTTGAGTCGTCGCTCACCACACCGTTCCACTTCCTGAACGCGTCGGAAGTCAGCGAGCGACCATCGAACCCCGTGCGCGGGCTGGACTATCGCGGACTCAACATGGAGCGTGGGATCACGCACCTGGCCGTCTATGACGTGGCCTACTACGTGAGCTTCACGGAGAAGGGTGCATCCGAAGCCCGGTTGGCCGGTCTCGTCGAGATCGGTGTCGCCTCGCCGTGGACGATCTTCGCTCTACCCGACTCCGATCTCGTCGACGTGGCGACCATGAGGCCGGCTGTGTGGGACGGTGGCGGAGACTTTCTCGATCCATCACTCGAGTGGTATGACGACGTCGATCACCTGGACAACTGGCTTGTCGAGACCGGACCTGAGGAGTGGCTCAGGGTCGACTCGATCGAGGATCGCTTAACCGCGGTGTCGACCTATGGCGACCCGGGCATCGTGACCGACATTGTTCAGGAAGACGATCGCATCTCATTCACGACGACCGCCGTTGGCGTGCCCCATCTGGTGAAGGAGTCCTACTTCCCGAATTGGACGGCCGTAGGTGCAGAGGGGCCGTATCGCGCCGCTCCGTCGCTGATGGTGGTCGTACCGACGGACGAACACGTCGTCCTTGAGTTCAGGAACACGTCTGCCGAGAATCTGGGTATGGCCTTCACGTTGATCGCACTCACGGGTCTGGCGGCATACGGATACCGCCGACACAAGCTTCGCTCGCCCAAGGCCGACGCATGAAACGCTACCTGGCCAGTTTCATGACCAAAGGGGCCCTCGAACAGTTGGTCAAGGTCGGACTCGTCGGCATCGCCAACACGATCGTGTCGTTCGGACTCTTCAACATCTTCCTATGGATGGGGTGGTGGTCGGTGGCGGCGGTGAGTGTCGCATTCGCCCTCACCACTTTCATGTCATATTCCCTGAATAGGTTCTGGGCGTTCGAGATCAAGGACGGCAAGGTCTCCGGCAGTGAGACGATTCGCTTCTACTTGGTCAACCTCGCAGCTTGGGCCGGCACGGCAGGCGCCATGTGGCTCGCGGAAGTCATGTTCGGCCCGTTGTCGAAGATCGCCGCGAATGTGGTGTACCTGCTCACATCGATCGTGATTCTCCTCCCGAAGTTCGCGTCCTATCGCGACGTCGTGTTCGGCAAAGCGATCAAGGAACAGGAGAGCAGCCGCTCGGAGGCATGACCGGAAGAGGCCCCGGGCTTACAGGCTTCTCCTGATCCGCCACACGCCGTTGAGTGTGCGGGGAACACGTTTCGTCAGACTGCTCTTCGTATTGCGCTTCTCCTCGACGATGGCCGGCACCTCGACGATGCGGTACCCCGCACGTTCCGAGCGCACGACGAGTTCGGTGTCGAAGAGGTCCTGGGTCGAGATCACCTCATGGGCGATCTGGTCGATGACTTCTCGTCGGATCGCCTTCATACCATGGGTATCCGAAACGCCGGAAGACAGCACGAACCGAAGCACCTGGTTGAACGTCCACGTGGCGAACCTTCTGACGTTGCCCCGGCGATCATCCGCGCCCTCTGCCCGTTTCGAAGCCAAGACGAGATCTGCGTCACTTCCGATCGAGAGGACCGAGCGGAGGAAGTCGGCGGAGAAGTAATCGATGTCGAAGTTCACCACCCACTCACCGTCGGTGGAGACGAATCCTTCTCGCATCGCTGCGCCGTAGTCGGGCGTGGGGAGCTGGAGGAGATCGAGATCGGGATACCGGCCCATGAGCTCCCGAACGGCCTGTGCCGTGCCGTCCGTCGAGCCGTTCTCAGCCACCAGGACCGTGATCGATGCGGGGACGTCGGCGATCTCCTCGAAGAGTTCGGCGAGAGCGCCGGGAAGGTAGCCCTCCTCGTTGTGGACCGGGATCACGATCGAGAGGGTCGTCGGTGTGTCGAATTCCATGTGTGCGGTGAGTGTAGAAAGAGATCGGGAACAGAGATCCGGCCAGTCCCCGTGCGACCGTACAATCCTGATCATGAATCTCGACACCATCTTCAAGGCATACGACGTTCGCGGTCTCTACCCGTCGGAGATCAACGAGGAGACGGCACGTCGCATCGGCCGAGGCTTCGCCACGTTTGCCGGCGTCGAACGGATCGCCGTCGGACGGGATTGTCGGAACTCGTCACCCGCCATCGCCGCCGCTCTCATTGAGGGGATCACTGCCATGGGAACGGACGTCCTCGACATTGGCGAGATCACGACCGATGGTCTCTACTTCGTATCCGGATCGATGGGCCTTCCCGGTGTCGTCGTGACCGCGTCGCACAATCCGCCCGAATACAACGGATTGAAATTCTGCCTCGCAGGAGCTGCGCCGGTCGGTGAGGACACGGGGCTGAATGACATCAAGCGGATCGCTGCCTCAGAATTCGAGGAACAGGATGTTCCGGGTACGCGTGAGGCTGTCGACACTCTCGATGGGTACGTCGATCATCTCTTCGGTGTTGTCGACGCATCGGTGTTCTCTCCGCTGACCGTCGCAGCAGATGGGGGGAACGGCATGGCCGGTATCGCCGTGCCAACGGTGTTCGACCGGCTTCCTGGCCGACTCATCGGTCTCTATCTCGAGCCGGACGGAACATTCCCGAACCATCCCGCAGATCCGCTCAGACCCGAGAACCTCGTCGATCTTCTCGCCCTGATGGCTGAGAAGAAGCCGGACCTTGGCGTGGCGTTCGACGGAGATGCCGACCGTGCGTTCTTCATCGACGATAGGGGCGTTCCGCTCCCAGGCAGCACGACAACGGCGATCATCGGCGACTGGTTCCTTATGAGAGAGCCGGGTGCGTCGGTCGTGCACAACCTGATCTGCTCCAAGGCGGTCCCCGAACGCATTCGCGGTGCGGGAGGCGTTCCGGTGCGGACGAGAGTTGGGCACTCGTTCATCAAACAGGTCATGAAGGAGACAGGAGCCGTGTTCGGGGGCGAGCACTCCGGTCACTACTACTTCCGCGACAACTACCGGGCCGATTCGGGGATCCTCGCGATGCTCGTTCTCATGCAGGTGATGTCTGAGGACGGACGCCCGCTCTCCGAACTCCGGCTCGACTACGAGCCGTACGTCGGCTCGGGGGAGATCAACTACGACGTCGCAGATCAGGCTGCGACCACTGCTGCCGTGGCCGCAGTGTACGATGATGCCCAGATCGACTATCTCGACGGCCTCACGGTCGATCTCGGCGACCGATGGTTCAATCTTCGACCGTCGAACACCGAGCCGAAACTCAGACTCAACGCAGAAGCACCAGACGCCGCGGCGGTGAATGAACTCGTCGCCGCGGTTGCATCGATCATCGAGGAGGGACTGTGACCGACCATCTGATCGACCCGGCGTTGCTGGAGATCATGCAATGCCCATCCTGCACGGGAACACTCGAGGAGCGCCCTGAACCCGCTGCGCTCGTGTGCTCGGACTGTGGGCTTCAGTACCCGGTCCGAGATGGCATCCCCGTCATGCTGATCGACGAAGCCACTCCCTCCGATCAATGACGATGTTCGATGACATCCTGACCCTGCCGGAGCAACTTCGGTGGGGGATCGGTCACGAGGTCGCTCCGCTGCGGTCCGACAGGCCGATCGTCCTGCTTGGCATGGGTGGGTCTGCGATGGCGGCCACCATCGGAACGCTCGCATCGAAGTCGCGCACGCCGATGATCGTCCACCAGGGTTACGGGCTGCCTCCGTGGGCAGCAGACGGGGGAGCGTCCGTGCTCGCCGTTTCCTACAGCGGGAACACCGAGGAGGTGCTCTCCGGGGTCGACCAAGCGATCTCGGCCGGTCTCGATCTCGCCGCCATTGCCTCCGGTGGCCGACTCGCCGAAATCGCGGGAGAGCACGGCCTGCCGTACATCGAGGTTCCCGGAGGGCTCCAGCCACGTGCTGGCGTCGGGTACCAAACGGCGGCGGTGACGGCCATGCTTGGCGCCGGCGAACAGATTCCGGACGCCGATGCTGCCCTCGTCGAAGCCGCTGCTGTTCTCGACCTGCTCCTCGACGGGGGCAGCGGTGGGGCCGTGGAACTCGGACGGGATCTTGCCGCCGGTCTTGAAGATCGAACCGCCGTCGTCTACGGCGGGCTTGGGGTCGGCTCAACGGCCGCATACCGATGGAAGACCCAGATCAACGAGAACGCCAAGGTCCCCGCATTCGCCGGAGTCGTTCCGGAGATGAACCACAATGAACTCGAGGGCTGGCAGCCAGAGACGAGCAGTTCTTTTGGTGTCATCTATCTCAGGGATTCCTGCGATCATCCGAGCGTTGCGCGACGGCTGGATCTCTCAGGAACCGTGCTGTCGGGGAAGGTCCGTCGGGTTGGCGACGTCCTGTCAACGGGAGACGGACCACTCGCCCGGTTCTTCAGTCTTGCCGTTGTCGGAGATATCGCATCTGTTGCGATGGCAGAGGCAGCCGGGGTTGATGCGACGCCGGTTGTGACGTTGGAGGCTTTCAAGAAGATGCTCGCGAAAGGAGCACTATGAACTACGACATTGCGGACTCGTCTCTGGCGGGTGAGGGTCATCGGCGCATCGCGTGGGCTGGTCGTCGGATGCCGGTGTTGGCTGCGATCCGGGAACGGTTCGAGGAGGAGCAGCCGCTCGACGGTGTTCGGGTCGCTGCGTGTATGCATGTGACGAGTGAGACGGCGACGTTGATGTATGCGTTGCGTGCTGGTGGCGCGTCGGTGGTGTTGTGTGCGTCGAATCCGTTGTCGACCCAGGATGACGTTGCTGCGGCGTTGGTTGATGACGGGATCCCGGTGTTTGCGGTGCGTGGTGAGGATTCGGACACGTTCTACGAGCACATCAATGCAATTCTGGATACGGAGCCGCATCTGGTGTTCGATGACGGTGCGGATACGACGACGGTGTTGCATCGGGAGCGTACGACGCAGCCGAT
>CAZWDQ010000053.1:0-12919 GCA_964632475.1 uncultured Acidimicrobiaceae bacterium
GAATCGACCGTCCCGAGAGATTCACCGGTTTCGTCGACAACGGCGCATCCGATCAGGTCGTCTGGCCAGAATTCCTCGGAGTCGAGTTCGCGTCGGTCGTCTGACCGGATCGTGAACGAGGTTCCCCGCAGCGCCTCTGCCGTCGTCCGATCGGAGACGCCTTCGAACCGAACGAGGAGGCCGTCCTTGTGAGGGCCAACTTCGATGATGGTGTAGCTGGTCGGAGGGTTCCCGTCGCTGGCGAGTTTCGCACCGGAGAACCAGCGACCCTCGGGGTCGTCTGTGAGCGGGCGAACGACGACGGCACCGCTGATGCCGTGTGCCCGGCGAACGTATCCGACGAGAACCGTTTCCACGTCAGTCGAGGAAGTCGACCTCGACGGAAACGCCTTCTTCGTCACCTGCGACCGATGCCACGGAGCGAATCGCCCGTGCTACACGACCACGGCGACCGATGACACGACCCATGTCGGACTTGGCGGTCCGTACCTCGGCAACGATTGCGTCGTCACCGTCGGGCACGATCTCGACCTGGACGGATTCAGCGTCGTCGACGATCTGTGTGACGACGTAGGTCACGACGTTTTCGACAATATCGCCTTGCTTCATGATTCGTCCGTTTCTTCGACCACGACGTCTTCGACGATCGCGATCTCTTCAGTCGGCTCGCTGGCTGCATCTTCGGTAGTTGCCGCGGCCTCATCTTGGATCTCGTCCAACATCACCGGGGCTACTTCGGCCTTCGGCTTGGGAGCGGGGGTCTTCGATTCGCCGACGATGTGGACATCGCCTCTGGCCACCCGGAACTCGGTCCAGGCACCGGAAATCTCGAGGAGCTTCTGTGCTCTCTCCGTCGGCTGTGCACCCTTCTGGAGCCAGTCAACGGCACGAGCATTGTCGATCTCGATGAGCGACGGATCCTGGCGGGCGTCATACCGGCCGATCTGCTCGATGTACTTCCCGTCGCGCTGCTTGCGTGAGTCCATCACCACGACGCGATACGAGGGCTGCTTCTTCTTACCCATCCGCGTGAGACGGATCTTCACCGGCATGTCTACCTCTTCTTCTTGCGGCTCATCCCCGGCATGGTAAGCCCAGGAATGGGGTTCTTACCTCCGGCGAACGCCTTCATCATCTTCTGTGACTCGGAGAACTGCTTCAGCAACACGTTGACGTCCTGCGGTCGCGTCCCCGATCCTCGTGCGATGCGTCGCTTACGACTCCCATTGATGGCCTTGGGATCGCGGCGCTCCGCCGTGGTCATCGACCGGATAATGGCCTCGACGCGTGCGAGTTGACTGTCGTCGATCTCGACGTCGCGCAGTGCCGCTCCGGCGCCTGGGAGCATACCAACCAACTGCTGCAATGGCCCCATCTTCTTGATCTGCTGGAACTGATCGAGGAAGTCCTCGAGATTGAACGAGGCATCCAGCATCTTCGCCGCCGCAAGCTCTGCCTCTTCCTCGTCATAGATCGTTTCGGCTTTCTCGATGAGCGACAGAACGTCACCCATGCCGAGGATCCGCGATGCCATGCGTTCCGGGTAGAAGACGTCGAGTTCGTCGATGCCCTCCCCCACGCCGACGAACTTGATCGGTTGTCCGGTTACCTCGCGTGCCGAGATCGCGGCGCCACCCCGGGCGTCGCCGTCGAGCTTGGTCAGAACGAGGCCGGTGAGATCGGTGTACTCGAGGAACCCGTTCGCGACGTTGACGGCCTCCTGGCCGGTCATGGCATCGAGGACAAGCAGTACCTCATCTGGATTCGCGATCTTGCGCACCGCTGCCAGTTCCTTCATGAGGTCCTTGTCGACCTGCAGGCGGCCGGCGGTATCGATGATCACGACGTTGGCGCCTTCGGCCCTGGCCTCCTTCAAGGCGGCCTTCACGAGCTTCGGGGCTTTGGCCTTGCGATCGACGTACACGGGAACGTCGATCCTCTTCCCCAGTGATTCCAGCTGATCGATCGCGGCAGGGCGTTGGAGATCAGCAGCGACGAGCATCGGGCGTTTCCCCTTGCCCTTCACGTGCTTCGCCAGCTTCGCTGCGGTTGTGGTCTTGCCGGAACCCTGCAGACCGGCCATGAGGATGACGAGCGGCGGTGCGGCGGGGCGGACCAGCGGCACCTCTTCTGCGCCGAGGGTGACGATCAGCTCTTCGTGGACGATCTTGATGACCTGCTGGCCGGGTGTGAGGCTTTTCGTCACTTCCGCGTCCAGGGCCCGTTCCTTCACCCGCGCAAGCATCGACTTCACCACCGACACGTTGACGTCTGCCTCGAGAAGTGCGATCCGCACCTCACGAAGAGCGTCGTTCACGTCGGATTCCGAGAGACGTCCTTTGCCCCGCAATCGCGAGAAGGCATCGTTCAATCGGTTGGAGAGGGAGTCGAACATGGAACAGTGAGTCTACGGCTCGCAGCGAGACACACGACGTGCGAGACTCAGGGCATGAATCTCACAGTGATCGATCACCCGCTGGCCCGACACTATCTGACCGTTCTCCGCAACGAAGACACACGACCTGAGGAGTTCCGGGCTGCTGCCCGAGGCCTCACCTACAGCCTGGTGCATGAAGCAACGAAGCGCTTGCCGCTCGCTGAGATCGAGGTTCAGACACCGATGGAGACGACCATCGGCTATCGCGTTCACGACGTGGTTGCCGTTGCCGTTCTCCGCGCCGGTCTCGGGATGCTCGATGCCGTCCTCGACATGATCCCCGGATGCAAGGTCGGCTTCGCCGGTGTCCAGCGTGACGAGGAGACGGCGCTTCCTCAGGAGTACTACTTCCGCCTTCCCGACCTCTCCGATGCGTCGGTGTTCATCCTCGAGCCGATGCTCGCTACCGGAGGTTCACTCTCGTGGGCCGTCGACAAGGTCAAGTCATCCGGAGCTCGTGACATCACCGCCCTGTGTGTCGTCACCGCCCCCGACGGGGTCGGTCGCATGTATGACGATCACCCCGACGTGCACATCGTCGCCGCCGCCCACGACCGCGAACTCAACGATCGCGCATACATCGTGCCCGGTCTCGGAGACATGGGCGATCGGCTGTTCGGGACCTTTTGAACGATTCGTTCGACGCCCGGGAGATCAAGCGGGACCTTGTCCGGTCGTACGATGCCGACGCCGCAGCGCGCGACGGACGAGGCGAGCCGGAATGGCGGAACGAACACCGACGACGGTTCACGGCGGCGATGCGAGCCGAAGACAAGAACCGATTGCTGGAGATCGGCGCAGGTTCAGGTCACAGCGCAGTCTTCTTCGTCGCTGAGGGCTTCACCGTCATCGCAACCGATCTTTCGCCGGGGAACGTCGCACGCTGCAGGGCGAAGGGACTCGATGCGAGAGTCGGCGACTTCTACGATCTCGATTTCCCGGATGGCTCGTTCGACGCGATCTGGGCGATGAGCTGCCTCATGCACGCCCCGGATGCCGATCTCCCGGAGATTTTCGACGAGCTGGCCCGGGTGCTTGTTGCGGGAGGAATCGCGATGATCGGTCTGTGGGGCGGTCTCGGGACGGCGGGTGTCTGGGAAGGCGACGACCACGTACCACCACGGTTCTACGCCCTGCGAACAGACGACCAGGTTCGAACTGCGTTCGCTCAGGCGTTCGTCATCGAACGGTTCGACTCGATCTCCCGTCCGTCGGACGACCACTCCGACGCTCACTACCAACTCCTGCAGGTGAGGAAGCGATGAAGGACTTCGGCGAGGAAGTCGCGAAAGTGCTGGAACAGCTCGGGCCCGGCGAGGTCGTGTCATACGGCGATGTCGCTGAAGAAGCAGGTTTTCCCGGCGCCGCCCGTGCGGTCGGCAACCTCGTTCGGACGACACCTGGGCTTCCGTGGTGGCGAGTCGTGGCCAGATCCGGCCGCCTCGCACCGGGCTTGGAACAGCGACAAGGCGAGTTGCTGAGGAGCGAAGGAGTGACTGTCGCCAACGGTCGTGTCAGAATGCGCGACAATGCACACCCCGAATCGGAGGATTCATGAGCTACAGCATGCCCGAGTTGATCGGAACGAAACGCGACGGTGGACATCTGGAGCCGGCCGAACTCGAGTGGATCATCGCCCGTTACACGGCAGATGAGATCCCCGACTATCAGATCTCGGCGCTCCTCATGGCGATCATGTTCCGCGGCATGTCGCAGACGGAACTCGCAGCTTGGACCGATGCCATGCTCCACTCAGGAGACGTCCTGGACCTGTCATCGACCGATATGCCGAAGATCGACAAACACTCGACTGGCGGCGTCGGCGACAAGATCAGCATCCCTCTTGCCCCCCTCGTCGTGGCCTGTGGAGTCGCCATCCCGATGATGTCCGGGCGTGGCCTCGGCCACACGGGAGGCACCCTCGACAAACTCGAGACGATCCCCGGTTTCCGAACCCGTCTCGACCCCGACGTCTTCGCACGTCAGCTCGACGACCTCGGCCTCGTCCTGGCCGGCCAATCCGAAACCCTCGTACCTGCCGACCGCCGGATCTACTCCCTTCGCGATGCCAGTGGAACTGTGCCGTCTGTGCCGTTGATATCGTCGTCGATCATGTCGAAGAAGCTCGCCGAAGATCTCGACGGCCTCGTACTCGACGTGAAGATCGGTTCCGGTGCGTTCATGAAGGACGTGGCATCGGGAAGAGAGTTGGCGGAAACGATGGTCGGAATCGGGGAATCCCACGACACACCCGTCGTCGGCCTCCTCACTGACATGGACCAGCCGCTCGGTACCGAGGTGGGCAACGCTAACGAGATGATCGAGTCGATCGCGATCCTCAAGGGCTACGGACCGGATGACACCACTGAGCTCACGCTCCGCTTGGGTGAAGAGATGCTGATCCTCGGCGGTGTTGCTGCCGACCGGGGCGAGGCACGCTCTCAGCTCGACGCGGTTATCGCATCCGGTTCCGCACTCGACGTGTTCGCCAGGGTCATCGAGGCCCAGGGGGGAGACCCCCGCGTGCTCGAGGATCAGTCGCTGTTCCCATCTGCCGACAACGTGCACACCGTCGTCGCCAAGAAATCCGGGTTCGTCGAGAGGTGTGACGCCCTCGCCGTCGGCCGTTCTGCCGTTCGGCTCGGAGCCGGAAGGCAGGCGAAGGAAGATGAGGTCGATCCCGGCGTCGGCATCTCCGTACAGGCCAAGGTCGGAGATGAGGTCCAGGAGGGCGACGCCCTGGCAACGGTGAGCTACAACACGAGCAGCCAACTCGCAGCGTGTCTCCCCGTACTTGAGACCGCATGGATCCTGACCGACGAACCGCCGGCCCCCCGACCGCTGATCCTTGGAGAGGTGAGATGAGCTACGAACAACTACAAGAAGCCGCCGCGGCGATCGTCGAGCGCACGGGACGTGAGGAGCATCAAGCTGCCGTCGTGCTCGGGTCCGGCCTGAGCGACTACGCCGGGTCCTTCGACAACGCGACCGAGATCCCATACTCGGAGATTCCGTTCTTCCCCGAGCCACGCGTGGTCGGTCACGGTGGAAGTCTCTTCTCGGCACCCGTCGGTGACGGAGCGGTGCTGCTCTTCGCAGGGCGTGTCCACACGTATGAAGGCTGGGATCTCGACGAGGTCGTGTTCGGTGTCCGGACCGCGGCGCTCGCCGGAGCTTCGTCGGTCCTTCTCACGAACGCCGCCGGAGGTCTTGGTGACGGTCTCGCACCCGGTCATCTTGTCGCGATCAGCGACCATCTCAACTACACGGCGCGGAATCCCCTGATCGGCATGAACGACGATCGTCTCGGCCCGCGGTTTCCCGACATGAGCGAGGTCTACTCGGTCCGCCTGCGCGGTCTCCTCGAGCGCGCGTTCCAGAGCGCGTCGGTGACATATCGCGAAGGCGTTTATGCCTGGTTCCTTGGACCAAGCTACGAAACACCCGCCGAGATTGAGATGGTGAAGCGGGCTGGCGGCCACCTGGTCGGGATGTCGACGGTGCCGGAAGCGATCGCCCTCAACCACATGGGCGTCGACGTTGCCGGTATCTCCCTCGTCACGAACTTCGCTGCGGGGATCACCGACACACCGCTGTCGCATGAGGAAGTCACCGAGACGGCAGCCGAAGCCCGCGAACGGTTCACGGCCGTCCTCGACGCCCTCCTTCCCCTTCTGGTTGAGTAGCTCACAGCTCACACCCCTTTTTGAGTCCACGCTCAAAGTTGAGGTATCATCCCGGCACCCCACTCAAGGAGCGTTCACGTCATGAGAATCGCGGTCTGTGTGAAACAGATCCCAGACCCGGCGACGCCCTACAACCTGGACCCGGACACCCATCGCGTGGTTCGTCCCAACGACCAGGTACTCGACGACACCGACCGTTTCGGTGTCGAAGTGGGGCTTCAACTCGCCGAAGGAGACGACGGATCGGTCACGTTGTTCTCGATGTCCCCATCCGGCTCTCTCCAGGGAATCCGCCAGGCGCTGGCAATGGGCGCAGACAAGGCCGTCATCATTGATGACGGGGCCCTCGCCGGATCCGACGCCCTGACGACGTCGAGGATTCTCGCCGCAGCGATCGAACGAGAAGGATTTGATCTCGTCGTTGCCGGGACTGAGTCCACCGACGGCTACAGCGGCGTGGTTCCTCAGCAGATCGCTGAACTGCTCGACGTGCCGTCCCTGACGTTCGCCCGCAAGGTCGAAGCCACCGACGGTGGAGTCCGGGTCGAGCAGCAGACCGCAGGCGGCTACGACGTCGCAGAGGCACCCCTCCCCGCTCTCCTGTCGGTCACCTCCGGCGTCGTTGAACCTCGCTACCCCACCTTCAAGGGAATCATGCAGGCGAAGAAGAAGCCGATCGACATGCTCACAGCCGCCGATCTTGGATTCACTGCCGACCAGATCGGCGACGCGGGTGCCGGGCAGAGGATCACTTCTGTGACTTCGGTTCCCGCCCGTGAAGCGGGTGAGATCGTCGAAGACGATGGCGAGGCCTATCTCAAGATCGTTGCCCTCCTCGAACAAGCGAAGGTGATCTGATGGCGACCTGGGTATTCAGCGAAGAGATCGACGGACACGCCTCGGCATCCGCCCTCGAACTCCTGACCAAGGCCCGGACGTTTGGAGACACCACGGTGTTCCACATCGGTGCAGGATCCGACGCCGCGTACGCCGAACTCGGCGCCCACGGGGCTACCGCCGTGTATCACCTTGAGATCGGTGGACGTCTCCCCTCTGCGCCCGCTGCGGCCGCTCTCGCAGCCCTCGCCGAGGAGCACGGCGCCGAATTGATCCTCTTCGGCATGGGAAACACCGACCGGGACGTCGCAGGACGTCTCTCCGCGAGAATGGGCCGACCCGTCCTCGGAAACGCCGTCGACGTCAGCGTCGACGGCGCGGTGAGCGTCACCAGCGAAATCCTCGGCGGCACACAGGCTGTCGTCACCGAGGCCACCGGCCCTGCGCCGACGCTCGTGCTCGTTCGCCCGAAGGCCTTCCCCGCCGAGCCTTCCACCGAACGTGTCCCGGAGATCGCATCGGTCTCGATGCCAGATCTCGGACACTCAGGCTCCGCCGTGATCACCGAATCGCACGTTGAGGAGAGCGAGGGACCGGATCTCGAAGTGGCCGGTGTCGTTGTCTCCGGAGGCCGTGGTGTCGGCAGTGCCGAGAAGTGGGTCGTCATCGAAGAACTGGCTTCACAGCTCGACGCAGCCGTGGGAGCGACCAGGGCCGTCATCGACGCCGGATGGGTACCGTCGAGGCTACAGGTCGGACAGACCGGCAAGACAGTCAAGCCCAACGTCTACATCTCTGCCGGCGTGTCCGGTGCGATGCAGCACCTCGTCGGGATGAAGGACTCCGGCACGATCATCGCGATCAACAAAGATGCCGAAGCCCCCATCTTCGCGGTCGCCGACCTCGGAATCGTGGGTGACCTGCACGCGGTGGTACCGAAGCTGACGGAAGCCCTGAAGGAGAGGTAGACCAGTAGAGCAGTAGCGAGTAGAGCAGTACTGATCTACTGCAGGTCTTCTGGTCCAAACGACATCGGGAGCAGGGTTTCGAAGGCGTACTCGACGGGGGCTCCGTCTTCGGTCGTCAGGATCACACGCTGGACACCGAACTCCCGCATGAGTTGACGACAGTTGCCACACGGGGTGCAGCCTTCGCCGTCGAGGCACGTGACCGCGACGGTGTGGATCTCTCGGATGCCGTTCGCTGCCGCGGTGGTTATCGCGTTTGCCTCGGCGCAGATCGAAGCTCCATACGCCGCGTTCTCTACGTTGCAGCCGCTGTACTCGGACCCGTCGGCCGCGATGACGACGGCGCCGACGCGGAACCGGCTGTACGGGGAGTACGAGTTCTGGGCCGCTATTCGGGCTTCTGAGATGAGTCGCTGTGATTCGTTCATGGCTCCAACAGTGCTTCGATGAATGCTCTCGGCTCGAATGGTACGAGGTCGTGGAGTCCTTCGCCGACGCCGATGTACTTGACGGGTACGTCGAGTTCCTGTTCCACGGCGATCGCCACGCCTCCACGAGCCGTCCCGTCGAGTTTTGTGAGGACGATTCCGGTCACGCCGACGGACTCGGTGAAGCTCCGGGCCTGCTCGATCCCGTTCTGCCCGGTGGTCCCGTCGAGGACGAGCAGAACCTCCCCGATCTTCCCAGCTTCCCGCCGAAGTACTCGCGCCACCTTGCCGAGTTCGTCCATGAGATTCGTCTTCGAATGCAGGCGCCCTGCCGTATCAACCAGCACGACGTCGGTGCCGGAGTCAGCAGCCATTCGATAGGCATCGTATGCCACTGCCGCAGGATCGGAACCCGGCTCGCCGGAGACGACCTCGACCCCGACTCTTTCGGCCCAACTGCGAAGCTGCTCGTCTGCGGCGGCCCGGAATGTATCGGCCGCACCGAGAATGGCGGTTCGACCGCTCTCGCCGAGCAACCCGGCGATCTTGGCGATCGACGTTGTCTTGCCTGTGCCGTTCACTCCAACAACGAGGACGACGGCCGGCTTGCCCTCGAGGTGCAGCGAACGATCACGCCCCGACATCTGACCGATCAGGGATTCTTCCAGCAGTCGCCGTGCTTCGTCGCCGTCGCTCGCATGCTGTTTCCGAACGTCGTCGACAGCCTTCGATGCCGTTGACACCCCGACGTCAGCAGCGATCAATGCCTCTTCGAGTTCGTTCCAGAAGTCGTCGTCCAGTGTGCTTGATCCGAAGATTTCACCGAAACGATCGCCGATGGCCGATCGCGTGCGTGACAGCTTGGATCGCAATCCTCGTTCCGGGGCATCCGAACCGGGTGAAGCCGCGGGCGCTTTGTCGCGCGATCGCAGGACGGCGACAAGGGCAATGACCGCGATGATGACGATCACTGCGACGAGCAGGATCAAGAGGTTGGTGTCCACCGATTCTCCTAACGAACGGGATGACTAGACGGAGACCCTCGCCATACGGCGGGCGAGGACTTTCGACGACTCGCCTGGTTCCATCGTGACGCCATACAGCATATCGGCCGCTTCCATCGTCTGTTGCTGGTGTGTGATGATCACCAACTGCGCCGACGAGCGCAGCGTATCTACAAGCCTCAGGAATCGATGCAGATTGGCGTCGTCAAGCGCCGCTTCAACCTCGTCGAGAACGTAGAAGGGGCTCGGCCGTGCGCGGAAGACGGCGAACAGGAATGCGAGAGCGGCAAGGCTTCTCTCCCCACCGGACAGGAGCGCGAGACGGCCAACCTTCTTGCCATGTGGTTGCGCCTCGACCTCGACACCGGACTCCAGCGGGTGATCCGGATCGGTGAGACGGAGCCGCCCCCGACCGCCGGGGAACACCTGACCGAAGTTCTCCTCATAGAACGCCGATATCTCCTCGAATGCGACCATGAACAGGCTCGCCATTTCCTCGTCGAGCGCCGTGATGACCTTCCGTAGCTCCATACGGGACTCATCAAGGTCGGCGAGCTGCTCGTCGAGGACTGCAACTCCGCCCGCAAGCTCGTCGTACTCGGCGGCGGCCAGAGGATTGATGGGACCCATCCGCCGCAGATCGGCCTCGAGGCTGGCAAGACGCTCCGACGGTACGGTCGATTCGTCCAGTTCTGGGCGCGGGGTGCTGAGCGCCTCGTCGAGCGATGCATCGGCGTCGCGCCGCAGGCCCTCCTCACTCGACTCCATCCGCACACGGATCTCTGCCAATTCGACGGCGAGAACGGCCAACCGTTCCTTCGCTGTCGAAATCGTGTCTTCGAGGTCCTCGCGACGCTTCTCGGCGGCACCGAGCGCCTCAGAGACGTCTCCGACTTCGAGACGAAGTGATCGCTGCCGATCCCGCAACTCCGCGATGTGGCGCTGTGCGACGGCGGTGACGCGAATGGACCGAGTCTCGATCTCAGAGAGCTGCTCGATCCGGGGATCGTCGTCGGGGACAAGATCAAGTTGGCCCAACTCCAACTTGACACGTTCGAGTCTGCGCTGCAGAAGTGCTCTCCGCTCAGAAACTCCCGCGAACTCGGCGGCCGACTCTTCCCTCCGTCGGCGAGCGTCGTCCGTGCGGACAGCCACTTCCTCACGGCGCCGGTTGAGGGCCTCCCAGGCAGCTTGCCGAGCAGCCTCCTCCCCTTCGAACTCCGCGACGCTCTCTCGCACGTCAGCGATGCGTTCCGCACGTGCACCCTCGGCTTCCTGGAGCGCCTTGGTGCGGGTCTCGAGCCGTTCGCGCTCGGCCTCGCCCTCGGCCCGAGCACGACCGATCAGGCCCAGCGCCTCGGTGTGACCGGCGATCCTCGCCTCGAGGCCCTCGAGATCATCAAGTGCGGTTCGTTCGACCCTTTGAGCAGTCTCGAATTCCCGCCGAGAGGCAGTTCGCCTGCTCTCGGTTCGGGCCCGTTCGCGTTCGCTGATTTCGAGTTGGACCCGAGCTGCCTCGAGAGCGGCGAATCCCGTTCCGTCCGGTTGTGCGACGTGCATGCCGGATGCTGCGATGACGTCACCTTCAGGAGTTACCGCACGGAGGTGGGGGTATCGCTCAACGACCCGCCACGCCGCTTCCCACCCTGCGGCGAAGACGACGTCACCGAGGAGCGCCTCTGCGACTCTGCGGTCGGCCTGCTCCCCGAGGAGATCGACCAGAGCGTCCAGACCAAGCTCGGCGGCAGCTGCGCGCGCGGGCACGCCAGCCGAGGACCGCGGATTGACGAGTGAGACGCCGCCCAGACCGTTCGATTTGAGGTCACCGGCTAGATCGCGGATGGTCTCTCGATCGGCCGTGAGGAATGCATCGGCCCACGGACCAAGTGCTTCGTCGACGGCATCCGCGAGGTCCACAGGAGCGTCCAGAGATGTTGCAACGACTCCAATGACTCCGTCACGGTCTTCAGTCATCGTTCGTGCGGCCGGATCTCCGATACCTGCGATGGCGGCTTCGTGCGCTTCGACTCGCGCTTCGGATGCGGCGACGGCGAGCATGGCGTCGGTGTGCTGCTGATCGGCGTCTCGCCACTTCGCTTCAAACTCGGTGCGGCAATCCCTGGTCTCTTCGTAGGTGCGTTGCGAGGCCGTGACTTCGGAATCGGCCTGCTGGATCGATCGATTCAGATCCACGCTCTCGGTGGTCTCTTCCTCGAGCCGGTCGACGACCACGCTCCGACGTGCCTTGATAGCTTCGAGCTCCCGCTCGTCTCGTTGCGATGCGTTCTCGAGCGCTCTGAGGTCGCCTCTGAGATTCGCGACGACACCCTCAGCGGGGAGCTGGGCTTGTTCGGCGAGCGTTCTCTCTTCATCTTCGAGAGCCTGGAGCGCGACCGCTCGACGGCTTGTCTCATCGCCGAGCCGGAATTCCGAGTCGGTGGCTTCTGCGATGTCAGCGGCGAGTTCGCTCTCTTCACGGGTGAGGTCGTCACGCCGCTCTTCGGCTCCTTCGATCCGACCCTCGAGTCCAACTCGCCGCTCGCGTGCTACGAGTCCGTATCGGCGCAGACGTTCCACGACGGTTTCAAGACGCGCTGCTGCCGTGGTGTCACGCTCGAGTGCTACTCCAGTGTCGCCGGCGGACACTCGGAGCCCGGTGAGTTCGATCAGCAGACTCTCCAGGGCAGCTCCATCGGCACCAAGGGCCCCGGAGAGCACCGCCTGTTCGGCTGTGGCCTTCGTGTTCCTCGACCGGAGGCTGCGGATGGCCTCGCCCCCGAGCCAGAGTCGGAGTGCCTTCGCTTCAGCCTTGACCGCGCCGTGTCGGGCGGCGGCGTTCGCCTGTCGCTTGAGAGGCCGCAGCGCCCTGCGCTTCTCGGAAAGGATGTCGTTGAGTCGATCGACGTCCTGGCCTGTGGATGCGAGTCGACGAATCGCACGGTCGCGGCGACTGCGATGCTTCGTGATTCCTGCAGCTTCCTCGATCACCGAGCGGTGCTCCTCAGGGCGGGCTGTGAGGATCGATCCGATCTGGCCCTGCGAAACCAGAACGTGCTGGTGGCGTCCGACGCCACCATCGGACAACAGTTCCTGTATGTCCAGGAGCCGGCAGGGCGTCCGATTCATCTCGTATTCGGATGTCCCGTCTCTGTAGAGCCGGCGGGTGATGGTGATCTCGTTGAGGTCGATTGGAAGGAAGCCGCCGCTGTTTTCGAACGTGAGGGAAACTTCGGCCCGGGACACGGCGGGCCGCGTCGCCGTTCCTGCGAACACGACATCTTCCATTCTCTCGGTTCGCAATGCGCTGGTGGCTTGCGTGCCCATCACCCAGGCGATGGCATCGAGCAGGTTCGACTTTCCTGAGCCGTTCGGGCCAACCACGACATTCACCCCGGCGTCGAATTCGAGCCGGGTGCGGTCGGCGAACGATTTGAAGCCGACAAGCGCGAGTTTCTTCAGAAGCACAGACAACGAGCATACCAGCGCGAATTACATGGTTGGAGTTATGGAACGAGTAGATCAGTAGCGAGTAGAGCAGTACTGATCTACTGATCTACTG
>CAZWDQ010000054.1:0-12823 GCA_964632475.1 uncultured Acidimicrobiaceae bacterium
GAACACTGATCAGCAACGGAACGGTCGTGACGGGTGCAATGGCGGCGGAGGCAGATGTCGTCGTTGAAGGGGAGCGGATCGTCGGAGTCGTCGAACCAGGAGAGGCGGGGGACGGATTCGATCGCGTGATCGATGCCACCGGCAGGTACGTGATCCCCGGCGGCGTAGACATGCACACCCACATGGAACTGCCTGTGTCGGGAACGTCTTCGGCCGACACGTACGAGACCGGAACACGAGCCGCAGCCATCGGCGGGACCACGACGATCGTCGACTACGCCGGACAGACACGCGGGAGTTCGCTCAAAGCTGGACTCGCTGAGTGGATGGCCCGCGCAGAGGGGAGCTCGTATATCGACTACGGCTTCCACATGATGGTCACCGACGTCCACGAAGGAACGCTCGAAGAGTTCTCTCAGATGATGCATGCCGGCGTGACCACCTTCAAGCTGTTCACGGCGTACCCAGGTGTGAATCTCTCGGACGATCGGCAGATTCTCGAGGCGATGCAGGTCGCTGCCTCGATCGGTGCCACGATCATGATGCACGCCGAGAATGGGATCGCCATTGATGCTCTCCGCGACCAGGCCGTGGCCCGTGGAGAGACCGACCCGATCCACCACCTGCTCACGAGACCCGCGTCGATGGAAGCCGAAGCTGTTCACCGTGTCGCGGCTCTTGCCGAGATCGCCGGGTGCCCGCTCGTCATCGTCCATATCTCTTCGCAAGACGCCTTCGCCGAAGCGATCGTTGCTCGTGATCGTGGACTGCCAGTCTTCGCTGAGACGTGTCCCCAGTACCTCTGGCTCGCGCAAGAGGACCTGCCGGAGGGTTTCGAGGCGGCCAAGTTCGTCTGTTCACCGCCGTTGCGTCGGCGCTCCGAGGGCCACCAGGCTGCTCTGTGGGCCGGGATAGGAACGGGACGGATGGATGCCGTTGCCACCGACCACTGCCCATTCACGTGGGAACAGAAGGAGGCCGGGCGCGGCGACTTCCGCAAGATTCCGAACGGACTCGGCGTCGTTGAACATCGGATGGATCTCGTCTACCAGGGCGTCGTAGAGGGCTGGATACCCCTGACCAGGTGGATCGAAGTCACCGCGGAGACACCGGCCAAGTTGTCCGGAATCTATCCGAAGAAGGGCACGATCGCTCCCGGGTCTGACGCCGATGTTGTCGTCTACGATCCGGCAGCCTCTCACACACTGTCGGCCGAAACGCACTCCATGAACCTCGACTACTCGGTGTTCGAGGGAGCGGAGATCGGCGGCGGTGTCGAAACCGTCATCATGCGCGGAGAGGTCATCGTCGACAAGGGCGAGTTCGTGGGAGAGGCCGGGCGTGGTCGCTATCTCCACCGTGGCACGAACGCGCTGCTGCCCGAGAAAGTGGCCGAGTAGCAGCGGATCGCCTGTTCCCGGGTTGGGAACCTCAGAGTCCAGCCGCGCTCAGCGTGATGGCTCGGTCGACTCTCGGGTCCTGTTCAAGTATTCCTACGAGACGTTGTGCCGTCTGATCACTGTCCGGGGTCACCTTCGTTAGCGCCATGACGACTCGTGCGCGTCGAGGAATGCCTTTCAAGCCGCCGTCGGGGTGGAGGAGTACGGCAGCCGCGTGATCGCATGTCAACAGTTCGCCCTCTCCGATGCCTGCGATCTTCGCGACGAGATCCGGGCGGAAGGCAACATCCGAGATCGGGCGACCGATGGCGTCGATGCCAACGACCACGACGACCGTGGTCGTGTGACTCGGGATCACCGGTTCGTGATCAGCCGGAGCCTTGATCGACATCGATCGAGCACCGTCGGCTTCGACGATCACGTGATCCGCCGTTGTCTCCTGGAACAGTCGGTCGACAGACTCTGCCGAGGGACCGGCGACCTTGCCAGGGATCTCACCGGTCACGACGAACAGGGGTCGTCCCGGTTCCAAAGCGAGGTCGACGTCAGCCGGGTCATCCGACCAGCAGATCGGCTCGGTGGCCTGATCCGCGGCCATCTTCGTCGTAGTGGTCAGGATCACACGCCCGGATGAGGCGGCGAGATCCCGGCCAAGCAGGAACAGAATCGTCGACTTGCCGCCCGCACCAACGATCGACACAAGCTCCCGGTCACCGATACCGATACGATCGGCGACGGAGATCGCCATCAGCTCTCGTTGCCAAGCCAGACAAGGACGGCCTCGAGCACGGCACCACCGATGGAGAGGGCCTTGTCGGAGATCTGGTGGATCGCGTTCGGATCGAACCGAGGGTCGACGTCACCGATCTTGAGACCTATCTCGACCGGTCCCGGCTGGATCAGGCCACGCACCGTTCCAGAGATCTTCGCATGAATCGGCATGTCGTCGATCGTTCCGAGAATCTGGCCGGCCTTCACAAGGTCGCCGAAGTTGGTGCTCCACAGAAGAGCGCCATCGATGCTGGCTCGAAGCAAGCGATCCCCGGATGCGCCCCCGATCTCGCCGGGAACACCTGTATTCGGAGCTGCCGGTCCATCCCAGATAACACGACCGAGTCGGTGTCCACGCATCGTCTCGATGACCGCATCGCAGTCGTCGCCCGCAACGAAACCTGGGCCGAGTCCAACGACAAGTGGCGCTTGATTGATCGTGGTATCGAGCGACTTCTTCGCGAGGCGGGCATCGACGAGGACCGACATCGGAACGGGGAGCGGTGGGATGTCTGGCGACACGAGCACCGGGACCGATCCCCGGCGCGTCGCTTCCAATGCTGCGTCGACCGAGTTGACCCGGACTCCTTCGATTCCGTCGATCATGATCCGATCCCGAGCGACAGCCGTCGAGAACGCGACTGTGCGCCGCACCGTCAGGGGGCGCTCCAGCTCAAGGACGAGGACGGGGAACCCGACCCGCCTCAAACGCCAGATGACACCCGATCCGAGGTCACCGCCGCCGCGCACGACGACAAGTTCGTCGGAGAAGTCGATCACTCGCTGCTCGCAGCGGCCGACTCGATGACCTGGGACATGATCGAGACTGCGATCTCTTCGACGGTCTCGGCACCGATGCTGAGGCCGATGGGGACGTGAAGGCGATCGAGTGCCTCCGCCGGTGTGCCGGATTCGACGAGGGCGCTACTGGTGGTTGCCCAGCGACGTTTGCTGCCCATCACGCCGATATAGGGGGCAGGCGTCTCGAGGAGGATCGGAACGATCTGTGCGTCGAGGTCATGACTCCTCGTGACGACGACCACGGCGGTGGTCGCGTCGGCCGGGTGTTGCTCAAGTGCGTCTTCCACCGATCCTGCGAATCGAATCGTGGCGTTCGGCATCGCCTCGTCCGTGACGAGGTCGGTTCGGTCGTCGACGACAACAGTGCGGTACCCGAGCCAGTCGGCGAGATCGACGACGGACCGGCCGACGTGGCCGGCTCCGATGACGTAAACGGTGCGTGGGGTCATGTATGGCTCCAGGTAGACAGTCATCGTGCCCCCGCAGACACCGGGATCGCCTAGTTCGGGATCATTGAGGGTGTAGCGGCGCAGGCGAGTGCGTCGGTCCTTCAGGACGCCCAGGGCTTCATCACGGACAAGGGATTCGACTTCGCCGCCGCCGATCGTTCCTGCCGTCGTTCCATCTGGACGCACGACCATCTTGGCTCCGGCGTGGCGGGGTACCGAGCCCTCGGTTCCGACGATCGTGGCGAGCACGACTGGACGTCCACCATCGACGGCGTCGATCAACTCCGCCAGGAGCTCTCGAGGGCCGATTGTCGTCATGTCTGTTGCAGCGCGTTCCAGACGCGCTCCGGCGTGAACGGGATATCTGCGATGCGCGCACCGGTTGCGTTGGCGATGGCGTTGCGGATGGCAGGGGCGACGCCATCTTTCGGGATCTCGGCGATCGCCTTCGCTCCGAACGGGCCGCTTGGTTCCATCGTTTGAACCAGGATCGCCTCGAGTCGGGGCATCTCATCGGCTCGGTAGATCTTGTACGGACCGAACGTGGGATTCAGCATCCGTCCATCGTCGTCGTAGACCATCTCCTCGCAGTGCCCGTATCCGAGTGCCTGCACCATCCCACCTTCGACCTGCCCGGAGGCCGTGACCGGATTGATGGGAACGCCGCAGTCGACAGCCATCACAAGTTGGGTCACCGTTACCTGCCCTGTCTCGATGTCGACTTCGACCTCGGCGAACTGGGCTGCATACGGTGGAGGTGACTCAGGTGAGACGTAGGACGCGTTCGCCATGATCTGGTGCTGACCCTCCTGGTGGAGTGTCGACAGGGCGATCTTTTCCAGCGTCACCGACTCCCCGGTGGCCGCCCAGGCGGCACCGTCATAGAGGTCGATCGAGTCTGATTCGACGTCGAGCATGAGCGCTGCTCGTTCAACGATCTGAGCGCGGACCTGTTCGGCGGCCCGCATGGTCGCCATTCCCGAGATGTATGTCGTGCTCGACGCGTAGGCGCCCACGTCGAACGGGGTCATGTCGGTGTCGGACGAGTAGACGATGATGTCGTCGGTGGCAACCCCGACTACTTCCGCAGCGATCTGCGCTACAACCGTGTCTGATCCCGTACCGAGATCGGTCGCTCCGACGAGGAGGTTGAACGATCCGTCGTCGTTGATCTTGAGGCTTGCTCCTCCCATGTCGAGACCTGGGATCGCAGTGCCGTGCATCGCCATGGCGAATCCGAGTCCGCGGCGGATACTCGGTTGGTCGGCAGGCCTCTTCCAGGCCGGATCGTCGCGCCGACCCCAATCGACCGCCCGCTGACCTTGAGCGACAGCTTCTTCGAGCCCACTTGACGTAACGAGGGGCATGATGCTGCCGTCCTGGTCGCCCTCACCTAGTTGCTGGGCGATATCGAGCGGATCGCCAACATTCGTCCAGTTGAGGCGCCGGAACTCGATCGAATCCATGTCGAGCGCAGCGGCGATGTCCTCCATGTGGGCCTCGAGGGCGTAGAGCGCCTGCGGGGCTCCGTATCCGCGGTATGCGCCGGGGACAGGGATGTTCGTGTACGCGACTCTGCAATCGAACTTCTTGACGGGACAGTTGTAGGAACTGAGGCCGCGGAGACCGCTGACCATCTGCACCGTGAGACCATGGGACCCGTACGGCCCCGTGTTCGCGACGATGCGCATCTCCTGGGCGGTGAGCTTGCCCTCCGCATCGACCCCGGTCTTGAACGTGATCGTCTGCGGATGCCGGGTGCGGCTGGACATGAACTCCTCTTCGCGAGTCAGTTCGAGACGCACGGGTCGTCCCGTCGCGATCGTGAGATGGGCCACGATGTCCTCGACGAGCATCTCCTGCTTGACACCGAAGCCGCCGCCGATCCTGGGCTTGATGATGCGGATGCGCTTCGCCGGGAGATCGAGAAGCGGGGAGATCATTCGGCGCACGTGGAATGGCACTTGGGTCGACGACGTGATGACGAGTCGCTCGTCGCTGTCCCACGCGGAGATTGCGATGTGCGTCTCGATCGGCGTCGCATGGACCTGGTGAACCCGCATCGTCTGCTCGAAGACACGGTCGGCAACGGCGAAGCCGTCCTCGACGTTGCCGGTGTCGGCCTTCAGATGGTGGACGATGTTGTGGGAGGCATCGTGTGCCCCTTCCATGTCCGGTTCGTCATGGATAACCGGCGCCCCATCGAGGATGGCCTCGTTCTCGTCGAACACTGCCGGGAGTACCTCGTATTTGACGTCGATCAGGTCGATCGCTGCGAGGGCGATCTCCTCCGTGTCGGCGGCGACTGCGGCAACGCGATCGCCAACGAACCGAACCTTGTCATCGAAGCTGACCTGGTCGTATGGGAGTGGGTTCGGATAGCTCTGGCCACCGGATGCGTACCGCACTCGTTTGACGTTGCCGTGATGAAGAACGGCGTGAACCCCTGGGAGCGCACGAGCTTTCGAATCGTCGATGGAGACGATGCGGGCATGTGCATGGGGGCTGTACAGCACCTTGGCGATGAGCGTTCCACTCAGGTCGACGTCATCCGTGAACGCTGGGTTCCCCTTCGCCAATTTGATCGCGTCGACCTTGATCTCTGGTTTTCCGACGATCCGCGTCTCAGGAACCTCGCTACTCGGGACCACCCGCGGAGCGATCTCGGACAGCCCGTCGCGATCGGAACCGGTTCCCTCGCCATCGATCAACGCGTCGAGGAACGCGATGTCGATGCTCTCGGTCTCGTCTCCCCGCATCACCGCTGCCGCGCGCAGCACGGCATGTACCGGACGGAGGTACCCGGTCTCTCGATCGAGGATCCCGGAGAGCGCATCGCGGACGTCGTCTTCGGTCGGGTTCGGGTTGCGGCCGATCAGAGCTTTGGCCGAAAGGATCATCGCAGGGGTTGAGTACCCAGACTGAATCGCACCGGTCTCGATGAAGGCCTGTTGGATCGGATGGAGGCGACCGGGCACGCTGAGGCCTTCGATCGTCTCGACGTCGTGACCGTCGACCTGTGCGGCGAGCATGACATCGGCGGAGATGAGTCGGCCGTCTACGAGAACGGCGGCTGCGCCGGTTTCGCCCGTACCAGAGCCGAAACGAACGCTGTGGAGACCGGCCCGTCGCAGCACTGTGCGGAGAGACTCGTGGGGCTCACAGGTGAGTGAGCGCCGTGTCCCGTTGATCGTGAGGGTGATCGTCATGTTGGTTCACCTCCGGTGACCGCGGCGAGGACTCTGGCTGCGAGAACCTCCGCGAGGTTCCTGCGATAGTCGGACGACCCCCGGAAGTCGGATGGTGGATCGAGGGCGGCGACCTGCCCGGGTTCGACGACGACGGGTCGGGTCGAGACGCCGGTCATGGCCAGACGGACGACTCCATCGTGGCTCCGGTGTGCGACGGCCATGACGATCGGTCGATCCATGGGCGTGCGGCCGGTGCGGTCGGCCGCGGCGGCTCCGTTCAATGGGATGGAGACACTGGTCATGATCGCGCCGTTCAGCGACGCAGGATCATCGAGTACGGCGTCGAGCGCATGCTCGGTCGTTGAACCGGCACGAGCGAGAGTCACGGTCGCCTCGAAGGCGAGTAGACCGGCGAGGAGTTCGCTCTCCGAGTCGACGGCCCCGATCGTTCCTCCGATCGTTGCTGCGTTGCGGATCGTGTTCGGCGCTTCGCGTCGGGCGAGATCACGAAGTGCTGCAGGAACAAGCGTCGAATCGACGAGATCTTGGAGGCGGGTCGTCGATCCGATCCGGATGGATTCGCCATCGGTATCGATTCCTGCGAGGTCGAGCGCCTGGAGATCGACGGCCGTCATGGGTTTGCGGCTCGGGTCGGCGTTGACGGAGGTTCCGCCGGCGATGATCACGGCATCAGGCCGTGCGTTGAGAGCTATCGCTTCGTCCAGAGACAACGGTCGGTGGTACTGCGTGATCATGTTTCTCTCTTCTCCTCTTCAGTCCCGTCTCTCTACTCTACCGACACGACCGGAATCCGGATACCGACCACCGATCCAAATCGAGTTGGTACATTGTTTCCTATGAGCACACTTCTGGTTCGCCACGCGCAGGTTCTCGCCACGATGGACGACGGCGGGACGGAGATCATTGATGGAGGTCTTTTCGTCGTTGACGGGTTCATCGAACAGGTCGGTTCTACGGCCGATCTCCCCGATACCGCTGATGAGGTGGTGGACCTCACCGGGCACGTGGTGTTGCCGGGACTCATCAACACCCATCATCACTTCTACCAAACACTGACCCGCGCTGTGCCAGGAGCCCAGGACGTCGGACTCTTCGACTGGCTTCGCACGCTCTATCCGATCTGGGCCCGACTCACGCCCGACGATGTGCGAATTTCGACCCAACTCGCACTCTCCGAACTGGCGCTATCCGGTTGCACGACCTCATCGGATCACCAGTACCTGTTCCCGAATGGTTCGAGCCTCGACGATCAGATCGAAGGTGCCGCGGCCGTGGGTCTGCGTTTCCACGCCGCGCGGGGATCGATGAGCCTGGGAGAGAGCGACGGGGGATTGCCCCCAGACTCGGTTGTGGAAGACGACGAGACGATCTTGTTGGACACGGAGCGAGTGATCAACGCATTCCACGATCCGACTCCAGGGGCGATGACACGGGTTGTCGTCGCACCGTGCTCCCCGTTCTCCGTCACGGCCGACCTGATGCGCGAGTCCGCCGAACTAGCGCGGCGCCACGACGTTCATCTCCACACCCACGTTGCTGAGACGCACGACGAGGAGCAGTTCTGCATCGAGACGTTCGGCCGCCGGCCCGTCGAACTCATGGAGGATCTGGGATGGGTGGGGAACGACGTGTGGTACGCCCACGGAATCTACATCAACGACGCGGAGATCGGGAGGCTCTCAGAGTCGGGAACCGGAGTCGCTCACTGTCCGTCGTCCAACATGCGTCTCGCATCCGGTATCGCACCCGTCCGGCGCTATCTGGCGTCTGACGTTCGGCTTGGTCTCGGTGTCGATGGCTCGGCCAGCAACGACGGCAGCCACCTGATCGGCGAAGCGCGTCAAGCGATGCTGCTGGCCCGACTCGCCGCGGCCCCGTCGATCGAAGGAGGTCGCCTCCTCACCGCACGGGAGGCATTGCGGATTGCCACCCGTGGCTCAGCCGCCGTGCTCGGCAGAGACGACGTCGGATCGCTCGAACCAGGGAAAGCAGCTGACTTCATCGCGATCTCGCTCGATCGCTTGGAGTATGCGGGGGCGCTCCACGATCCGGTCGCCGCGGTGCTCTTCGTCGCTCCGACCGGCGTCGACCACAACTACGTCCACGGGAAGCCGGTCGTGAAGGACGGCGAGTTGGTCGGCGTGGAGTTGCCAGCGTTGATCGAACAGCACAACACGGCGGCGGCGCGGCTGGTTGGGTAGATAGCCGCCAGCCGCCAGCACGGGACCCGAAGCCGGTGGTTGGTAGCTGGTAGCTGGTCGCTCAGCTCTTTCGCTGCCGGGTCATCGGCGTCGGCGCCGGCCGGTGGTGCTCAATGGACTAGGTTATGGGAATGGACTTCATTGCTGCTCACGACCTCGACGAAGCGCTCGCAGCGAAGGCTCATCAGCCGGACGCTCAGCTCCTCGCTGGAGGAACCGACCTCATGGTTGAGGTCAACCTTGCCCACCACCGACCGTCGCGAGTCCTCTCGCTGAGACGCGTCGAAGAACTCCGGGAGTTGACGGCCGACCGCATCGGTGCCGGCGTCACCTGGGCGCGTTTGGAACGAGACGGCCATCGCGGCCTCGCCCAAGCGGCAAGAACCGTTGGCTCGCCCCAGATCCGTGCCGCAGGAACGATCGGAGGGAACGTCGCAACGGCGAGCCCCGCCGGTGACGGCTTGCCCTGGATCGTCGCCGCAGAGGCTTCGATCGAGGTCCGTTCCAAGGAACGCGGAACCCGGACCATCCCATGGAACGATTTCTTCACCGGCGTGAAGCGGACCTCCCTGGCGGCCGACGAGATCATCACAGCGGTCGTGGTTCCCGAAGATGTGCCGGTCGCTCAGGAGTTCGCGAAGGTGGGCGCTCGCAACGCAATGGTGATTTCGACCGTGAGTTGCTTGGTCATGCGAGGCGATGACGGAATCCGTGTGGCGCTCGGGTCGGTCGCAACCACGCCGATGCGGGCCACTCGGGCCGAAGAGATGATCAATGCCGAGTCGACGATCTCGGATGCCGCGCTCGATGAGTTCGCTCGCATCGTCACCGAAGAGGTTCGGCCGATCACCGATCACCGATCAACCGAGGCATACCGGAGACACGCCTCCGGTGTACTGGCGAGACGGCTTGTGGAACGGAGTCTCCGATGAATGTCACGATCACCATCAACGGTGAGGAACGCACTCTCGACGTCACCGGACACGAGAGCCTCCTGAACGTTCTCAGGAACGATCTCGGACTTCCGGGGACCAAGGACGCTTGTGAACAAGGCGAGTGCGGATCATGCACCGTCGTCTTCGAAGGCGAAGCTGTGTGCTCGTGCCTCGTCATGGCAGCAGATGCCGACGGGTCATCGGTGACCACCGTCGAAGGACTCTCCTCCGATGGACACCTCCATCCCGTTCAGGAGGCGATGCTTGCCGAGGGCGCGGTCCAATGTGGCTTCTGCACCCCGGGAATTGTCGTGGCCGGCTCCCATCTGCTCGACTCCAATCCGCACCCGACCGAGATCGAACTTAAGGAGGCGCTCTCCGGCAACATCTGCCGATGTACCGGCTACGGAGCGATTCTGCGGGCATTTGAGACTGTGACGGGGGAGAGATCATGACGACACGCCTCAAATCTACGGTCAAGGGCGGAATCGGGTCCAGTGTGCTTCGGCCAGACGGCAAATCGAAGGTCACAGGGAAGTTTGAATACGCGTCCGATCTCTCATCGGAGGACATGCTGTGGGGCGCCACCTTGCGAAGCCCGCACGCTCACGCTCGCCTTCTGAAGATCGACACCGCTCCTGCGAAGGCCATGGCCGGAGTCCGCGCGGTCCTGACCCAGGACGACGTCCCTGGTGAGCCGCTCTTCGGGCAAGAAGAGCAGGACCAGCCGGTGTTCTGTGACGGCGTGGCCCGCTTCTGGGGAGAGCCGGTCGCGGTCGTGGCCGCCGATGACGAGGAGACGGCCCGCCTTGCCGCCGCCGCGATCGTGGTCGAGTGGGAGCCGCTGGCACCTCTCGTTGATCCAGACAAGGCAGCCGAGGAGGGCTCGACGTTCCGGGATCTCAAGGTCAGCCGCGGCGACGAGTCGGCCACCGGCGCAGTCGTTGTCGAAGGGTTCTACGAGACCGCAACGCAAGATCAGGCTCCGCTTGGACCCGAGGCCGGGTTCGCCATTCCCGACGGCGAAGGTGGTCTCGATCTGTACGTTACGAGCCAGTGGATCCACGTCGACCATCGCCAGATCATCGCCTGTCTCGCCATGGAGCCGGACGAGATCCGTTGCCACCCGGCAGGGATCGGCGGTGCCTTCGGGTCCCGCGAGGACATCTCGCTACACATTCACGTCGCCATGCTCTCGTTGGCAACCGGTCGTCCCGTGAAGATGACGTACGACCGCTCCGAGTCGTTTGTCGGCCATGTCAAGCGGCATCCGTCTCGGATGTGGTATCGCCACGAGGCCGATGAGGACGGGAAACTTGTGAAGGTCGAGGCCCGACTCATTCTCGACGGCGGGGCATACGCACACACGAGTCGCGCGGTGATCGCCAACGCCGCCTACTTCGTGGTCGGACCGTACAACTGCGATAACGTGATCGTTGAAGCGTCGGCCGTGAAGACGAACAACCCACCGTGTGGGGCGATGCGTGGATTCGGTGCCGTGCAGACCTGCTTCGGATCTGAGATGCAGATGGATCGCCTTGCTGAGGCTCTTGACATGGATCCGCTCGAACTACGGCGACGCAATTTCCTGGCTGCCGGTGACCCTCTCGCCACGTCCGGGCAGATCATCGATGGGTCGCTCCCGACGCTCGCTGTGTTGGATGCCGTCGAGGCGATCCCGCTTCCCGACGACAAAGTTGAGGATGATCCCCAACTGTTGCCCGGCGGCACCGGACTCACGACGCCTGCTTCATCGGTCGTGCGCGGGGTTGGCTACGCCGTCAACATCAAGAACCTCGCATTCTCGGAAGGCTTCGACGACTTCTCTGAAGCTCGCGCGGTCATGACCACTGATGGTGTGGAGATCCACACCGCAGCGATGGAAGTGGGCCAGGGCCTCGTCACGGTGTGTCAGCAGATCGCCAGGACGATTCTGGGGACGGATGACGTCGAAGTCGTGTGGGACGACACATCGCAGATCGGCTCGGCCGGTTCGACGTCGGCTTCACGCCAGACACAGATGACCGGAGGAGCGGTGCATGCTGCCTCTGTCGGGCTTCGAGACAAGATCCTCGCCGCCCATGGGGGAGACGAACTCCTCGACGATGGCGTCTACCTACGGGACGAATTGGTCGCGACGGTCGAGCAGATCTGCGCCGATGGCCCCGTCGAGAACCATGTGCAGTTCCGTCACCCCGAGACGTTTCCGCCCGACGAAGACGGTCAAGGCGATGTTCATGCAGGATTCGTCGTGTCGGCACACCGGGCAGTTGTTGACGTCGACCCGGAACTCGGCTTGGTTCGCGTTGTCCAGGTCGACACGGCCCAGGACGTAGGCAAGGCGCTGAACCCACAGGCGATCGTCGGTCAGCTCGAGGGAGGCACCCTTCAGGGGGTCGGCCTCGCCGTCATGGAGCAGCTGGTTGTCGACGGTGGCGTCATCAGGAACCCCACGTTCACGGACTATCTCATCCCGACCTTCGTGGATGCTCCCTCTGTGAACACTCGAGTCATCGAGGAGGGCGATCACTTCGGCCCATTCGGGGCGAAGGGGATCGGGGAGTCGCCGACGATCAGCTCCACGCCTGCGGTCGTTGCAGCGATTCGAGCGGCGACGGGCAGAGACCTGACCCGGGTTCCCGTGCTTCCTGAGGACATCATCGGAATCTGAGACATGCCCGCGGTCACCGGAGTAGTCCTTGCTGCCGGAGCCTCCGAACGTATGGGGGGGTCCAAGCTCCTCCTGCCCTTCCGGGGTTCGACCGTGCTCAATACGACGATCGCAGCGGTCGAGGCCAGCCGCGTCGGTCGGGTGATCATCGTCACCGGTGCGCGTGCCGAAGCGGTCGAAGCCTCACTCGGAACCGTGATCGGCTCCTCCCCCTCAGGAGGAGGAGCCGCCGGAGGGGGTCGTGGGAGTCGCCAGCCGCCAGCCGCCAGCCGCCAGCCCGAAGGGCTATCTCCTGATCTGACTCCGTCGTTCACCGTCGTGCGAAACTCGGACTATCGCCGAGGGAACATGTCCTCGTTGCTGACGGCGACCGACGACGACCC
>CAZWDQ010000055.1:0-12721 GCA_964632475.1 uncultured Acidimicrobiaceae bacterium
GGGACCTCATCCTTATCAGGGATGCGCTCTAACCAGGCTGAGCTATGGGCCCGCGGAGCGGGAACGATAGCAAAGAGGGAGCCGTAGAGGCCAGGCCGGGAATAGCCTGAGCGCCGAATGCGATTCCTTGACACCATGACTCAGACTCACCTCGTCGGCATCTCGGGCAGCCTTCGCTCCGCCTCATACAACACAGCGCTGCTCCGTGCCGCATTCGAGGGTCTTCCCGGTGGAGTGACGGCGAGCGTTGCGTCGCTCAAAGGGATCCCGCTGTATGACCTGGACGACATCACGGAGCATGGAACACCCGACTCTGTGAACGAACTGCGGTCGGCTGTCCGACAAGCGGACGGGATCGTGTTCGCCACCCCCGAGTACAACTGGTCGGTCACAGGAGCGATGAAGAATGCGATCGACTGGCTCTCCGGAGGTCCGGATTCACCTCTCGACTTCAAACCCGCAGCGATCATCGGAGTTGGGGGCGGATCGGGGACAGCCCGGTCACAGGGCCACCTCCGCGACATCCTCGGCCACAACAGCCTCTGCATCCTGGCGGACCCCCAGGTCATGGTTAGGGGTCTCGGGAGACGATTCGACGGACTCGAGCTCGCCGACGAGGACGTCAGGAGCGAACTTGGATTGATGGTGAACGGCCTCCTCCAGCTGGTTGAGCGGTCCCGATCGACGGAACGTATCGAAAGGGAAGGGTCGGTGCTCATCGTCGGGGCAATCGACGAAGTGGCGGACAAGGCGGCAAGGAGCCTCGTGGAGAGGGGCTACCGAACGTTGCAAGCCTCGTCAGTTATCGACGCCGAACGGATCCTCACCAAGCGAGTGGTGGCGGCAATCGCTCTCGACCCTGCCGTCGAAGCCGCCGACCGGGAGCGTATCAGCAGAGCGTCGGGTGACCTTCCGATCATCGTGTTGACCGATCCGGTGACGGTCGGAGCAACGGTCGATGACACACTTCGATATGGGAAAGCCAGCGGGTAGCCTCGATTCCCACGAAGCCGCTGGGAGGCACAATGCGCGACTGGGTCACGCTGTTTCACATCCTTTCTGTCATCGTCTGGATGGGAGGGTCGATCTATGTCGAGGCGTTGATGGCGGCTGCCTCGCGTGGAGGCGATGAGGGTGCGCTCGTCGCGGTGTTCCGGCGGGTGGGCACAACGAACCGACGGCTCTTCAACATCGCGGGAGTCTCGACCATCGTGTTCGGATTTTGGCTGGTGGGGATCTCCTCCTACATCGAATTCGAGGAGATCTGGATCGGCGTCGGGATCCTCTTCGCCACGATCGCGGTCGTCATCGACCTGTTCTACGCGACACCCCGCACCGACCGTGTGGAACGGATGATGGACGATCCCGACCAATCGGATGACGCTATCAACGCCCTCGTCAAGCAGGTGGTCAACGCGGGACACGCCAGGGTCGGGCTGCTCTTCGTCGCGTTCGTCTTCATGATCTTCAAGTTCTGACACGTTCGGCATGGCCGGTCGACCGGTACACTCCCGGTCACGCGGGGACGTAGCTCAGTTGGGAGAGCACCTGGTTTGCAACCAGGGGGTCGTCGGTTCGAGTCCGATCGTCTCCACGCCCGTCACTTTGGGAGGCTTCCGTGGAAACCGCCGTGATCGTTGACGCAGTGCGGACACCGATGGGGAGGCGGAACGGATCCCTCGCCGAATGGCATCCGGTCGACCTCGCAGCCGAGACGCTGACAGCCCTCGCTGAGCGGAACAGCCTTGACCCTGTCCTGGTCGATGACGTGATCATGGGTTGCGTCTCCCAGGTTGGGGAGCAGACGTTCAACATCGGGCGGAATGCGGTCCTCGGCGCCGGATGGCCCGAGACCGTCCCGGGCGTCACCATCGACCGACAATGCGGATCCAGCCAACAGGCGGCCCACTTCGCGGCCCAGGGCATCATGGCCGGCGTCTACGACGTCGTGGTGGCAGCCGGTGTCGAATCGATGACGCGGGTTCCGATGGGGATCTCGTTCTCCCAGGGTCCGGGGAAGCCGTTCGGCCCGAAGATGTCCACCCGATACGATCATCGACTCGTCCCTCAGGGAATCTCGGCAGAGATGATCGCCGAGCGATGGTCGCTGTCCCGTGAAGATCTCGACAAGATCGCCTACGACTCACAGATGCGAGCCCACCGGGCCACCGAAGAGGGGCGGTTCAAGTCGCAGATCATCCCGATTGCTGTCAAAGGGCAGGAGGAACCGGTGGTTCTGGACGGTGGCATCCGGCCATCGACGACCGTAGAGATCCTCGGCGGCCTGAAGCCTGCATTCAAGGAAGACGGCGTCGTCACCGCAGGGAACTCGTCACAGATCACCGACGGCGCTGCTGCGGTCCTCATCATGAGCGAGACCAAAGCCAAGGAACTCGGACTGCGGACGCGTGCGAGGTTCAAGGGGTTCTCCGTCGTCGGAACAGATCCCGTCACGATGCTCACCGGCCCGATCCCTGCGACGGAGAAGGTGCTGGCGAAGGCAGGGCTCTCAATCGACGACATCGGACTGTTCGAGATCAACGAGGCCTTTGCATCCGTGGTTGGCGCCTGGCTACACGACACCGGCGCCGATTGGGATCGAGTGAACGTGAATGGGGGAGCGATAGCGCTCGGGCATCCTCTCGGCGCATCCGGAGCACGCCTGATGACGACGCTCCTTCACGAGATGGAGCGATCCGGCACCCGGTACGGTCTCCAGGCGATGTGCGAAGGCGGGGGCACAGCGAATGGAACGATCCTCGAACTCGCCGACTGAAGTAGGAGTCGGGGATACACGAGCACGCACTTCTCCCCACCCTGTGGGCCAATCCGTGGATAACTACACGCGTGTAGTTATGAAGTACTGAATCCTTGGTACTGAGTACTCAGTACCCGATCCGCCAATGCGGATCGCCTACCGATAGTTGAGGGTCATGGCGAAGCCGACCCCGATCATCGCCAGACCACCGAGCAGGTAGAGATTCGACGTTCCTCCCGGTAGGACTCCCATGTAGTTGATCAGGATCACGACGATCCCGACAGCCATGAGACCGAACATCGTGGCGACGTACCAGGTTGGCGATGGGCCCTGGTCCTCTACCTGGCTGACGGCAGGCTTCTTGGGTGGGGTCGGTCGCTTGTTGGCCTTCTTGCGGCCTTTTGAGACTGGCATGGGGAGAAGAGTAGCCATACGCGGCTCCCATCCCAACGAGAGAAGGGCCACCGTTGTGTGGCCGCGTCGGTACGCTGAGTCATCATGGACGAACCGACGACGGCGGCGGTGGAGCAATCGGGCTCCCGATCGATGGGGGCCCTGACCCGCGTCGTCCGTGTCGTTGGCTGGACGAGCATCGTGGTTGGCCTTCTGATCCTCGGGTTCGTCGTCCAACAGTTGTTCGTCACAACATGGTTTTCACAGCAGCATCAGGAAGCCCTGAGTGCAGAGGCGGAAGAGCACTTCGAAACGGCAGAAGTGACCGAGGTCGAGTATGTGCCGCCGTCATCCACTGGGACTCCGGGGGAGGGCACCGTCAATCCAGACGGAACCTTCACTTCGGGAGCGGGAGGATCAACGACCGACGATGGAGCCCCGCTGGTTCCCGAGAAGAGGACCCTTCTCGTTGAGACTCCCCCAGAACCGGGGCAAGCGTTCGCCGTCATCCGGATCCCGACGATCGAACGTCTTGAAGAGGGATGGGCGGTCGTAGAGGGTGTTGAGCTTCGCAACCTGAAGAATGGTGCCGGCCACATGCCGCACACGCCGCTTCCGGGCCTGCCGGGCAATTCGGTCATCTCCGGGCATCGAACAACCTACGGTGCTCCGTTCCACGAGATCGGTGATCTGTCGCCGGGCGACAGCATCGAAGTTGATACGGCTATCGGTACTCATACGTACGAGGTCCGTGAGATCATCATCGTTCAGCCGACTGAACTCTGGGTCACGGAGCCTCGCGAAGGGGCATGGCTCACCCTCACGACGTGTCATCCGAAGTTCTCGTCGCGACAGCGACTGATCGTATTTGCTGAGCTTGTCGACGGTCCAAACTGGGAGGCGATTTCCGCATGAAACAGTGGTTCCTTGGACTACCTGGGCCGATGGCCCTCAAAGTCGTGATCGCCGTCGTTGTCGTGCTCGTGGCGCTCGTGGCGCTCTTCTTTGTCTATGACTGGATCGGGACGAACATGCTCGACAGTGGCGGCACGATCGGATGAAGGTCCTCGTAGTCGACAACTACGACTCGTTCACATACAACCTCGTGCAGTACTTCGGCGAACTTGGCGCCGAACCCATCGTGATCAGGAACGACGAGCTCGCTCCGGTCGAAGCGGTGAAGTTGAAGCCAGATCGGCTCGTGATCTCACCGGGCCCCGGAACGCCTGACGACACGGGGTACACCGTGGAGTACCTTCGAACGATCGGATCCGAAGTGCCGACACTTGGTGTGTGCCTCGGGCATCAAACGATCGTGACCACTTTTGGTGGGACGATCGGTCGGGCTCCGGAGCCGAGACACGGCAAGATGTCCATCATCGACCACGACGGGAGGGGCGTGTTCGAAGGCCTTCCCCCGCGATTCAAAGCGACCCGCTACCACTCGCTCGCCGCCACGTACGTTCCAGAGATACTGGAGATCACGGCAACGTCGGAGGACGGGGTCATCCAGGGTGTTCGCCACCGTGACCTCCCGATAGAAGGCGTCCAATTCCACCCCGAGTCGATTATGACGGTGGCGGGCAAGGACCTCCTGGCCAACTTCGTTCGCCAAGACTTCCTCGCCCGGTAGTCAGCAATCAGTACTCAGTACTCGCGGAACATCTCTGTACTTCGGTGCTTACGGACGACGGATTACGGACCATGGAGTACGCCTACTCCGCTATTCGGTACACCCCGGTCTCATCCCGGCTCACCAACTGCTCCGACATCAGGTCTGCGAGGGCCATTTCCACCTGAGTCGTCGGGAAGCCGGTCTGTTGGATGATGTCGCGGAAGGTCGCGTCGCTCCTGACGAGGGATCGGATGATGGCGCCACGCAACTGCCGAGCAGACCCTTCGAAGCGGCCCTGGGCGGGTGCCGAGGTGTAGGAGGCCGGACCCGAGCACCAGTCTCTGACCGGGCAGACGCCACAGTTGGGCATCTTCGAAACGCACATCGTTGCGCCGAGGTCCATCATGGCCTGATTCCAGTCCGATGCGGGATCTCCGAGGGCGACGACAGCAGCGGCTTGGAGGGACGCGCCGTTGAGGGGCTCTCCGTTCCACCGACTCAAGACCCGTCGCAGATTTGTGTCAACGGCTGGAACGTTGGCTCCGAAGGCGAACGAAGCGATCGCGGATGCGGTGTAGGGGCCGACCCCCGGGAGTTCGATGAGCGTTGTCGGAGTTGTCGGCCATCCATCTGCCTGGATTCTCCTCGCAGCCTCGCGAAGGCGAAGGCCCCGGGAGTTGTATCCGAGCCCCGTCCACAGACCGAGGACGTCGTGGAGATCAGCCGCCGCTAGTGACTCGACGGTCGGGAATCGCGTGACGAACCTCTCGTAGAAGGGGATCACCCGCGAGGCCTGTGTCTGTTGGAGCATCGCCTCAGAGACGAGGATCCGATAGGGGTCGGCCTCCCCTCGCCATGGGAACGACCGCTTCTCTCTGCGATACCAGGAGAAGAGCGCTGCGTTGCGTTCCTCCTCGATGAGGAGAGCCATCAGGGCGCTGCGGTCGTCGGTGTTGTCGTGGTCGCCGGCGGGCCAGTGGATACGACGATCTCGACCGTTGAACCCTTGTCCACCGTCGTGCCTTGGCCCGGAGTCTGGGAGATGACGGTTCCGGCAGGGACCGTGGGGCTCACCAACGAGGTGTTGGTCACAACCAGGCCGGCGGCGGTGAGGGTGTTGGTCGCATCGGCCTCTGTCTTGTTCACGACGTTCGGAACCGAGACCTGTTCGATCTCTCCGATGAAGACTGCCACCTGGCTGCCGTCATTGACGGTGGTCCCCTGGGGCGGGTCCTGATCGGCAACTAGACCGATGTTCGGATCGCCCGGCTGCAATGCGACTGGTCCGGCGACGACGACATCCAGACCGACGGCCGCTCCGGCAGATGCCGCTTCGGCCGCGCTCTTACCCGTGAAGTCGGGGACGGCGACCTGTGTGAGGACACCGATCGTGATCCGCACTTCAGTTCCGGAATCCACCGTTTCGCCGGCACCAGGATCCTGTGTAGCGACGCGACCTTCGAGACTACTGGCGGCGCTGACTTCGGATGTCCCATTGTCGACGAGCACCAGATTCGCCTCGGTGGCTGCGGTGTTCGCCTCTCTGGCAGTCTTGCCTTCGAGATCAGGGACGATCGTCGGCTCGGGGCCCTCCGACACCCAAACAGTGATGGAGTCATCTCTACCGACGACTCGCCCGGCCTCCGGATCGGTCCTGGTGGTGAATCCCGCTGCGATGTCTGGAGAGAACTCCTGGTCGGTCACGACGTTGCTGAATCCCGCTTGTGCGAGTTCGAGTTGGGCTGCCTCCGCCGACATGCCAGCAGTATCCGGCACTTCGAGAGAGAAGGGTCCCTTCGAGACGACGAGATCCACGAGTGAGCCGGCGACGGCCGGTGTGCCGCCGGATGGACTCTGCGTCATGACGGTCTGCTCGGAGACGTCTTCTGAGAGGGAGTACTCGACGAGGCCGATTTGGAAGCCCTGTGCCTCGATGAGGGCCCTGGCCACTTCTTCAGTCTCGCCGATCACTTGTGGGACTGTGAACTGCTCGGTGCCGGCTGACTCGATCAGGGTCACGAATGACCCCTTCTCCACTTCGGTACCGGCGAGCGGGTCGGTGTCGATGACGACGCCCTGAGGAACCGTGTCACTGTTCTCGAGGCGGCTCAACACCTTGAGATCGAGCTCCTGGAGTGTCCGGGACGCTGCCTCCGCTTCCACGAGTTGAAGGTTGGGGATGGTCACCAGATCCGAGGAGGCGCCTCCGCCGGTGAAGAGTCGCAACAGGATGAAGACGCCGACGGCGAGCAGCGCCAAGAGGGCGATGACTGCGGCAACGTATGTTCCCTGACCGGTTGTGCTGTCCTCGGTTTGGTATGCGACGGCCCGAGCGGTTTCGTCTGGCGGAACGGTCGCAGGTGGGGGTACGAGTGCGGTGGCCGCGGCGGCTGCTGCTGCACCGACGACGATGGGCTGTCGTCCGGAGAGGAAGAGGAGCAAGTCGGATCGCAAATCCGCTGCCGTGGCATACCGATCATCGGGGTTCTTGGCCATCGACGCTTCGACGATCGCCGAGAGTTCGGGCGGGACGTCCGTATTGATTTGAGAGACGGCCGGGGCATACTCCGAGACATGCTGGTAGGCCACCGCCACGGGGCTTTCCCCTGTGAACGGCGGGGTTGCGGCAAGCATCTCGTACAACACGACACCCAGCGAGTAGACGTCTGAGCGGCCATCGGCAGGCAGCCCCTGAGCTTGTTCAGGGGAGAAGTACGTGGCGGTACCGATGACGGCGCCGGTCTTCGTCAGCTCCTCGGAGTCGTCGAGTGCCCTAGCGATCCCGAAATCGGTCACCTTCACAGCACCGTCTGCTGTGATCATGATGTTGCCGGGCTTGATATCGCGGTGGACCACACCGGCCTGGTGTGCGACGGTTAGTGCCGCCGCGGTCTCGGCGGCAATCTCTGCCGCTCTGCGGGGAAACAGAGCCCCTTCGGACTTGAGGATGTCGCGGAGCGTCCGACCTTCGATCAACTCCATGACCATGTAGTAGGTCGAGTCCTCTTGGCCCCAGTCGTAGATAGCGACGATGTTGGGATGGCTCAGGTTGGCCGCTGCCTGGGCTTCCCGCTTGAAGCGCGTCACGAAGGCGTGATCGGAAGCGAAATTGGCGTGCAGGACCTTCACCGCTACTCGTCGGTTGAGCAGGGTGTCTTCGGCCTCGTATACGTCGGCCATCCCGCCTCGTGCGAGGTGGGAGAGGATCCGGTACCGGTCGGAGAGAACGCGATCTTGCATGGTCAGTGAAGATGGTACCGACGGGTGGAGCTATGAGTGGGTCAACAAGCTGCCAGCTACCAGCCTCCAGCTGCCAGCACGAAGGTCGGTGGGGCTGTTACGGCTCTGGTCTTGCTGGAGGCTGGCAGCTGCGCTGCGGCTTGACTACTTCAGATACGTCTCGAACAGTTTCGCCGCTATCGGGGCTGCTACTGAGCCGCCGGATGCTGTCTCTCCTGCCGGGCCCCCGTCTTCGAGGACGATAGCGAGAGCGATCTGGCGTTCTCCCGGCTCTGGATCAACGGGAGCGAACCCGATGAACCAGACGTGTGGAGATGCTCCGGTTACCTCGGCAGTACCGGTCTTCCCTGCCACTCGTATGCTGGGAACCGCCGCATTGCGGCCCGTGCCGGACAGGACGACCTGCTCCATCAGATCCGACAGGATGGCTGCACTCGCCGGACTGATCGCCCGTCGCCATAGGGTCGGTTCCGTGTGTGATTCGATCTTCCCGTCGTGGGTGAATACATCGCCGATCACGTACGGGATCATGATGTTGCCCTCGTTGGCGACGGCTGCGGCAACCAACGCCATCTGGATCGGTGTCGCTCGTACGTCCCGCTGGCCGAGCGAGTTCTGGGCGGCGGCAGCCGGATCGTCGACGAAGTCGTCGGCTTCGGGCATCGAAGACGCAAGGACCGGGAGGTCATATGGGATCTCTTGGTTGAATCCGAAGGCCTCGGCGGTCGCGGTGAGGGCTTCGGCACCCACCTGCATACCCAGGGCTGCGAAGGTCGTGTTGCAGGAACGCACGAATGCCTCAGCGAGCGTCACCGACTCTCCATCGCCGCACAGCCCATCGTCATAGTTGTGGATGGTCGAGGACGTTCCGGGCAATTCGAGCGCCTGGGGATCGGCGAACTCGGTTGCCGGTCCTGCGATGCCGGTCTCGAGGGCTGCAGCAGTCGTGATCACCTTGAACGTTGATCCCGGGGGATAGGTCGTGGCGATCGTTCGATGGAGGAGAGGGATGTCAGGATCTTCCTCGAGGGCTTCGCCTGCAGGGCCGGCATCAGATCTGACGAGCGTGTTCGGATCGAATCCGGGTGTTGAAACACTTGCGAGAACGGCGCCGGTCGTTGGGTCGAGAGCGAAAATGGAACCGCGTGATCCATCGAGGGCGTCGGCGGCGGCCTGCTGAAGGTCATCGTCGAACGTGAGTCGGAGGCCACGGGGTCTGGGATCCCCTCCGAGAACTGCATTCAGGACGCCGGAGATCGTGGAATCCCGGTGAGAGACGAGGTCCTGTTCTCGTGTCCGCTCGAGGCCACGCGACCCGAAGAGCACCGAGACGTAGCCGATCGTGTGTGCGTAGCGGTCCACTGTCGGATACACCCGGGTGAACGTCTGTGGATCCTCCGGATTCGGATTGGAACGCCCGACGACTGTGGCGTCGTCGGTGACGATTGCGCCTCGTTCTCGGCCGACACGCCATGCTGAGAGGCGCGGATTGCGAGGATCGTCGCGGTATGAGGGACCGGCGACGACCTGGATCCATGTGGTCGCGAGAGTGAGCACCAGGAATCCGGCGAGGAGAGCCCACACGATCCGACGCACGGGGGTGTTCACGTGCGCTCCTCATGTGAGATGCGTCCCAACAGGGCGGCGATCATGGCGGAGGCGAGAAGCGAAGAACCCCCGTATGACATGAACGGCAGGGTGATACCGGTCAGGGGCAAGAGTCGAACGATCCCGGCGATGATCAGGAATGACTGGAGGCCGATGAGGATTGTGAGTCCGGCGGCGAGGTACTTCCTGAACCGGTCCCGTGATCTCAACGCAATGCCGAACCCGACGGTCACCAGGAACGCATAGCCAGTGATGACGGCGATCGATCCAGCCAGTCCGAGTTCCTCGGCTACAGCAGCGAACATGAAGTCGGTGGCTGCAGCCGGTATCAAGTCCGGCCTTCCAAGACCGAGGCCCGATCCGGTCAGACTCCCGCTGCCCATGGCGAACAGACCCTGTGCCGTCTGATACCCGGCCCCCGTGTAGTCGGCGAACGGATCGATCCAGGCAGAGATCCGAACTTGCACATGGGTGAACATGGAGTAGGCGGCAACTCCGGCGGCAGCGGTAAGGGCGAGTCCCGTGCCGAGGTAGAAGCCCCGTCCGGTCGCGGCGTAGAGCATTCCAATGAACAAGCCGAAGAGCAGCAACGCCGCTCCGAGGTCTCGCTGGTAGACCAGTACGACGAAGGCGACTCCTGCTGCGACGATGACCGGTCCGAGATGCCGGGGTTCGGGCATCCTGAAGGGACCAACCTTCCGCGAGACCGTCGACATCGCTTCCGACCGGTCGGCGAGATAGGAAGCGAGGAAGACGGTCAGGAAGACTTTGGCGATCTCACCGGGTTGGAACGACAGCGCACGGATGGCGAACGGGAGGTCGACGCGAACCCAGAGGCGGGACCCGTTCACGGTCGCCCCGTGGATTGGCCACGCATCTGGTAGCAGGGGTAGGAGGAGCAGCAACATGGCCGCTGTGAGGAACAGATATCGATAGCGACGAAGAACGGCCACGCCGGAGGACCTGAGTAGCCATACGACCGACGCGCCGGCAATTCCTGCCAGTACGAGCCACCATCGCTGCAGTGCGGCCAACTCGGGGTCGAGTCGGAACACCTCGACGGATCCGATCGCGGCCAGGAACGCTGCGATCGGAAGAATGAGAGGGTTGGCGTTCGGTGCCCAGAGACGGAATGAGATGTGGAGCGAACCGAAGGCGAGTGCGAACGAGATGAACGTGAGGGCGACGTCGGCATCCAGCCACCCACCACCGGCGAACTGGACCATTGCCACTCCGACCGAAGCAAGCACCGTCCCGGCGAGGACGAACGCCGCCTCGGTGTTGCGGGTCATCCCCGGGCGTCGACCATGGCGACCGTGATGTTGTCGACACCGCCTGCGCTGTTGGCGGTCTCGATGAGGTTCCAGACGGTCGCCTCAGAGTCGTCTCCGGCCGTGACGATGCGACGGATGTCGTCATCATTGACCATCGAAGTAAGCCCATCCGAGCAGAACAGCAACCGATCGCCCTCTTTCAGCGGCAGAGATTGGCTCTCGACTTCGACGGGTCCGAGTCCCAATGTTCGAGTCACCAGATGACGTTGCGGATGCCTGTCGACATCTTCGGGTTTGAGGTGGCCGAGGGCGACCAGTTCGGCCACGACGGTGTGATCGGTCGAGAGTTGGCGGAGTTCCCCGTCGCGGGCCAAGTAGCAGCGGCTGTCGCCGACGTGAACCAGTTCGAGGGTTCCGTCATCGAGGAACCGGCCGAGCGTCATGGTTGTACCCATGCCCGACAGCTCCTGTTGCCCCCGCACCCGTTCAAGGATCGCCTCGTTGGCGGAGATAACGCGTTCGACCGTCTCTGTGTCGGAATCAGGGGCGGCTTCGGTGGCAGTGGCGAGGGCGAGAGCGCTGGCAATGTTCCCTGCGACGTGACCACCCATGCCGTCGGCGACACCGACGACGATCGGACCGTTTCCTGCGCCGGAGGTCTCCGGGTACACCGAGTCCTCGTTACGGTCGCGGATCCTGCCCTGGTGGGTTCCGGTCGCCCAGACGTATCTCATCTCACCTCGAAAATGGTCTTGCCGATTTGTACGGTATCGCCTTTTCCGGCAGGCGTCGGGACGGTGATGCGTCGACCGTTGACGTATGTGCCGTTGGTGCTTCCGAGGTCATGGACCGTCGTGCCACCATCATGCGTCTCGACCCTGGCGTGGAATTCAGAAGCGTAGGGGTCGTCGATGACTACGTCCGCCTCCGAGCTGCGTCCGATCGTGTGCCCTGAGGGTCTGAGACGGAATCTTGCTCCCTTCTTCGCTTCGCCGCGCAACACTACAAGTTCGTGACCACCCTTCGTTCGTTTCACCGACGGGCCGGTCCCGATGTGGCTCCGGATCGCCAACCCGACCTGCCAGAGGAACAGGAACATGAGAACCAAGAAGAGGATCTTCAGCGTGTTGAGAATCAGTGCTGGCATGGAGCGCTCATATTGGTCGAAAGACGAAGTCGATGTCACCCATCGTCACGGTATCGCCCGGGACGAGAGGAAACGGGTCGGCGCCGATGAGTGCGCCGTTCACATGGGTTCCGTTCGCCGAAGTGAGGTCTGCGATCGTTACCGTTTGACCCGATCTCACGATGATCGCCTGCCTCCGCGACAGCTCCGGAACCGAGACGATGACATCGCTCTCCGTCGCCCGACCCAGAACCGAGCGGTTGTCTGAGATCTCGACGACCAGTGGGGGTGAGGCTGCGACCAGTTGGCTCCACGGCTCGATGGATCCGGGCTCGCTGGTACCCGAGCAGTCGGTGAGGCCACGCGGCACGGCGGCGTCGGACACAACTTCCACGACAACAGGTCCGTTGATTCTCCACCCACGATCTGCGGCGAACCCGGCGACTGCGTGGGTGAGCTCTTGGTTGAGTTCTTCAGGATCGACCTCGGGAGGCAGGTCGGACGGGTTGATTCCCAGGACCCACCGATTCGGGATCTCGGGGCCGGCGTCTCCTTCTGCCATGACGAAGTCGGCCTGACGCAAGAGCCGGTCGGCCATGTCAACCGGGTGCATCTTCCCGCGGAAGACCGCTGCAGAGGCACCGTCGACCAGGCGTTCTAGACGTCGTTCCATCTCGCGAGCCAGCTTCATGTGCTGATTGTATGAG
>CAZWDQ010000056.1:0-4458 GCA_964632475.1 uncultured Acidimicrobiaceae bacterium
CCCTGACATCCGGATGCGTGGTTTCCGCGATCGCTCCTCGGTTGAGGAGGCTCTCGACGCGGCACTCGACGGGATTTCGGCGCTCCCGCCGGAATCGGTGGGTGTCATGACAGCGGCCGGAAGGGTGCTCGCGAGCGATGTTGTCAGCACCGTGAACGTTCCTGCATTTCCACGCTCGATGATGGATGGATACGCGGTGCGGGCCGAGGACACCTACGGCGCTACCGCCTACAACCCGATTCCTCTGAAGGTCGTGGGCATTTCGATGCCGGGAACCGTCCCCGACGACCCCGTCGCTCACTGGCAATGCGTGACAATCGTGACCGGCGCACCCATGCCGGACGGCGCTGACGCCGTTCTGATGGTTGAGAACACAAGCGGTTCGGGAGATCACATCGAGGCCACATCTCCGGTACCTGTCGGCCGGAACGTGGGAAGAGTCGGAGAGGACGTTGCAGCCGGTGCATCGATCCTCGGTTCCGGGAGGTATCTCCTCCCCCAGGACGTCGGACTCCTCTCCTCGATCGGCCATGACCCGATCCAGGTTGTTCGACGACCCATCGTTCGGATCATCGTCTCGGGTGACGAACTCCTTCCGCCGGGGGCCGCTCCGGTCGGCACGAAAATCGTTGACTCCAATTCCCCGATGCTCGCGGCCCTCGTTGAGCGCGACGGAGGCATCCCAGGAGTCGTTCGACTCCGGGACGAGGAGGGTTCCATGGAAGAGGCCCTTGCTCGCCCCGGCGCCGACGTCATCGTCACAGCCGGTGCAGCATCAGTCGGCTCGGAGGATCGAGTCCCCGTTCTCGTCAACAAACTTGGCACTCTGTCGATTCACGGCATCACGATGAGACCCTCGGCACCAACCGGGATCGGTGCCATCAATGGGGCCCGTGTCGTCATCCTCCCTGGCAACCCCGTCTCCTGTCTCGCCGCCTATGACTTCTTCGCCGGTCCCGTCGTTCGGTTGCTCGGCGGTCGATCACCCGACTGGCCCTACCTCACCGTGAGACGCACGCTTGCTCGCAGAATCGTCTCACAGATCGGACGTACCGACTACGCACGGGTCATCCTCGACGAGGAACTCGTCAACCCCGTGGCAATCTCCGGTTCCTCAGTTCTCTCGTCTGTGACCAGGGCTTCGGGATTCGTCGTGATTCCTGCTGCGCTCGAGGGATATGCGGAAGGCACCGAGGTGACGGTGCACTGCTATCACGGGGATTGCAGCTCGTGAGACAACGGCAGTTCCTGAACGTCGTCGAAGAGGATGCCGCCCATGCATCGTTCGCCAACGCCTGTAGCCACCTTGGTCCGCGAATCGAACAGGTCCCCCTAGGTCGTGCCTTGGGACGGATCCTTGCTGCCGATGTGGAGGCGGCGGTCGACGTCCCCGGCTTCGATCGCAGCAATGTCGACGGATTCGCCGTCCACGCCGTCGATACGTACGGAGCTGAAGAACTCGAGCCGATCACTCTCGCTCTATCTGACGTGACGCTCGCGGCGGGTGATACGCCCAGCGAAGGCTTCGACACACCGACCGGTACCGCCGTGCAGATCGCCACCGGTGGGGTTGTCCCGCGGGGAACCGACTCGGTGGTCATGATCGAATACACCGAACCCGTGGGCGGGAGCATCGAGATCTCTCGCTCGGTCGCTCCGGGGGCGAACGTGTCGTACGCCGGTTCGGATATCGGTCGCGGCGACACGGTCCTTCGCCGTGGAATTGCCCTGACCTCGCGAGATACGGCAGTACTGGCCGCCGTTGGCATCTCTCGTGTTGACGTGATCTCGAAGCCGCGGGTCGCCGTCGTCTCCACAGGGAACGAGATCGTGCGACCGGGCGATGCGCTCACCCTCGGGCAGGTCTTCGACTCGAACCAGCCGATGCTCCTCGATGCCGTCGCCGAACTCGGGTGCGAACCGGTACCGTCCGGCGTCGCTCCGGATGACGTCGACGTGGTCGAGTCGATGTTGGAAACGCTCGTCGCCGGGCCAAACGCTGTAGACGTGGTGCTGCTCTCCGGCGGAACGTCGAAAGGTGAGGGCGATGTCAATTCGGAAGCCGTCACTCGCCTGGCGGGACGTCTCCCGAATTCGCCGGGGATCGTCGTGCACGGCGTGGCTCTCAAGCCGGGCAAGCCGATTCTCCTCTCCGTCATCGGCGGCACTCCCGTCGTCGTGCTCCCCGGCTTTCCGACGTCGGCCATCTTCACCTTCCACGAATTCGTGGCTCCCCTGTTGCGGCGGCTCTCCGGCGTGCCGGAGGATGCGGTTCACACGGTCGTGGCCATCGCACCGATACGTATCGTCTCAGTACCCGGGCGCACCGAGTATTCCCTCGTCGACCTCGTCGATGGGAACGATGGTTTGGCCGCCTATCCACTCGGCGCCGGATCGGGAAGCGTCACAGCATTCGGCAGAGCAGACGGATTCGTTCGCATTCCAGCTTCCACCGAGTACGTCGCTGCGGCAGAACGGATGGTTGTGCGTCTGCTCGAGGACCGTGTTCGCATTCCGGATCTCGTCGTCATCGGAAGCCACTGCGTCGGCCTCGACTATCTGCTTGGTCTGCTGTCTGCGGACGGGTATCGGATCAAGGCAATCCCGGTCGGCTCAACTGCCGGCCTCGCAGCCCTCGGACGTGGCGAGGGTGACATCGCCGGTACGCACCTGCTCGATGCTGGCACAGGCCGCTACAACGAGTCGTTCCTCCCAGCCGGGGTTCGCCTCATCTCCGGCTACGACCGGCGGCAGGGCCTCGTGTACCGGACCGACCAACCGGGATTCGATGGCATCGATCACGACGAATTGATCGAGACGATCCGCACTGATCGCTGTCGCATGGTCAATCGGAACCCCGGAAGCGGTACACGTATCTTGATCGATCAACTTCTGGATGGATCCCAACCCCCCGGATATCTCCACCAGGTCAAGACACACAACGGCGTGGCTGCCGCCGTCGAGCAAGGTCGAGCCGATTGGGGGATGACACTCGAAACGGTCGCCAACGCTGCTGGACTTGGATTCCGGTTCGTGGCGAACGAGCGTTACGACTTCGCCGTTCGTGAGAGTCGCTGGGATCGGCTGGCCGTGATCGCGCTGCGTCGCCTCCTCGATGACGAGACCGTCCGGGGAAGGCTCGCCGAGATCGGATTCAAGTAGGCGGCGACTATCCGCCCTTGCCGTCACCAAATGACAAGCCGGACGTGTCTTCGGTTCCGGTGTCAGACGGCCCATCGTCATCGATCGGTGCCGCGGCGATCGTCTGAGCACCGGGTGCGATGAAGACGGGCGGTCCCACAAGCACTCGCTGCTCGCCGCGACGCTGCATCCACCAGAACATCCCGATGCCGAAGAGAACCGCACCGGCGGAGATCCAGCCGTTGCGGCTCAGTCCGAGGAACCGGAACGTCGTATCGGTGCGCATCAACTCCATGAGGAATCGGCCTGCCCCGTAGATCATGAGGTAGAGAGCAATGGATGAGCCCTTCGCCAGCTTCCCCCGGTGCTCGAGCCAGAGGATGACTCCCGCGGTGAGGAAGATGTTCCACAGAGACTCATAGAGGAACGTCGGGTGGAACGTGGTGAAACCGGAGTACCCGGCCGCGGCTGCAATGTTGGGATCGATCTGCACCGCCCACGGAAGATCCGTGGGAGTGCCGAAGAGTTCCTGGTTGAAGTAGTTGCCCAACCGGCCGATGGCCTGGGCGAGGGGAACCCCGACCGCGACGGCGTCGCCGAATGCGAGGATGTCTCCTTTCCATCTGCGGAGCAGATAGATCGCCGTGACCGCTCCGAGTGTGAGACCTCCATAGAGTGCGAGTCCTCCTTCCCAGATGAAGAGAACGCCCCAGGGACGGTCGATGAAGTCTCCGGTGTGGGTCAGGACATATCCGAGTCGTGCCCCCAGGAAGCCAATAGCGACGGTCCAGATCGATACCCTTTCGAGGAGTTCGCCGCTGCCGCCGAAACGCTCGTATCGGCGCTTGGCGACCAGGACCGCAACGATCACGCCGATGGCGATCATGATCCCGTAGAAGTGGATCGTCAGCGGGCCGATCTCGAGAACGTTCTGAGATGGTGAAGGGAACGAGGCGAAGATTGGGGTCATCCGTAGCGCTCTTTGAATTCCTTGAAGGCTTCCCATGCCTCCGGGCCGTGCACCGAGGCGGGTCCTCCACCCATCTGGATGGTGACGCCGATGGTCTCTGCCATCTGCTCCTCGGTAGCTCCCTTGCGGACGGCTCCCCGAGCGTGGCTAGCGATGCACCCTTTGCAGCCCTGAGAAATGGCGATAGCGACGGCCATCAGCTCCTTCGTAGCTGCGGGAAGCGCCCCGTCCTTGTAGATGGCGCGGTACGTCGTAGCGAAACCCTCGTAGACCTCCGGCACCTGTGCCCGCAGTTCAGCCGACGGTGGGCCGATCTTCTTGATTTCGTCTTGATACTGTCCCATGGC
>CAZWDQ010000056.1:4558-12598 GCA_964632475.1 uncultured Acidimicrobiaceae bacterium
CGGCTTTTCAACCCCTGACGGCTGCACCCATTCCCCGCGTGTGTAGCCTCGTGGGAGCTGCCATCCACCAGCTATCGGCTACCAGCCCGGTTTACGGATTACTGATTACGGGCCACGAGCGACTGAAGGGAGCACCATGACCACCAAAGAGACAGCGGCTCAGGCCTTCGATGGGGTTGAGCACGAATTGCGGGATCTGTCACGATGGATGTACGACCATCCGGAGATCGCCTTCCAGGAGTTCGAGACGTCTGCCCAATTGGCGGCCTTCTTGACGGAGAAGGGCTTCGCCGTCGAGTATCCCGCGTACGGACTCGAGACCGCGTTCGCCGCCCGCGTCGGTACTGAAGGTCCCGAAGTGGTCATCTGCTGTGAGATCGATGCGCTCCCCGAGGTCGGCCACGCCTGTGGCCACAACATCATCGCCACCTCGGCGATCGGCGCGGGGATTGCCCTGGCTCCGCTGGTCGAGGACCTCGGTATCCGGGTCACCATCCTCGGCACACCGGCCGAGGAAGCGTACGGAGGCAAGGTCGATTTGATCAACGCCGGCGCCTTCACCGACGCGGCCGCTTCGATGATGGTGCACCCCGCCAACGACGACGTCGTCGATAAGAACTTCCTCGCTGTGGCTCAGATCGACGTCGAGTTCCACGGCAAGGCATCCCATGCGGCGTTCAAGCCTCAGGTGGGTGTCAACGCTCTCGATGCCGCCGTGCAGGCCTACGTGAACGTTTCGACGCTCCGTCAGGCTATGTATCCGACCGACAAGGTGCACGGCGTCATCACCTACGGCGGCGGCGCACCCAACGTCATCCCGGCATTCACGTCCATGTCCTGGTACGTGCGGGCGTTGACCAAGGAGCGCCTCGACGAACTCTATGAGAAGGTCATCGCCGCCTTTGAGGGTGCAGCGATCGCAACCGGTTGTACGTTCGAAGTTAAGGCCGTGGGCAACACGTACACGGACATGATCGTCGACCCGGTGATGGCGGACCTCTTCGCTGAGAACTCTGCGGCCCTCGGTCGACCGATGCATCGCGCCATCGAGTACGACCCCGGGGCGACGGGTTCGACCGACATGGCGAACGTGTCCTACGAAATCCCTTCGATCCACCCGATGCTCGACATCAAGGCGGAACCGGCGGTGAACCATCAGAAGGAGTTCGCTGCGCACACGCTGACCCCGACCGGCGAGGCGGCCATCCGCGATGGTGCGCTGGCGATGGCGATGACGATCATCGACCTCGCAGAAGGCGACCGTTGGGAAGACCTCGGCACCGCCACCCCCTAAGCCCCAACGGCGCGTACCCAGGGTACGCGCCGTCCTATTTGGCGTTGTGAGCCCACGGTATGGGAGGGCCAATCGTTCCGCGGGCCGGAGACCGCGTATGGGACGGCGCGTACCCTGGGTACGCGCCGTGTGGTCGGGGTGGGGCGGGCCTATCGTCTCAGTGTGAACGCCGAAACAACCACCCCCGATGCCGACTGGTACCGACTCTCAGCGGACTCGACGCTCGAGCGCCTCGGTTCGTCGGCGGATGGCCTCTCCAACCAGGAGGCAGCCGAACGCCTCGCGAACCACGGAGCAAACGAACTCGAAGATCGCGGTGGGCGCTCTTCGCTCCAGATCTTCTTCTCCCAGTTCCGTGATCTCTTCACGGTCATCCTGATCGTTGCCGCCGTCATCTCGGCGTTCCTTGAGGACTGGATCGAGGCGGTAGTCATCCTGGCGATCATCGTCCTGAACGCTGTGATGGGCTACGTCCAGGAGAAGAAGGCCGAAGAAGCCATGGCTGCTCTCAAGCGGATGGCCGTACCGGAGGTGACGCTGGTCCGCTCGGGAGAGGCGATCGTCACATCGGCCCGGGACATCGTCCCTGGTGACATCCTGGTCCTCGAAACCGGGAACATCGTCCCGGCAGATGGCCGCCTCATCGAGGCGGTCAACCTCGAAATCGAGGAGGCGCCGCTCACAGGCGAGTCGGTGCCCGTAGGCAAGGACGCCGAGAAGGTCTACCACAAGGAACTGGCCGTCGCCGATCGGAGGAACCTCGTCTTCCGGGGTACCACCGTGACCAGAGGCCGTGGCGTGGTGGCCGTCACCGATACAGGGATGCAGACCGAACTCGGCCGGATCGCCGAGATGCTCCAAGCGGTCCAAGAGGAGCGCACTCCTCTGCAACGCCGACTCGACCACCTCGCCAAAGTTCTCGCCATCGTCGCTTTGGCCATCGTTGCACTGCTCTTCTTCATCGGAGTCATGCGCGGCGAGAGCGTCGAACTCATGCTGCTCACATCGGTGAGCCTCGCCGTCGCAGCGATTCCGGAAGCCATGCCCGCTGTCGTCACAATCGCACTTTCACTCGGAGCGCAACGCATGCTCCAGAAGAAGGCGCTGATCCGACGCCTCCCTGCCGTAGAGACACTCGGGTCCGTCTCGGTGATTTGCACCGACAAGACCGGGACACTGACCGAGAACCGCATGACCGTGACGGTGCTCGATCTGGCCAACGAGGCGGTGGCGCTCACCGGAGAGTCAAGCGGACCACTCACCGTCACGGAGACCGGGGCAGACGAGATCGCCCAGGGCCTGGAGGCGTCCCTCGCTGCCGGTGCCCTCTGCAACGACGCCACCCTTACCGCAAGCGAAGACGGCAACCGATCGGTCGGGGACCCCACCGAGACCGCACTCGTACTCGCGGCAGCGGAACTGCAGATTCCGAAACCGGATCTCGAGGGACTCTTCCCGAGGGTGGGCGAAGTCCCCTTCGACTCAACCCGCAAACGGATGACCACCATCCACACCGTTCCCGACACGCTCCCGGAATGGGTTGACGGGATCGCCACGGTGTTTCCTCCCGACACCACAGCCGCATCATTCACAAAGGGAGCTGTTGAACGGGTCACGGAATGCTCGTCATCGGTGCTCGTCGCTGACAAAGTCGAGCCGATGACCGAGGAGTGGGAGCGCCGCATCACTGAGCGCACCGAGACCCTCGCTGCCACTGGTACCCGTGTCCTCGCCGTTGCCGCTCGCGGTTGGGACACCGTGCCCTCAGGTGACCACGCCGAACAGGACCTTGTCTTCATTGGACTCTTCGGACTCATGGATCCGCCCCGCCCTGAGGTTTCCGATGCCATTGCCACGGCGAAGTCGGCGGGAATCAGCACCGTGATGATCACCGGCGACCACCCACTCACGGCACGGCACATCGCCACGCAGGTCGGAATCGAAGGTGGCGACGGCTACCTCATCGGATCCGACCTCGACGGTATGGACGACTCCCAACTCGCCGAGGCGGTCCAACACACATCCGTGTTCGCCCGTGTCTCTCCAGAACACAAACTCCGCTTGATTTCCGCCTACCGGAGGGACGGCGAACCGACGGCGATGACCGGGGACGGTGTCAACGACGCACCCGCTCTCAAGCGCGCTGACATCGGTGTTGCGATGGGAATCACCGGCACCGACGTCTCCAAAGAGGCTGCCGACATGGTGCTGCTGGACGACAACTTCGCCACGATCGTCTCCGCCGTCGAACAGGGTCGCGTCATCTACGACAACATCCGGAAGTTCATCAAGTATCTCCTCACTTGCAACGCATCGGAACTCGCGGTGATGATCATCGGACCGTTCCTCGGATTGCCCATCCCGCTCCTGCCCCTGCAGATCCTATGGATGAACCTCGTCACCGACGGCCTCCCGGCCCTCGCCCTCGGGATCGAACCCGCCGAGGCCGACGTGATGGACCGTTCACCACGCTCGGCGAACGAGACGATCTTCGGTGGCGGCGTCGTCCAGTACATCGGGGCGTTCGGGTCGCTCATGGCGGCGTTGTCGCTCCTCGTAGGCTGGTTGGCCTGGAACGCTGACGACCCGGCTTGGCAAACGATGCTTTTCACGACCCTGATCTTCAGTCAGTTGGCGTTGGCTCTCGAAGTACGGGCCGAGAAACAGTCGCTCTTCTCCGTCGGGCTGTTCACGAACAGGGCGATGCTCGTCGCAGTCGGCATCGGTGTCGCAGCGCACTTCGCCCTCATCTATGTGCCGTTCCTCCAGGAGGTCTTCGGAACCGTGGCCCTCGGACCGAAAGACCTTCTGATCTCACTCGCCGCAGCACTGACAATCCTGCTGGCAGCAGAAGCGTGGAAGTGGTGGACCAGACGGGGAACCGGAAGTCGGTAGTGTGCCGAAGCGAGCAACGAGTGACTAGGAACCAGATGGCAAACGCCGAGAGGACGCCACGATCGATACGGGGCTTCGACTTCGTCTTCTTCGATTGTGACAGCACACTCAGCACGATCGAAGGCATCGATGAGCTCGCCCGGTTCAAGGGACGATTCGAGCTTGTCAGCACACTGACGAACTCAGCCATGGCCGGCGAGGTTCCCCTCGAGGCGGTGTACGGTCGCCGTCTCGAGATGCTGGCACCAACCCCTGAGGAGGTCGCGGCACTTGCAGCGCTCTACCGGTTGAACGTCGTCGCCGATGCCCGTGATGTGATCGGTGCTCTTCAAGACGCCGGGAAGGAGGTCTTCATCATCTCGGGTGGTCTCAGCGATGCGGTCCGTCCGTTCGGGACATGGCTTGGAGTGCCGGTCGATCACATCCGTGCAGTCGACATCGCACTCGATGGACCTGAGCCCGCTCTGCTGACCACATCTGACGGCAAACGAGTCGTCGTGAAGGAGATGCTCGCTGACCGCCGTGGACGATCGATGCTGGTCGGTGACGGAGCAAGCGACCTGGCGGCGCGGCAAGTCGTCGACCTCTTCGTCGGATACACCGGAGTGGTCGAACATCCCAGGGTCGTGGCGGCGGCGGACGCTCTCATTACCGGTGACTCGCTCGCCCCCGTACTCGGCCTCGCCCTGACAGAGTTCGAAGAGACGGCCCTTTCGGGCACCGTCTTCCGACAGGTTGTCGAGGAGAGCCGGACAAGAATCGAGGCTGGCGAAATTGCCGTCCGGAGAGGCGAGATACCGTGACCTTCCGAGTACTGGTCACCGATGATCTATCTGCCGAAGCCGTCGAGCTTCTCGAAGCCCATCCAGATGTCGATTTCGATGTTGTCAAGGGGCTGAGTCCTGGCGGGTTGGCGGCGCGGATCCCAGGCTACGACGGTCTGATCATCCGCAGCAGCGTCCACGCGTCCGCCGACGTCATCGCAGCCGGAGACCGGCTTCGAGTCATAGGACGGGCGGGGGTCGGCGTCGACAACGTCGATCTGAAGGCGGCCATGGAGCGAGGCGTAATCGTCATGAACACGCCAGGAGCGAATACCGTCGCCACCGCCGAGCACACGATGGCTCTCCTGTTGGCACTGTCGCGGAACGTACCGCAGTCGGTCGCGAGTCTCCGGAGCGGCAAGTGGGATCGGGGGAGGTTCAAGGGCGTCGAACTGCGATCGAAGACCATTGGAATCGTCGGCCTGGGCCGGATCGGTCGACGCGTCGCCCGTCGTTGTCGCGGATTCGGCATGGAAGTGATCTGCTACGACCCTTACATGAGCGATGACCGCGCCCAATCGATGAAGGTCACCCGACTGTCGCTCGACGAGCTACTGGAACGATCAGATTTCATCTCTCTCCACGCCGCCCTCACTGCCGATACGCGCGGTCTCATCGGCAGAGAGGCCCTGGCCAAGACAAAGCCGGGAGTGAGGATCATCAATACGGCACGGGGGGAACTCATCGACGAGCAAGCCCTCATCGATGCACTGCAGAGCGGAATAGTTGCCGGCGCCGCACTCGATGTTCTGGACCGGGAACCGCCCGACCCTGACAACCCTTTGCTCCACATGGACAATGTGGTGGCGACCCCGCACCTCGCAGCCAGTACCAACGAGGCACAACGGGAGGTCGGCATCCAGATCGTCGGCCAGGTCATCGACGCCCTGGCGGGCACCGACTACCGCAACGCCGTGAACATGCCGGTCGTCGACGGTCGCGTCCTGAGGGAACTACGCCCATATCTGGACATGGCCGAACGGCTTGGCAGTCTGCAGACACAACTCGCGGAGGACGCGATCACGAGAGTCGAGATCGCGATCAGGGGAGACCTCATCGACGAACACATCGAGTCGATCTCGGTCGCAATCCTGAAAGGGCTACTGGAACCCATCGTGACGGAGACCGTGAACTACGTCAATGCCCTGCACGTCGCAGCAGAGCGGGGAATCGCCGTATCGCGCATGAGCGGGATCCACGCAGTCGACTACCCAAACATCATCTCCTGCCGCGTCGAGTGGAATGGTGGCCGCCGCACGATCGCCGCCACGCTGTTCGGCCACGACGAACCGCGGATCGTCGAAGTCGATGGCTACCGGGTTGATGTCATCCCCGAAGGGACAATCCTCGTCGCCGTGAGTCACGACGAACCGGGGTTCATCGGGACCGTCGGAACGATGCTCGGGAAACTCCAAATCAACATCGCAACGTGGAGAACGGGCCGCTCCGCTCCGGGGGGTCGGGCGCTGTCGTTTATCAGCGTCGATGCCGACGTTCCCGACGAAGCGATGCAGGCACTCGCTGCCACCGACCCGATCGAGAGCATCACCAAGGTCCATCTCTGATTCGTCTTCAATCCGCTTTGCGCTGGAAGTCCTCCATGAACTCGCACAGCGCCTCGACGCCGGCCCGGGGCATTGCGTTGTATACCGAAGCCCGGCATCCGCCGACACTGCGATGCCCCTTGAGTCCCGGCATTCCGTTGGCTGCGGCCTTCGCTATGAAATCCGGCTCAAGAGAATGCTCCGCAATCCGGAACACGACGTTCATCTTGGACCGACTCGCCGACTCGACCGGACTGACGTAGAAGCCGCCGCTCTCGTCGATGATCTGGTAGATCAGACCGGATCGCATCTCGGCAGCCTCCTCCATCGCCGGTAGGCCACCCTGGTCCCGCATCCAACGGAGCACCTTCTCCATCACATAGATGGGAAAGACAGGCGGGGTGTTGTGCATCGAGTCCGCACTCGCGTGCACGTCGTATCGGAAGTAGGAGGCAAGGTCGTGCCGCGTGTGTTCGAGGATGCTTCGACGGATGAAGACGAGGGCCAATCCGGCTGGAGCGAGGTTCTTCTGCACCCCTCCGTAGACGACGTCGAACCGATGCCAGGGAATTGGCCTGCTCATGAAGTCCGATGACATGTCGGCGACGAGGGGTACCGGCACATCGGGCCATTCCTTCAACTGCACTCCCCCGATGGTCTCGTTGCTGGTCACGTGGAGGTACCGGGTGTTCTCTTGGATCGTCAGCTCTCCCGAATTCGGGACACGGGTATATCCGATGTCGCGACCACTCCACGCCACGTACACGTCGCCGTGATGTGAGCCGTCATCGAGTGCCTTGGACGCCCAGGCACCGGTATCGACGTACGCGCCTTTGAACCCGCCGGTCAGCAGGTTCATGGCCAGCATCCCGAACTGCATCGTCGCTCCGCCCTGGATGAAGACGACGTCGAACCCCTCGGGAACACCATAAAGCTTTCGGAGGAGATCGACGGCGCCCCGGTGAACCGACCCGTACGAGGCGCCCCGGTGGCTCATCTCGACGATCGACATGCCGTGCCCGCGGTAATCGACGAACTCGGTTCGGACCTCCTCAAGAACAGCAAGAGGCAAGATCGACGGTCCGGCGCTGAAATTGAAGACCCTCATCAGACGACGGTAGTCGGTAGCCGGTCAGGAATCAGGAGACCGTCTTCACGAAGATGCGACGGGCGCGAGAAGCGCAGTATCGAATACTGACAACCGACGATCGACGACATCGGATGGTCGAAGCGCGACTCAGGACGTCCGATCAGAGAATCTGACTCAGGAACAGTTTCGTTCGATCCTCCGTGGGATCGTCGAAGAAGTGCTCCGGAGTTCCGACTTCGACGATCTCGCCGTCCGCCATGAAAACGACCCGGTCCGCCACCTCACGAGCGAACCCCATCTCGTGGGTGACCACGATCATCGTCATCCCCGACTCGGCGAGCTCCTGCATCGTGTCGAGCACTTCCTTGATCATCTCCGGGTCCAACGCAGAGG
>CAZWDQ010000057.1:0-12401 GCA_964632475.1 uncultured Acidimicrobiaceae bacterium
CTTGCTACTTGCTACTTGCTACTTGCTACTTGATACTCCCATCCATGCACACCGATCTCATAACCGCCGTCCACGACGACTTCCCGCGGATCCGCGCCGAACTCGAAGGACTCGTCCGCATCCCGTCCATTTCTGCACCCGGGTTCGATCCCGAACAAGTGCGCCGATCTGCCGAGAAGATCGCGTCGCTCCTCGAAGCGTCCGGATTCGGCGGAGCTCGGCTCCTTGAGATCGAGGGTGCACATCCCGCGATCTACGCCGAGATCCCCGCGCCCGAAGGCGCTCCCACGGTCTTGCTCTACGCCCACCACGACGTGCAACCCCCCGGACCCGATGAGGAATGGGAGTCGACACCGTTCGAACCCATCGAGAGAAACGGGCGGCTCCTCGGCAGAGGGACAGCAGACGACAAGTGCGGAGTTGTGATGCACCTCGGCGCCGTTCGTGCCTTCGGAGGCAACGTCCCCGTCGGCGTGAAGGTCTTCATGGAAGGCGAGGAAGAGATCGGATCTGCCAACCTCGGAGCCTTTCTCGAGAAGCACAAGGATCTCCTCGAGGCGGACGTCATCGTCATCGGTGACGCCGGCAACTGGCGCGAAGGAACGCCGGCGCTCACAACCTCGCTGCGCGGACTCGTTGACTGCACCATCGAGGTGCGAACCCTCAAGCACGCCATCCACTCTGGAATGTTCGGAGGGGCGATCCCGGATGCGATCACTGCCATGTCCCGGGTTATCGCCTCACTCCACGACGACGAAGGAAACGTGGCGATCGCAGGTCTCGTCACAGGGGAAAGCGATGATCTCGACCTGACTGAGGATGAATTGCGGGAACAGGCAGGGACGGTCGAAAGCCTCGAACTCCTCGGCGACGGAGGTCTGACGACTCGCCTCTGGCGGAAGCCGGCGATTGCCGTGCTCGCCGTAGACGCCCCACCGATCAGTCATGCGATCAATCAACTGGTTCCGGTTGCACGGGCCAAGGTCTCGATGCGGATCGCCCCAGGGCAGAGTCCCCAAGCAGCCCTCGAGGCGCTCATTGCCCACCTCGAGGCCGCGGTGCCGTGGGGCGCAGAGATCACAATCACGCCGGGGGCCCTCGGGGAGGCATTCGATCTCGACACGACCAACGACGCATCCAGGGCGTTCAAGGAAGCGTTCCGCATCGCCTACGGCAACGAGACGGCCGAGATTGGAGTCGGCGGTTCGATCCCGTTCGTCGCTGCGTTCGAAGAGGCCTACCCGGATGCATCCATTCTCTTGACAGGTGTCATGGATCCGACCAGCCGCATCCACGGCCCGAACGAGAGCCTGAGCCTGCTCGATCTCGAACGGGGCACGGTCGGCGAAGCGATCGCGTTGCGGATGCTTGCCGACTGATCTTCGCGAGCGCCGTACCCTCCACGCATGGATCGCCGCTCGCTCACCATTCTCGTCCTCATCGCCACCGCGGCAGTGCTGATCTCCTTGGCACTGGTGGCTGCCCGAGAAGAACCGGCAACAGAAGCTGCTCCTTCGACGACTGCGGCAGTATTGGAATCCACCACGAGCACTCCGACCTCCACGGATCCGGAACCAACGGAATCCACAACGATCCCGGAGACCACGACCTCGACGACGCCGGGCATCACGCTCGCACCGGGGACCACAGCATGCGGCCCCTACGAGAGCGTCGGAGTGGCCGGCACGGTCACATCGCCTGATCTGGTCGAGGCCTCGGGTATGGCGGCAAGCCGTACCCGTCCCGGTGTGTTGTGGGTGCACAACGACTCCCGCGACGGCGCACGGGTGTACGCCGTGGGGCCCGACGGTGCCGATCTCGGTGCGTTCGACATCACAGGTGCTCTCGCGTTCGACTGGGAAGACATGTCGGCCGGACCCGGATCGGATACGACAGGGCCGATGCTCTACTTCGGCGATATCGGAGACAACTTCTCCATTCGGAGTGGTCGGATCACCGTGTATCGCGTCCCGGAACCCGACCCCGGCGCTATCGATGGAGCGATCGACGGCGCCGTTCCGCTCGAGTACCAGTACCCGGACGGCGTCTACAACGCCGAAGCCCTGTTCGTCGCCGACGAATCCATCTTCGTCATCACCAAGGATCGCGACGAGGCTCGTGTCTACCGGGGGGACGCGAGCGGGGACGGATCCACCGTTGAGACGCTGGAGTTGGTCACCATCCTCAATCTTGAGGCCGAGGTCAGCGGCGCCGACGTGTCATGGGACGGTTCCACGATCGCATTCCGCGGCTACACGACCGTGTGGATGTGGCATCGGCCGCCCGGAATGCAAGTCGCTGATGCCCTGGCAACCGAACCCTGCACCGCACCGTCCCCGGACGAGGTGCAAGGCGAATCGATCGCTTTCCTTGCCGATGGGTCCTACGCAACGGTCAGCGAAGGCTCGAACCCCGATCTACACGTCATCGAACATCGCAGCTGAACCTTTTCGGCCCGCAATCGGCTCCTCCCTTCACTTCTTGCACGGACCCGCCGATAGGTTCTGATGCAGCCAGCGGCCACTCGCATGCCGATCAATATCGAGAAATCCCTGATCCGTCTCATCGCTTGGCTCTCCGGTCTGGCCGCCCTCGCCTACGCCATCATCGGCTGGTACATCGGAGAAACGGCATTGGTCGTGGGTGCGATCGGACCCGGTCTTGTCTCGATCGTCGCCATCGCCTTCCTTCGATTGGCCTATGACCGACTATTGCTGCTTCTCATCATCACCGCCGTGGTGATCTTCATCGAAGACCGCCTCCTTGGTCTGGAGGATGTCGCTCACGCTGCGATCGTTCCCCTCACGATCATTGGAATCACCGGAGCCTTCTTCGTACCGAAGCGTTGGGTCGTTCCCTATGTCGGCTCATTCGCTGTCGGCGTGTTCTTCTCCCGGCTCCACTTGTTCGGCGGCGATGCCCACTACCTGCAAGCGACCATCGCTGCCGGTTCGGTCGTGTTCGGCGCGATCCTCCTATCTTGGATCCGCCAGGAGTTCGAACGACGCGAGGAACGGCACCACAGCCTCTTCCAACACGCTCCGGTCGCCCTGTGGAGCGAGGACTTCTCCGGCGTCGGCATCGAACTCAGGGTTCTTGTCGACAGTGGTATCGCCGACGTCCAGGAGTACCTCACATCCAATCCGGAAGAAGTCCGGCGCCTGGCCACGCTCATCCAGATCACCGACGTCAACGACGCCACGGTTCTCCTCACCGAAGCGCCGGACCGCGACCTCCTGCTCGGCAACTTCAGCATGGATACGTTCTCACGAGGAGCTCTCGACTCTTTCATCGCACAGTTCGCGGCGATAGCGAACGACAACGAGAGAGTGACAACTGAACTCAAGGGCGGCCTCACGTTCACCGGACATCCCATCGAGGCCCTCCTCGTTTGGAACGCTCCACGGGTTGACGGTGTGCTCGACCTCTCCAACGTCACCGTTGCGATGGTCGATGTCACCCGACAGCGGGAAGCAGAACGCAAGCTCCAGGATCTCGTCCGGTCCAAGGATCAGTTTGTAGCGACGATCTCGCACGAGCTGCGAACGCCCCTCACCGCCGTCGTGGGTATCGCCGAGGAGTTGCGGGACGCCAACGGTTCCATCGGCGACGCAGAGCGTCAGGAACTTCTCGGACTTGTCGCCGACCAGGGTCTCGAGGTCTCGCGAATCGTCGAAGATCTCCTCATCGTTGCCCGCTCCGACGCAGGCAACCTCATCATCAACAGCGGACCCGTCGACCTTGGTGCCGAGGCCGTCAGAGTCGCACAGGCGATCGATCCAGCCATCTCGGTTGAAACCAGCAGATCGCCGGTTGTCGTAGCGGATCCCCAGCGTGTCCGACAGATCATCCGCAATCTGATCACGAACGCACAAAGGTACGGCGGTCCCTCGATTCGCGTCGTCGTTGAGGACGAAGGCGCGCGGGGGATTCTCGAGGTGCGCGACGACGGCGAGCCACTGTCCCTCTCAGGAAGAACCGAGATCTTCGAACCGTATACACGAGCCACTCAGCGCACGGGAGTGACCGCCTCAGTCGGTCTCGGCCTCACGGTCTCCCGTCGCCTCGCCCGGCATATGGGAGGCGACCTGGTCTACGGTCACGACGGACACGAGACCATCTTCACGCTTACGCTGGCGACGAGCGACCGGACCGTGCCGGCTCTCGCTCAGTCTCCGGCTGACCGGTAGGGCAGGTAGACGGGATCCCACATCTCGGCATCGATAGCTTCCTCGAGATCGTCGACCGGCTCGGCAAGCCCCTCTTCGATCGCTTCTCGCGCCACAGCGACGGCAACCGCGCGTGACACGGTACGAACATCTTCAATGTCCGGATACAACTGCCCCTGGGCAATCAGATCGTCATCGGTCTCATCCGCAAGCGCGTAGGCGGCGGCGAGGAACATCCGGTCGGAGACTTCCTTCGCCCGCACCGTCAGCACTCCGAGGCCCATGCCGGGGAAGATGAACACGTTGTTCGCTTGCCCGACCCGGTGGATGGCTCCGTCGTGCTCGACCGGTGCGAACGGACTACCGGTCGCGACGATGGCACGCCCGTCCGTCCAGTTGAGAGCCGCCTTCGGAGTGACCTCGGTGTTGGCCGTCGGGTTCGACAAGGGCAGAATGATCGGCTCTTCCGAGTGAACTGCCATCTCCCGGATGCACTCCTCGTCGAACAACCCTGCGGTGCCGGAAACTCCGATCAGAATCGTCGGTTTGACGTATCGGATCACTTCGGCGAGCGACGGAAGTCCAGCCTCGGTGTCCCAGCCCGCAATCTCACCGACCGGCGTCGCGAGTCGTCGCTTGACGTCGGTCAGGTTTCGGCGATCGTCGACGACAAGTCCGCGACTGTCGAGAACGTACTGGCGACTCCTTGCCTCATCCAGGTCGAGACCGGCATCTGCCATGGCGTGAGCGATCTGCTCACGGATCCCAAAACCGGCTGAACCGGCACCGGCGATCACAACCCGATGATCGGCGAGGGAGCCACCAGTCTTGCGAGTAGCGGAGATAAGTCCGCTGACGACCATGGCTGCAGTCCCCTGGATGTCATCATTGAACGACGGCAAGAACCGTCGGTACATCTCCAGGTTGTGGAACGACGTGAGATTCGCGAAATCCTCCCACTGGAGCAGGGCGTCGGGGAAGACCTCCTTCACCGCCCGCACGAACTCCTCGATCAGGTCATCGTATGCTTCGCCGCGCAAGCGAATCTCTCGGTACCCGAGGTAGAGGGGGTCTTCGAGAAGCTCGGCATTGTTGGTGCCGACGTCAATAGAAATAGGGAGACACCGCGCCGGGCTGATTCCTGCCGCTGCGGTGTACAGAGCGAGCTTCCCAATCGGGATTCCGAGACCTCCCGCGCCCTGGTCCCCGATGCCCAGGATGCGTTCGTTGTCCGTCACGACGATGACCGGCGGCTGTTCGACGGTCGTCGTCAGCAACAGATCAGCGATACGGCCACGGTCACGCGGGGTTATGTAAAGGCCGTGCGCAGCGCGGTACAGCTGGCTCCAGTATTTGCACGCCGACGCGACGGTCGGCGTGTAGATGATCGGAACCGTCTCCTCGAGATTGTCCAGGATAAATCGGTAGAACAGAACCTCGTTGCGGTCCATCAGGCTGCTCAGGTAGATATTGCGATCGAGGTCCGTCGCCTTCGCATCCAACTGGGTGCGGACCCGCACGAGCTGCTCGTCGATCGAGGGAATATGGTCCGGAAGCAGGCCCCGCAAACCGAAAGCCCTGCGTTCGTCACGTGTGAACGCTGCGCCCTTGTTCAGGAAGGAATCGTGGAGAAGAGCCTCCCCTCGCTTCTTAACCGGCAGATAGCGCTCGCCCGTCTCATGGTCGATGAGGGGCCGGTAAGTCATCTGTTCCTCCTGATTCGACGCACCTGATTGGCGTCACATAGTTCGGCAGCATATTCCCTGCTGCAAGATCTACGAAGGGCCATTCGGCCGGTTCGCGCGCAACAGCGACCGAACCGTCATCGGTTACCGTTGTTGCCATGTCCCACTTCAGGAGATGGCTCTCCGATCTGCTCGCCCGACGCGGCACGACGGCGTTCCTCATTGCCGCCCTAATCCTCGGCGTTCTGGTCGGCCTCGGCGGTGCCATCCTCGTCTGGGCGATCGAGTTCTCCCACAACGCGTTCGGTGCCCTCGACGATGCACTGGGATGGGGAAAGTGGTTCATCCTCCTCGCGATCCCACTCGCCTTCCTCATCTCTTGGGGACTCGATCGCAGATTCGGCCCCGGAGTCGCCAGCGGTGGCGTCACCGAAGCAATGGTGGGAGTGGGTCTCCACGGCGGGTATCTCCCTACCAGACTGATCCCGGCGAAGATCATCGCTACGGCGGCAACGCTCGGGGCGGGCGGGTCTGGGGGACGAGAGGGTCCGATCGCGCTGATCGGTGCGGCCATCGGATCCTCGTTCTCCCGATACACGGGATTTGGTCAAGATCACGTGAGGAGCCTCGTCGCCGCCGGCGCAGGAGCCGGCATCGGGGCCTCCTTCAACGCCCCGATCGCAGGAATGCTGTTCGCGATGGAGGTGGTTCTCCGCTCCTTCTCGGTCCGTCACCTCAACGCCATCGTCATCACGTCGGTGATCGCGGCAGTGACGACCCATCTCCTCATCGGTGAAGAACAGCTCCTCACCTCCCCGCCGCACGAACTCGCTGACCCACGCCAACTCATCCTGTATGTCGCTCTCGCTCTCGTCGCCGTTCTCTTCGGAGTGCTGTTCCTACGGGTTCTTGCGTTGACGAGCGGATACCGACTACCGGAGAGGTTCCCCGGTTGGCTCATCCCTGTCGGAGCCGGTCTCGGCGTCGCGACAATCGGCCTCGCCGATCCCAAGGTTCTGGGCACTGGACAGGTCTTTCTCTCAGGCTTGCTCTCGGCCACATCCGATACTCACCTCGTTTGGTGGTCGCTGTTCGGTCTTGCCGTCCTCAAGATCGTCGCGACGTCGCTCACTCGAGCGGGTGGGGGCTCCGTCGGCACTTTCATGGCAGCGTTGTTCATCGGCGGTTCGATCGGAGCCGGATTCGCCACGCTTATTGATCCCGTCTGGTCGCTGTCCGAGATCGACCCTGGGGCATTCGCCGTCGTCGGCATGGCAGCAACGTTCGCGGCGGTCGCGCGGGCTCCGCTCACCTCGGTCATCATCGTGTTCGAGATCACCGGTGACTACGAGCTCGTCCTTCCGCTGATGCTCGGCGCCGCTCTGGCGACGTATCTCGGAGAGCGTCTCCATACCGATTCTGCCTACACGATTGCCCTGACCCTCGCCGGCATTCACCTGCCGACGATGCAAGACATCGATCTGCTCGACACGGTCGATGTCGGCGATGTCATGGACGTCGTCGACGAGGCCGCCACTCCGGAAATGACCATCGAGATGGTTCTCGAATTGTTCAACCGCCACCACCACCACGGTCTCCCCGTCATCGAGAATGATCAACTGATCGGCGTTGTCAGTCTCGGCGACGTCGCGGGCATCGATGCCGACACGGATCTCACCGTGGCTGACGTCATGACTCGCAATCCGATCACTGCTACGCCGGAGCTTCCAGTGTCGGCCGGTCTCGCACGGATGGCATCGTTTGGGCTCGGTCGACTCCCTGTGGTCGATGACGCGAATCCGACGCTCGTCGTGGGCATGTTCCGGCGTGAGTCCGTCGTTCGTGCATATCACCACGCACTCGGGACCGCGACCGGCCGGGAGCTATATCGAGAACGCGTGCGTCTCAGATCCCAGCCGGACGCCGCCTTCTTCGAGGTCTCGATCGTGAGAGCCTCTCCCCTCGCAACTCAGATTGTCCGGGATATTCCCCTGCCGGATGGAGCCATTCTCGTTTCGATCCGCAGAGACACGAGCGTGCTGATCCCCCACGGGAATACACGCATCGATCCCGGTGACAAGCTGACGTTCTTCGGCACGGGCGCCGCTCGCGTCGACGTGGGCCATCTCATGGAGCCGACCGAGGAGCCGACCGGTGACTGGCGAGGGGAAAGGTAGGAGTGTGCGGTTGGCGCTGTTCGGCGGAACCGATACATTGATGACATGATCGATCGACCCATCGTCCCCGTCATCCTCTCCGGAGGCGCCGGTAGTCGCCTGTGGCCTGCGTCACGGAGCCGACAACCCAAGCAGCTGCTCTCGCTCGTTGAAGAACGCACCATGCTCTTGATGACAATCCAACGAACCGATGCGGTGGCGTCGGCAGGTGCACCAGTGATCGTGTGCAACGAGGACCAGCGGCTTGGCATCGAGCGTGAGCTTGCGAAGTCTGGCTACCCGGACGCCGGACTCATCCTCGAACCGGTCGGCAGGAACACGGCACCCGCCACCGCCGTTGCCGCCCTTCAACTCACAGCGGACGGGGGCGATCCGATCTTGTTCGTGATGCCCGCCGATCACGTGATCAGGAACGAGCAGGCGTTCAGCGACGCCGTGGACCTCGCCGCCGGGTTCGCCGAACAGGGGTACCTCTTGACATTCGGAATCGACCCGACGGGACCCGAGACCGGTTACGGCTACATCCGATTCGGTGAGCGACTCGCTGAAGGTGTGCGGATCGTCGAGGACTTCCGGGAGAAGCCCGACGCCGCCACTGCCGAGGAGTACGTCTCAAGCGGCCGCTATCTGTGGAACAGCGGCATCTTCATGTTCCGGGCTTCACGGTTCCTCGCCGAACTCGAGACCCATGCACCCGACGTGCTCATTGCCGCCCAGGCAGCGCTGGAAGGTGCAGAACAGGACGGATCGGCGACGCTACTCGACGAGACCGCGTTCGCTACGGCGCCGTCGATCTCGATCGACTACGCAGTCATGGAGCACACGACATCGGCGGCTGTAGTGCCAATTCACACGGGTTGGAGCGACGTCGGTTCATGGACGGCGTTGTGGGATCTCGGTCAACACGACGAGGACGGGAACGTGGTCATCGGGGACGTCGAGACGATCGATGTACAGAACAGCTATGTTCGTAGCAGTGGACGCCTCATCGCTGCGATCGGTATAGACAACATGGTGATCGTCGACACACCGGACGCCACACTCGTGGCTCGTCGCGATCGCTCCCAAGACGTCAAGACGATCGTCGACCGTCTCAAGACCTTGAACAGGCCCGAAGTGGACACAGACGGCACCGAGCTTCGAGCGTGGGGCACAGTCGCTTCGCTTGAGTCGGCGCCGGGCCACCGGGTCCTTCGTCTGCGAATCGAACCGGGCGAGACCATGCCGAGCCAAACACACGAGCGTCGCACAGAGCACTGGACAGTTCTTCAAGGGACAGCACGACTCTTCCTCAGCGAGACGACCACTACAGTCTCTGCGGGGGAGTCCGTGACCGTTCCCGCTGGTGAGACCCACCGTGTTGAGAATGCCTCCGCGACTGATCCCCTCGAGATGGTCAAGATCAATGTCACAACACGCGTCCCGGAGGAAGAAGGATGAACGTTCCCGTCATCATCATCATCGTGATCGTGGTCGTCGGCGGCATGATCGTGCTCTCGCGCTCGGGGAATCAGCGCAAGAAGAAGGCAATCGCCGACCTCGAGAGCGAGAGGGAGTCCCTCCACATCCCGGACATCTTCGAACTCGTGGCAGAGGAGGTTCGCGAGTCCGGAATTCAAGACCTGCCAGGAGCCGATGGCATCGACCCGGTCATCCTCTTGAAAGTGTGGAAACGCGATCGCAAGGATTGCCCCGAACAAACCGGCACCTTCGTCGTGGCGGAAGGCGTGGAGCCGTCAAACGCGACCGAGACGGATGTGACGTTCGGGTGTGACGAGGAGACAGGCCTGTAGATCAACAGATCAGGGCTGATCTACTCGCTACTGCTCTACTGATTCACCACTCCCAATTCGTCCAGGATGAAGGCCAACACAAACGCCTCATCACGCCACGCGTCGTAGCGACCAGATCGGGCGAAGTGACCGGCACCCATCTCGGTCTTCAGCAGCACAGGACGATCCCCCTCGACGGTGGTGCGGAGCTTCGCCGTCCACTTCGCAGGCTCCCAGTACTGCACCCTCGGGTCGTTCAACCCGGCGGTGATCAGCATGGAGGGATACTCGACCGCCTTGAGATTCTCGTACGGCGCGTAGGCCCGAAGCCACCCGTACTCCTCCTCGACGTTCGGATTCCCCCACTCCTCCCATTCGACGACGGTGAGGGGCAACGACTCGTCGATCATGGTGCTCACGACGTCGACGAACGGGACCTCGGCAACGACGGCCCTGAAGCGACCGGGATCGAGATTGACCGACGCTCCGACCGTGAGGCCCCCTGCGCTCCCGCCCCGGATGGCGATCCTGTCGGGGCCCCCGTATCCAGCTTCGGTCAGGTGTCGGGTTGCGTCGATCAGGTCGGTGAATGTGTTCATCTTGTTGGCAAGCTTGCCCTGCTGGTACCACGACTTCCCCATCTCACCGCCGCCGCGCACGTGAGCGATCGCATACACGACACCCCGGTCGAGCAGGCTCAGCCGGGGTATGGAGAACCGTGCCGGCATCGAGATCTCATATGCCCCGTAGGCGTAGACGACGAGGGGTGCTGTGCCGTCGATCGGCGTATCGACCCGGTGCACGAGGGAGATGGGAATGAGGGCGCCGTCTCGGGCGAGAGCCCACTCCCGCCGAGTCGTGTAGTCACTGGGCGCGTAGTTGCCGAGGACCTCCTGTTGCTTCAGGAGCGTCCGATGCTCGGACTCGACGTCGTGGTCGAACACCGACGATGGCGTGACCGGAGACTCGAAGCCGTAGCGCAGCAAGCTCGTCTCGAACTCGTAGTTCGCTCCCGGACCAAGCTCGTAGACAGATTCGTCGATCCCGAGGTAGGACGCAGTTCCTGCGGCCGGGTCGACGATCAACGCGGCAGGCAAGCCTTCGTGGCGCCCCCACACGACGATGTGATCGGCGAAGCAGTCGGGATACGCGAGCTTTGAACCCGGCACGTGCCCGACGACTTCGGTCGGGTCTCCCCCAGCGACGGGGACACGGAGGAGTCGCCCGTCGACTGCGTCGGCGTTCGTGACGACCCAGAACTCGTCGCCGCGATGGTCCACGGAGTACTCGACACCCTCGACCCGCGGCCACACTTCGATGGGTTCCGCCTCGGGATCATCCGCCGGGATAGATCGAGCGTCACTTGTGATGGCGGACTCGGTCACGATGAAGATGAAGTCACCGCTGCGGGATCGCTGAACGGACAGGTAGTAGCGGTCATCGTCCTCCTGGAGCACGAGGGCGTCGCTCGATGCTTCGGTGCCGAGACGATGTCGCCAGACCTGCCAGGGACGCATCGCAGCGTCGGCCACGGTGTAGAAGTAGTGGAGCGAATCGGATGCCCATGCTGCCCCGTACGACGTGTTCAGGATCTCGTCGTCGAAGTCTCGCCCGGTATCGGCATCCCGGAAGCGGGTCGTGTACCGCTCGCCACCGTCTGTGTCGACGCTGTAGCCGATGACGACGGCATCGGGACTCACGGAGAAGTTCGCCAGCCTGAAGTAGTCGTGTCCGTCTGCAGCGTCGTTCTCGTCGAGCAGCACCGACTCGGTGCCGTCCGGCCCACCGTCCATCCGAACCCACATTCGGTAGGGGCGCCCTTCTTCCGTGCGCGTCGAGTACCAGTAGTCACCACGCTTCGCCGGCACTGCGAGATCGGTCTCCTGCGTTCGGTCCTTGATCTCGTCGAAGATCTGCTCACGAAGCGTCGAGAGGTGATCGGTCATCGACTCGGTGTATGCGTTCTCCGCTTCGAGGTACGCGATCACCTCGGGGTTCTCACGGTCCCTCATCCAGGAGTAGTCGTCGATGACCGTCTCCCCGTGGAGTCGGCGTTCGGAGGGTCGGCGTTGAGCGATCGGTGCATCCATAGCCCACGACCCTAAGACGCGTACCCAGGGTACGCGCCGTCCTATTTGGCGGAGCGAGCCCACAGAATGACTGAGGGTCTCCTGATCCCGTGACTCGCGGTGCAGACGACCGCTAGCCTCGGCGGGTATGAACGTCGTTGCCGTCTTTGGTGCATCCTCCCCCGTCTCGGGTGACCCTGTCTACGACGACGGTGTCCGTTGTGGACGCCTTCTCGCCGAGGCAGGCTTCGCCGTGGCCACCGGCGGCTACGCCGGATTGATGGAGGCCGTCTCCCTCGGTGCTGCAGAGGCCGGCGGACGCGTCATCGGCGTCACCGTCCCCGACGTCTTCCCCGGTCGCTCCGGAGGGAATGTCCATCTCACAGAGGAGACAAGAACTGCGTCTCTCCTCGAGCGCATCCACGAAATGGTCGACCTGTCGATCGCCTCCATTGCTCTCCCCGGCTCCCTCGGAACTGCGACAGAACTTCTCGTCGCATGGAACCTCGCATTCGTCGCACGGTTCGCC
>CAZWDQ010000058.1:0-12253 GCA_964632475.1 uncultured Acidimicrobiaceae bacterium
GGGATCGAAACAGCAGACGGCTGAAACGGGTGATCAGCCGCGGCCGGCGTTCGGCTTGCGGCCGTGGTTCGCCTTGCTGCGGCGTGCGCGGAGCTTGCGTCGTTTTGCCTTTGCCATAGTGGGCGGGAGCGTACCAGGCGACCGCCAGTACCGGTCAAGTGGACCGGTGAAGCTTTCCGTTGGCCCGTGGACGTCCCCACCGGTGACAGTCGCGTCGTCGTTCACCGATCGGCTGCTCGGAGTCAGGGGCGGGGGAACCGACGGTCTTCTCATCCGGTCATCGTCGGTACATGGGCGCGGAATTCGGGAGCCTCTCAGAGTCGTCCACCTGGATGGAGAAGGGATGGTTGTCCATCAGGACATCCTGACGACGGGGCGCCGCACTCGTGCACGAGGGCTCTGGATACTCGAGTTGCCGATCGGAGCGCCGGGACCGGATACCGGCGCGAGGCTCGTGGTTCTGCCATCCTTCGTGCCGTGACCGGAAGCCTCATCATTTGCGCCACCCCGATTGGGAACCTTGAAGACGCCTCTCCTCGCCTGCAGCACACACTGGCGGCCGCCGACGTGGTGTTTGCCGAGGACACACGGAGGACGGGGAAGCTGTTGGAACGTCTCGGCGTCACGGCGCAATTGAGATCGTTCTTCCTTGGAAATGAAGGGGAGAGGACCGTGGAGATTCGCTCCCGGCTCGAACGAGGTGAGACGATCGCTCTTGTCAGCGACGCCGGTATGCCTGCCGTCTCGGATCCGGGCGTCGCGGCAGTTCGTGCCGCTCGCTCAGTCGGTGCCACGGTGTCCGTCGTGCCGGGCCCGAGCGCCGTTACGTCGGCGATCGCCGTCGCCGGACTCGGGGGAGACAGGTTCGTCTTCGAAGGGTTCCTTCCGCGTAGCGGGGAGGAACGCGGGCGGCGGATCGAGAGCACTGCCCAGGACGAGCGACCGGTCGTTCTGTTCTCCGCTCCGAGCAGGGTCACAAAGGATCTCACCGATCTTGCCACCGCAGCCGGCGGCGATCGAACCGTCGTAATCGCCAGGGAGATCACGAAGCTGCACGAGGAGATCTGGACGGGCACCCTTGCTGCAGCAATCGATCGCTGGACGAATGACGTCGATCCCAGGGGAGAGTTCACGCTCGTCATCGAGCCCCGGCCGGAGATTCCACCCGATCTACCTGCAGCACTCGATGCGGTCGTTGAGCGGATGGGCGATGGTGAGCGGTTGTCCAACGCGGTGAAGGACGTAGCGGAGGAGACCGGAGTGTCGCGTCGCGTGCTCTACGAGGCCGCGCTCGCAGCGCGGGCTTCTACCCGGCGGTCAGAGAGCGGCGACACTCCGCACACACGCCACGACCCTTGAACGCAGCGACCGACTCGCCGGAACCACAGAACACGCAGCTTGCTTCGAGCTTGCGGATCACGATCGCATCCTTCTCGACCCCGATCTCAAGTTCGTCGCCTTCGTGGATGTTGAACAGGCGGCGTGTTTCGGCCGGCACCACGATGCGGCCGAGGTCATCGATCTTGCGAACCATCACGGTATCCAACGGCAAACCTCCATCGACTGTGGGTGACGGTCGGTCATCCTCGGCCGAGTGTACCGGTGCGTCGAGGCCGCTCAGTTGTGCGTATCGAACCCCAATCCGGGTCCCAGCACTACCATCGCAAGACCGTGACTGACACCAACAAACCCAAGCACATCCTCGTCGCCGTCGCCTGGCCATATGCGAGCGGGTCCCGACACCTGGGCCACCTCGGTGGTGCATACCTTCCGCCCGACATCTTCGCTCGCTACCACCGAGCCAGAGGCAACGAGGTTCTCATGGCCTCTGGCAGCGACGTCCACGGGACGCCGATCACCGTGCGCGCCGACGAAGAGGGCGTTACCCCGGCAGAGATCGTCGACCAATACCACGGTGAAATCGTTCAGAACTGGAAGGATCTCGGGCTTTCCTACGACCTCTACACGACGACCGGTACCGATACACATCGTGAGGTTGCCCAGGATTTCTTCATGAGCTTGCTCGACAACGGGTACATGTACCGCAAGACGACCGAACAGTTCTACGACACCGAAGTCGGTCGTTTCCTCCCTGATCGCTACGTCGAGGGAACGTGCCCCCACTGCGGATATCTCAACGCCCGCGGAGACCAGTGTGACAACTGCGGCAGAACGCTCGATCCGGTCGATCTCATCGACCCCCGATCGAAGCTGTCCGATACGACGCCCATACTGCGGGAGACTGAGCACTTCTACTGGAAGCTCTCCGAATTCCAGGAACCGCTTCTCAAGTGGCTCAGGACTCGCGAAGGATGGCGTCCCCACGTAATCAACTTCGCGATTGGGATGGTCGAGGATGGCCTTCACGACCGGTCCTTCACACGCGACCTGGATTGGGGAATCCCGCTCCCCGTCGACGATCTCGGACCCGGGAAGTCGATCTACGTCTGGTGGGAGGCGGTCATGGGATACCTCTCGGCTGCCAAGGAATGGGCGAGGCTGCGCGGCGAACCAGACGCCTGGAAAGACTGGTGGGAGAATCCCGACGCCGAGAGCTACTACTTCATTGGCAAGGACAACATCCCATTTCACGCCGTCTACTGGCCGGCGCTACTGATGGGGTACGGTGGGCTGAATCTGCCGACCGATGTGCCGGCGAACCAGTTCATCACCTTCCGAGGGGAGCAGGGATCCGCAAGCCGCGGCATCGGCCGTTCGATCTCCTGGTACATCGACCACTTCGAACCGGACGCCCTCCGCTATGCGGTCGCCATCAACTTCCCTGAGAACAACGACACAGACCTGTCGGATGAGGACATGATCCGCCGGGTCAACGACGAACTCGTTGCGACGTGGGGGAACCTCGTCAACCGGGTCGTCGCGATGACCGGACGGTATTTCGACGGGGTCGTACAGGACAAAGAAGGTCTCGACGAGCAGGATGATGCCCTGATAGCGTCGGTTGATGCGACCCTCGCTGAGGTCGGCGAACTGATCTCCAATGTGAAACTCCGCGCCGGACTCCGACGCGCCATGGCCGGTGCGCAGGCCGTCAATGCATACCTGAACGAACGCGAACCGTGGAAGACGGCAAAGACCGATTTGACCCGAACAGGTACGACACTCAGCGTTGCCATCGATGCCATCGCAGGTACCGCGGTCGCTCTCTATCCGTACCTGCCGTTCACAACAGTGAGGCTTCTCGAAGCATGTTCCGTTCCGATGGGGGAGCATGGCCCGTCGTGGGAGCGTCCGACGATCCCCTCCGGTACCCGACTGGGTGAACTCGGACCGATGTACGCCAAGATGGAGCCGTTCGCCGACGACGAGTGAGGTCTTGATGACGACCTGGGTTGACAGCCATTGCCATGTCTTCATGCTCGATGATCCGCCGGGCGCGGTCGATCGCGCCGTCACTGCCGGCATCGAGTGGATGCTGGTCCCCGGCGTGGATCTCGAGACGAGTCTCCAGGCCCGGCGGCTCGCCACGGAACGGCCCGACCGCGTGCTGTGGGCGGCCGGGCTGCACCCCCACGATGCCGAGCATTGGGACGAACAACAGGCCAGGATCTCAGCACTTGCCGTTGAGGCTGCTGCCATCGGCGAGGTGGGCCTCGACTACTACCGGAACTTGTCACCACGCGACGATCAGCGTCGGGCGTTTCGGGACCAGGTGCACCTCGCTTCCGACCTCGACAAGCCGGTGATCGTCCACACCCGGGATTCCTTCGCCGATGTCTACGAGATCCTCGGCGAGGCGGACATGGGTGAGAAGGCGGTCCTTCACTGCTGGACGGGCGGGCCTCGATGGACGAAACGGTTCCGGGAACTCGGCGCAACGTTCTCGTTCGCCGGACCGGTCACGTATACCACTGGGGACACGGTGAGACTCGGCGCCGCGGAAGCGCCACCTGAGCGCACGCTCGTGGAGACCGACACCCCCTATCTGACGCCGGAACCACACCGAGGCGAGACCAACAGGCCGGAATGGTCGATTCTCAACGGCCTGGCGCTCGCCGAGATCTGGGGCATGAATGCCGAGGACGTGGCCCGGACCACCTCTGAGAACTCGGCCCGTGTCTTCGGAACGCCACGTGGATGAACCGGGCCCGCAGGGCAAGACAACCATCAAGGGTCTTCTCGCCGAGTACGGCCTCCGGCCGAATCAATCGTACGGACAGAACTTCCTCATCGACCCGAATGTGATTAGGCGGATCGTGCGGCTCGCGGACATCTCATCGGGCTCGAACGTCGTGGAGATCGGTGGAGGGACCGGCACGCTCACGGGGGCTCTTGCTGCGACCGGCGCTCGAGTGATCGTCTACGAGATCGATGCCGGCCTTGTGCGGGTACTCGAGGACTCTGTCGGCAAGCTGCCCAACGTCGAGATCCGGCATGAAGACGCAAGCCAGGTCGACCTGCAGGGGAGCCTCGGATACGGATCGTGGTCTCTCATCGCGAACCTTCCATACAACGTCGGCACCGGAATCGTTCTCGATGCATTGCGGCTCGCTCCCATGATCGATCGGTTTGTGATCATGGTGCAACGCGAGGTTGCCGATCGCCTCCTTGCCGATCCCGGGTCGCGCAGCTACGGCATACCCTCCGTCGTGCGGGCTCTCCACGCTTCGGGCTCGATCGCATTTACCTCACCGCCGAGTGTCTTCTATCCGACTCCCTCGGTCGAATCGACCGTGGTCGACCTCGTGCGTCGTTCGGCTCCAGGCCGTGCGGAACAGGCCATCGAACTTGCGACCGTCGCCTTCGGGCAACGCAGGAAGATGCTGCGGCGCAGCCTCGCGGGCATCGTTCCTGATACCGTTTCGGTGCTCGAGCGCTGCGGGATCGATCCGACCCTTCGACCCGAAGACATCTCCCCCGACGATTTCGTGACGATCGCAACGGAGGTAAATCCGTGAAGGCATACGCCTATGCCAAAGTGAATCTCGGTCTCCAGATCCGACATCGCGACGCAAACGGGTATCACCCTCTCCGAGGCATCTTCCAGTCCATCGATTGGCGTGACGACATCACGGTGGATGACGCCGCCGACGACGCCATGGAAGTTCCGGGTGGGGGAGCACCCGAAGACGACACCAATCTCGCATGGAGAGCCGTTTCGGCCGCCAGGAGTGCCGGCAGAGGTGCCCGTTCCACACGTGTCATTCTGACCAAGCGGATCCCGTCACCTGCAGGTCTCGGCGGTGGAAGCGGTGATGCAGCCGCCGCGCTCAATCTGGCGGCCAGGCGGTTCTCCGTCTCATTTGATGATGTCCGCAGTATCGCCGTCGATCTCGGCTCCGACGTCCCGTTCGCTGTTGTCGGCGGCACCGCAATCGTTACGGGCCGCGGGGAGTTTGTGTCACCCCAACCCGACGCTTCTGGCTTCGCTCTCGCCATCGTGGTTCCGCCTATGGATCTCGACACCGCCTCGGTCTATCGCGCTTGGGACGATCTCGACGATCCGAGGGGCCAGGGGATCGGCGTCAACGATCTGCCTCCGGTGCTTCGTGAATACGCCCCTCTCGCAAATGACCTGTACCCGGCTGCCGTCTCGATCGCCCCGGCCATCGACGAGTGGCGGGCAGAACTGGCGTCTCTCTGGGGCGTTCCGGTGACGATGACGGGAAGCGGATCGGCGCTCTTCGCGTATTTCCCAACCCGCTCCGAAGCGGAAGGCGCTGTGTCCCAGGCTCCACCGGAAGCGGTCGCGGCCCAGGCAGCGGAGCCGATCAACCGAGGCTGGGAGATCGTTGAGTAGATCAGTAGAGCAGTACTGGTCTACTGATCTACTGGTCTACATGTCGAACCGATCGCAAGGTCTCCATCCTGTCTAGGCTTCGGAACCCCAATGGGGGGTGGTGTAACAGGTAGCACAGGTGGTTTTGGTCCACCCAGTACGGGTTCGAGTCCTGTCCCCCCAGCCAAGAACTGTTGGAGGTTTCATGCGTCTTGCTGTGATTGTGCTCGCTGCAGGGAAGGGCACCAGGATGAAGTCCGAATTGCCCAAGGTGCTTCATCGCGCCGCGGGCAGGAGCCTTCTCGGATGGGTGCTGGCGGCCGCCGAGCCACTCGAAGCGGATGAGACTGTTGCGGTGATCGGTCATGGAGCGGACGCAGTCGTGGAGGCCTTGCCGCCTTCGGCCAAAGGCGTTGTCCAGGAGCCACAACTTGGCACCGGTGATGCGGTTCGTGTCGGACTCAGCGGCTGCAGCGACGCTGTTGACACGGTTCTGATTGTCCCCGGCGACATGCCGTTGCTCGAAGCCGACACCCTCGAGGCGGTCGTGGCCACTCACCGAGATCAGGGCGCCGCGGCAACCGTTCTCACCGTGAAGATGGACGACCCGACCGGCTACGGGCGAGTTGAACGAAGCTGGGATCAGATCGTCAGGATCGTCGAACAGCGCGATGCGGACGAACGCCAGCAGGCCATCGACGAAGTGAACACATCCGTCTATGCGTTCGACGCAGCGCTCCTCGCCGACGCGCTCGAGGGCCTCAGCAGCGACAACAGCCAGGGCGAGTACTACCTCACCGATGTGATCGAGATCCTCAGTGGGGCGAGTCACAAGATCGCGGCTGTGACCACGGATGTTGTGGAAGGCACCGGCGTCAACTCGCACATTCAGCTCGCGGGTGTTGGGGAGTTGCTGCGGCGACGCATCAACGATCGTCTGATGACGGATGGTGTTGCGATGGTTGATCCTTCCCGGGTCTACATCGATGCCGGGGTCGTGGTCGATCCCGGCGCGACGATCTACCCGGACGTCTATCTCCAGGGTGACACGACTGTCGGTGCGGGAGCCGTGGTTGGACCGAGCGTTCACGCCGAAGGTACCTCGATCGCCCCGGGGGCAGCCGTGTGTTTCTCCGTCCTCAACGGCGCCGTCATCGGCCCGGATGCAAACGTAGGACCGTTCACCTACTTGCGGCCGGGAGCGGACCTCAGAGAGGGATCCAAAGCCGGTGCCTTCGTCGAGATCAAGAATTCGCAGGTTGGGGCTGGATCCAAAGTCCCGCATCTCAGCTACATCGGCGATACGACGATCGGTGAAGCTTCGAACATCGGGGCGGCGACCGTGACCGTCAACTATGACGGATTCGAGAAACACAGGACAACCATCGGGGACCGGGTGAAGATCGGCTCGGATACGATGCTCGTCGCCCCAGTGACGATCGGAGATGACGCCTATACGGGCGCCGGTTCCGTCATCACTCACGACGTGACCCCCGGCGCACTCGCCATCGAGCGTTCGCATCAGAAGGAGATCCCTGGCTACGCTGACAGAAGGAAGCGTCGGGCGTCTCGGGACGGGGAATAGTGGAGCTTCGAAGCCAGAAACGGTTGATGGTCTTCTCGGGTTCAGCCAATGAACCTCTCGCCGAGGAGGTGGCTCACATCCTCGGTGTCGAACTTGGGGGCGTGGAGCGCTCGGTTTTCGCCAACGGCGAGATCTACATCCACTACACGGAGAGTGTCCGCGGCGCTGATGCCTTCGTGATCCAGAGCCACACGTCGCCGATCAACTTCAACATCATGGAGCAGTTGATCATGATCGACGCACTCAAGCGCGCGTCGACGAAGCGGATCACAGCGATCGTGCCCTTCTACGGCTACGCCAGACAGGACAAGAAGGGGCGCCCTCGCGAACCGATCTCGGCTCGCATGATGGGTGACCTGTTCGTTGCCGCCGGAGCGGACCGCATCGTCAGCCTCGACCTCCACACGGGCCAGATCCAGGGATTCGTCGACAAGCCGTTCGACCATCTCACCGCCCTCCAGCTCTTCGCGAACTATCTGGGCAAGACGACCGAAGGTCCGACGACGATGGTCTCGCCGGACTCGGGCAGAGTCAAACTGGCGTCGCGCCACGCCGCACACCTTGGCGCAAGGGTCGCGTTCGTCCACAAACGCCGGGCAACCGACGTGAGGAACGAGACGTCGACGCTCTGGGTCGTCGGTGATGTGAGGGACCGTCACTGCATCATCGTCGACGACATGATCGATACGGCCGGCACGGTGGTCGGTGCCGCCGACTTGCTCAGACGACGCGGAGCTCTTTCGGTCAGGGTCATTGCTACCCACGGGGTTCTGTCACCCCCGGCAATTCAGCGGATCATTGACGCTCCGATCGATGAACTCGTGATCACGAACTCTCTCCCCGTTTCCCCCGAGGCACTTGCCCTCGACAAGATCACCGTGCTGTCCGTGGGGCCGATCCTCGCAGGCGCCGTCAACGCGATCTTCGCGGACGCCTCGGTGAGCGAAATCTTCGAGGGCGAGAACGTCTGACGCGAGATCGTGGATACTGAGATCCTCTCGATCGAGACTGGACACCGGCGAGGTGTCTTCGATCTCACTTCTGATGCCGGTCGATTCGTTGCTGGCAAAGGTGACGGCTTGCTCAACGTCTTCGTGCCGCACGCAACCGCTGGCGTTGCAGTGATGGAGACAGGAGCCGGCAGTGACGACGACCTCATGGATGCGATCGACACCATGTTGCCTCGGGACGACCGCCACTATCGGCACCGGCACGGTTCACCCGGACACGGAGCCGACCACGTCATGCCGGGAATCGTCGCACCGTCGATCGTTGTCCCTGTGTTCGACGGTCGGCTCGCATTGGGAACCTGGCAATCGATCGTCCTCGTAGACCCAAACCAGGACAACCCGATCCGGAAAGTGCGATTGAGTTTCTTGACCGCGTAGATCAGTACTGATCTACTGATCTACTGGTCTACTCCTCCATGTGCTTTGTCCTCAAGCTCCCCCTACACTCCTGGCACCCCTTCAGCCTTCTTCGAGGAGCCCCAATCATGCAGCAAGAGACCTTGCCCGCTCTCAAGCGCACCGGATCGGGAAGCCGCCCCGCACGCCGTATGCGTCGCGACGGCCAGATCCCAGCCGTTGTTTACGGCAAGGGCGTGGACGTCCAGCCGGTCGCAGTCGAGGGCCGGGCCCTGTACGGCATCCTCCACACGGCAGCTGGTCTGAACGCACTCATCAACGTCGAGATCGACGGTGGTGGCGCGGTCCTCACGGTTGCTCGAGAGATTCAGCGCGATCCGGTTCGGGGAGACATCACCCACCTCGACTTCATCAAGGTCTCGCTCGACATCGAGATTGAGGCCGAGGTCGTCATCGAGTACACCGGCACACCGATCGGTATCATGGAGGAGGGCGGTTTCATCGAGACCTTCGAGACTTTCGTTGCGATCACGGCGCTTCCGACTGCGATTCCGTCATCGATCACCGTCGACATCTCCGCACTTGCGACGGGCGACATTCTCAAGGTCTCCGATCTTCCTGCGATCGATGGTGTGACGTACGCCACCGATGGGGATCGACCGCTCCTCACTGTGCTCCTGCCTGCCATCGTCGAAGAAGAGGAGGTCCTGGAGGATCTGCTCGAGGGCGAAGAGGGCGAAGAGGGCGAAGAGGGCGAAGAGGGCGAAGCCGGGGTCGGTTCCGACGAAGGCTGACCTGGTCGCGTGAGCACCAGACTCGTCGTCGGACTCAGGAATCCCGGACCGCGCTACGACGGCACTCGCCACAATGTCGGAGCCGAGGTCGTCTTCGCAGCCGCACCGGAGGCCAAATTCAAACGCGGTCGCCTAGGAATCCGGGCCGACGTTGCCGAAGTCCGATTCGGTGACAGCCGAACCGTTCTGGCGTTGCCGCGTACGTTCATGAACGAGTGTGGCCAGGCCGTAGCTCCGCTCGCCCGCTACGAACGGATCGACGGGGACCGGATGCTCATCGTTCACGATGACATCGATCTCCCATTCGGAAAGCTCAGGGTTCAACTCGGAGGCGGTGCGGGCGGACACAACGGCATCCGCTCACTCGTCGGATCGCTCGATACGAAGGACTTCTGGCGTCTGAAGGTCGGCGTTGGCCGTCCCCCGGCTCGGGTCGACCCAGCCGACTTCGTGCTCGGTCGTTTCGCTAAGGTCGAACAGTCTGCCATCGAGGACACCATCGTTCGGGGCGTCAACGTCGTCGATACGTTCGCACGCGACGGTGGTGACGCCGCACGGCAGATCGCTGGAGAATTGAACGACTGAGAGGTGTGCAGATGGGTTCCTATGTTGCCGCGATCGACCAGGGAACGACCAGTTCACGGTGTGCTCTGATCGATCATCACGGTGCAATCGTCGCGATGGCGCAGCGAGAGCATCGCCAGATCTTCCCGGAGCCGGGCTGGGTGGAGCACGACCCCGTTGAGATCTGGGCCAATGTCGTCGGCGTCATCGGTGAGGCGCTCAGTCACTTCGGTGCGTCTCCTGCGGACATCGCAGCCGTGGGTGTGACGAACCAGCGCGAGACCACCCTGCTCTGGTCGAAGGAGACCGGCGAACCCCTTGGCAACGCTGTGGCTTGGCAAGACGTCAGGACGGCAGAGCTGTGCCGGAACCTGGGCGGTGAAGAGGGTGCCGATCGATTCCGCGACAGGACCGGCCTTCCCCTGTCCACATACTTCGCCGGGCCGAAGATCAGGTGGCTGCTTGATCACGATGGCGACCTTCGTGCGAGAGCCGAGAGCGGCGCCCTTGCCTTCGGAACGATGGACACATGGGTGGCATGGAATCTGACGGGCGAACACGTTACGGACGTCACGAATGCCAGCCGGACACTGTTGATGGACCTCGAGACGCTGTCTTGGGATGACGATCTCCTCGACGCGATCGGTGTTCCGCGGTCGGTGCTGCCTCGCATCGTCCCGTCTTCGGGCGTGATCGCTCCTTCACTGGATCCGCTGCGGGGCGTCCCCTTCGCCGGGATCCTCGGCGATCAGCAAGCGGCTCTGTTTGGACAGGCATGTTTCGAGCCGGGATCCGCCAAGAACACGTACGGCACCGGGTGTTTCCTTCTACTGAACACGGGCGAACAGGCCGTGCGGTCAGAGAACGGATTGATCACCACCGTCGCCTATCAGCGGACGGGGGAACCGGCGCGGTATGCCCTGGAAGGCTCGATCGCGATCGCGGGCGCCGGGGTGCAGTGGCTGCGTGACAACCTTCGGATGATCGATTCAGCCGAGGAGATCACCGATCTTGCCCTCGAGGTCGAGGACAACGGCGGCGTCTACTTCGTACCCGCATTCTCCGGACTGTTCGCTCCATGGTGGCGTGACGATGCCAGGGGCGTCATCACCGGGCTCACCGGGTATGCGAACCGCGGCCATCTGGCACGAGCCGTTCTCGAATCGACCGCATTCCAGAGTCGAGATGTGCTCGAAGCGATGGAAGCCGACAGCGGCGTCGCGCTCTCGCGGCTGAAGGTCGATGGAGGCATGGTTGTGAACGACATCCTCATGCAGTTTCAGGCCGACATGCTCGACGTCGACGTTGTTCGACCGAAGATCAGCGAAACGACGGTCCTGGGCGCTGCGTACGCTGCCGGGCTCGCTGTCGGCTTCTGGGAGAGCCTCGATGAGATTGCCTCGCACTGGGAGGAAGACCGGACGTTCACTCCCGATATGGATCCAGCTATTCGGGATCTTCGCTATCGAGAATGGCGTAAGGCGGTTGACAGGTCGATGGGGTGGGTTGAGTAGTCGGAGAGTCAGAACGCTTACTATCTGAGACGCATGTCGATTCCAAACCTCCTGGCAATATCGCGACTGATACTCACACCGGTCGCGATGGCGCTCATCCTCGCTGCTCCAGACGATCAGGGCATGCGGATTGTGGCGACGGTTGTGTTCGTGATCGCCGCACTCACCGACTTCGCCGACGGGTACCTGGCTCGACGATGGCAGCTCACGAGCACGCTCGGTGCGTTCTTGGATACCGTCGCCGACAAGATCCTCGTTGCCGGTGCCTTGCTGGCGCTCGTCGAGATCGGGACGGTCTCAACCTGGGTCGCCTTCATCATCATCGGCCGCGAGATCGCGATCATGGGACTCAGAAGCGTTGCCGCTCTCGACCAGGGGACCGTTCCGCCGAGCATGTGGGGGAAGTCGAAGGCAGCGCTGCAGTTCACGGCGATCTCCTTTGCCATCCTCCGCCTCGATGTCGCTATCGGACCCTGGAGAATCGACCAGTGGTTAATGGCCGCTGCCGTCGTCTCAACGGTCATCTCAGCGGGCGATTACTTCTCGAAGTTCCGATCGGTGTTCACAACAAGTCGATCCCAAGGCCGACGTGAGTGATGGGCTACCAGCTACCAGCCATGAGCAAGAGGGCCGATACTCAGAGGTTCAGTGGATAGCCATGCGCTTGTTCGTGCGAAACGTGCTGGCGG
>CAZWDQ010000059.1:0-4722 GCA_964632475.1 uncultured Acidimicrobiaceae bacterium
GCGGGCGAAGGCGGATCACGCGCCTTCCAGGTAGCCCTCTAGCTTTCTTGCTCTGGCGGGCTGGCGGAGCTTCGCTAGGGCCTTGGTCTCGATCTGGCGGATGCGTTCGCGGGTGACCTCGAAGTGGTCCCCAACTTGCTCGAGGGTGCGGACCTTGCCGTCGGCGAGACCGAACCGCATGACGAGCACCTCGCGCTCACGATCGCTGAGAGTTTCGAGAGCCAGACTGAGGTAGCTCTGCAGCAGGTGGAACGCAGCTGCCTCGACGGGGATCTCCGCATCCGTGTCTTCGACGAAGTCACCAAGTGTGGAGTCATCCTCTTCGCCGAGAGGCGTCTCGAGCGAGACCGGGTCCTGGGCGATGCGCCGCAGCTCCGACACCTTGCCCGGCGCAAGCTCCAGCTCTTCCGCTATCTCCTCGATCGTCGGTTCCCGCCCGAGCACCTGCACGAGCGTGCGTTGGGCTCTCGCAAGCTTGTTGATGGTCTCCACCATGTGGACCGGAACACGGATCGTCCGTGCCTGATCGGCGAGCGCTCGGGTCGCCGCCTGACGGATCCACCATGTGGCATACGTTGAGAACTTGAAGCCCTTCCGGTAGTCGAACTTCTCGACAGCACGGATCAGTCCTAGGTTGCCCTCCTGTATCAGATCGAGCAACACGAGTCCTCGTCCAACGTACTTCTTGGCGATGGAGACAACGAGGCGAAGGTTCGCTTCGACAAGACGTTTGCGGGCCCTATCCGCCTGCCGGACGGCCCGCTCAAGGATCAGGCGCTCTTCGGCGGAGAGCTCATCGCCGTTTGCGAGTTGGTCGTCGGCTCGCGTTCCGGCCTCGGCCTGCATCGCAAGCTCGACCTCCTGCTGCGGGGTCAGGAGCGGGAATCGACCGATCTCTTGGAGGTACATGCGCACGGGATCGGACACATGAACGAGTTCTTCGTTCGACAGATTTGTCGCAGCCAGTGTGTCGAGCGCGTCCTCACGGATCGGGATGCGACCCTCCTGCAAAGCGAAGAACACCTCGTCGAAGGACTCCCCTGGTGCGCCAACATCTTCGAGCTCCTGCTGCACCTCGGAAACGAGCAGGAAGCCGCGCTGACGACCCCTCGTCACCAGGTCCTCGAACACGATGTGCACGATCTCGTTCATTCCCTACTCCGCAATTCCCGGCGTTCGTTCTGTAACGCTATCAGTTGTTCGAACCGATCTGAATACCCCTGTGGATCCGCACTCGCGTCGAAGAGATCCAGATCAGCTTCCAGGACCTTGATTCGGCGCTCCACCGCATCCTGCTTGAGTCGTTTCATGACGTCGTCGGCATCCGCCCGGGGACGCTGCTCCATGGCGAGAGTTCTCAGCAGCGCCGCTTCCGTTCGGTCATCTGATCCGATCGCCGACCCGAGATCGGGAACCACCCCCGGCTCGATCGACTCGACGAGCGGCATGACGACTTCGAACGCGGCTCGGTGCAGGGAATCCGAGAACAAATCGGGTGTCACGTCGTGCGAGCGGATCTCGGGGTCGTTCGCAAGGAGGAGGCGCAGCACCTCACGCTCGGTGCGTTGCGGCCCGGTCAGCGGTTGCTCCTCGGCCGGCCTCTCGGCCTCAGTTCCACGCCGGGTACCTGTGAGAGCTGACTCGACTGCAGCGACATCGACCCCGGTCCGACGTGACACTAGAACGGCATACTCGTGCCGAACGACAGCATCGGGATGAAGCGAGATCAGGGCAGCAGCGGCGCGGACGGCCCGTCCCCTAGCTTCCGGTTCCGTCAGATCGAAACCCGCGAGTTCGCGGTCAATTCGGAACTGGAGCAGAGGCATCGAAACATCGATAGAGGTCTTCAGACCGTCGACGTGGCCCTCGGCAACCAGATCGGCGGGGTCTCGCCCTTCGGGGAGTACTGCGACCCGCAGGTCGAGATCCCCCGGCACGGACCGCTCAAATCCACGCTCGGCAGCGCCCGCGCCTGCCTCATCGGCATCGAACGCCAGAACAACCCTCTTCGAGAACCGGCGGAGAAGGTCGAGGTGTTCCTCCCCGAGCGCGGTTCCACACGTTGCGACCGCAACCGGCATGCCGGCGAGATGGAATGCGATGACATCCGTGTACCCCTCGACGACGACCGACTCATCGGATCGAACGATCTGCGACTTCGCCCAATTGAGGCCGTACAGAAGGCGCGACTTGTGATAGATCGGCGTCTCAGGCGAGTTGAGATACTTCGGTCCGTCGCCGTCGAGGAGACGAGCGCCAAATCCGACGGCGTCGCCACGCACGTCATAGATGGGGAACATGAGTCGGTTCCGAAAGCGGTCGACGAGACCCCCGCGACGTGATCTCGACGCCAGGCCTGCTCCGGTCATTGCCTCGTCACTGACCCCAGCGTCGCGAAGGTGCTCCACGAGCGCCTCCCAACCGTCGGGTGCGTAGCCAAGGTGGAACTGCTCCACGATGTCGGCGTCGTAACCCCGGCTCCTGAGGTAGCTCCTGGCGTGGCCGGCGTCGTCTGCGGTGCGCAGGCGTTCGTTGTAGAACGCCACGGTCCGTTCCACGGCGTCGACGAGGCGCTCCCGGCGGTCTCGATGCTTGGCGGCTTCCGGATCCCTGGTCAAAGTGACGCCAGCCCGCCTGGCGAGCAACTCGAGTGCATCGGAGAACCCGAGCCCTTGCGTCTCCTGGACCCAGCCGAAGATGTCGCCGCTCTTACCGCACCCGAAACAGTGGAACAGGCCACGAGCAGGATCGATCGACAGCGAGGGCGTCTTCTCCGAGTGGAAAGGGCATACCGCCATCACCGATCGACCGGAACGTTTCACTCGCGTGACCTCGGACGCGAGCTCGACGAGGTCGGTGCGCTCTCGGACACGGTCGATGTCTTCGCGTGAGTAGGCCATCAGGAGTGAGCGTAGATGGTCCGGACCGGGAACAAGCCGCGGCGCCCCGAGGTATCGATCAGGCTTCTTCGCGGTCGGCGCCGACGCCGGCCATCATCAGGCCGACTTCCTCACGGGTCGCCGTTGCCGGATCCACGATGCCCATGATCTTGCCCTCGTACAGCACGGCGATCCGGTCGGACAGGCCGAACACCTCATCGAGGTCCTCCGAAATCATGAGGATCGCCGTACTTGCCGTGCGATGATCGATCAGCTTTGCCTGAATGAACTCCGCGTCGGTCATGACGTTCCGTTTGTCGATGATGCGACGGTGGATGTACTCGGCGGCACCGATATCCACGCCGCGGGTTGGTTGCGATGCGACGATGACCGTCGGATCTGATGACAGCTCGCGAGCCATGATCAGCTTCTGAATGTTCCCGCCGGAAAGGCTGCCGGTTGATGTCTCAAGCGACGGGGTGCGGACGTCGAAGGCCTCGACCAGGTCCTTGGAGTGATCCTTGATCGCCGCGAAATCGAAGAGTCCGTACTTCAGGTAGTCCGAACTCTCGTAGTCGATGAGGAGAAGGTTCTCCCACACGGTGAAGTCGGCGATCGAGCCTTCTCTCATCCGTTCCTCGGGAACGTAGGCAAGACCGGCCTGACGTACCTTCTTCGGCAGGGCACCCGTTACGTCAATGCCCGCAACCTTGACCGATCCGGTCTCGGATTGCCTCAAACCGGCAACCGTCTCGGCCAGTTCGCGCTGTCCATTGCCGGAAACACCAGCGATGCCGAGAATCTCACCCCGGTGAACGTCGAGATCGAGATGATCCACAGCAACGATCCCGCGGTCACTCATGACCGTGAGATCCCTGATCTCGAGAGCAACCTCTCCTGGTTCAGCCTTGAGCTTGTCAGGAATCAGCTTCACAGCCCTGCCGACCATCATGGTGGCGAGACTCTCACGCGTGGCGCCCTTGACGGGGACCTCACCGGTCACCGCACCGTGGCGCAGCACCGTGATGCGATCACTGAGGGCAAGAACCTCGTGGAGCTTGTGGGAGATGAAGATGAGACCACGCCCGTCGGCCGTGAGTCGGCGAAGCGTCACAAACAACTGATCTACCTCTTGCGGAGTGAGAACGGCCGTTGGCTCGTCCAAGATCAGCAGGCGAGCTTCGCGGTAGAGGGCTTTGAGGATCTCAACGCGCTGGCGCTCGCCGACAGAGAGCTGCCATACCAGGGCCGACGGATCGATCTCGAGCCCGTACTCATCCGCGAGCTTGAGAATCCGCTTCGACACGACATCGAGATCGGTCATGAACCCGCGACTCGACTTGAGCCCGAGTGCCACGTTCTCGGCGACCGTCAGAGTGGGCACCAGCATGAAGTGCTGGTGGATCATTCCGATCCCGTGCTCGATCGCATCGCTCGGACTGTCGAGCGTGATGAGCTCACCGTCGATTCGGACGGTCCCCTCGTCGGCCGGATACAGTCCGTAGAGGACCTTCATCAGCGTGCTCTTGCCCGCTCCGTTCTCACCGAGAAGCGTGTGCACTTCGCCGGCATATACGTCGAAATCGACGTCGCTATTGGCGATCACACCAGGGAATCGTTTCGTGATTCCCCTCATCTCGAGCATCGGGCTAGCCGTCACACGTCGCTCCTGTTCGTTTGGTCGGGGGATCCGGAGATCCCCCGACCAACATTCGTTCTTCTATCCCTCGTCCTTGAACACCTGCACGGCGTCTTCGCCGAGCTTCTTGACATCGTCCGGAAGGTCGAATCCATCGTTGTATTCGATGACGAGACCGTCGTTCGCGAACGTGATGATGTACAG
>CAZWDQ010000059.1:4822-11921 GCA_964632475.1 uncultured Acidimicrobiaceae bacterium
CGATGAGCGCGAACGCCGCGATCAGGACTACCAGTGTGATGCTTCTTCTCTTCAAGATTCCTCCTCTATTCCTGGACCGCAAGCGGTCCCTTACTTACCTCTTGTGAATGGCTTGGTCAACGCCGATGGCGCCCGGAAGCGCCTTGCGACGAAGACCAGAGCCAGGATCGTGATGATGGCCGGTGCCATGGCCGCGATATTAGAGAGGTCCCGCGGGATGATCTCCAGAGTCTTCAACTCCAGCACCAGCGCGTTGACGAAGCCGAACAACAAGGCTCCGAGCATGATGCCGATCGGTCGCCATGCGCCGAAGTAGACAAGGGCGATGGCGATGAACCCGGCGCCGTTCGTCAGGTTCTGCTGGAAGATTCCGAGCGTGATGGCGAGGACGCCGCCGGCGAGTCCCGCGAGCGTGCCTCCGATGATCTCCGTGGCGTACCGGACCCCTGAGACGCTGACACCGAGCGTGTCCGCTGCATCGGGGTACTCTCCGACGGCACGGACCTTCATGCCAAACGTGGTCTTGTTCATGACGAACGTGGCAACGGGAATGGAAGCGAACGCCAGGTAGATGACGAGGCTGTGCTGGAAGAACATCTCACCGATGTACGGGATGTCCGAAAGGAACGGAATCGCGACCTCGGGGAAGGTGTCGATCGGGATCGGTGTACCGACCAGCTTCTGGAACAGAAGGTCGCTCATTCCGAGTCCGAAGAGGTAGACACCGATACCGCTGATTCCCTGCTCCGCCTTGAGCGTGACGGCGATGACGGCGGATGCAAGGCCGAGGAAGAGGCCCGCGATCCCGGCGGCGAGAAGTCCGAACCACACGTTTCCGCTCTTCAACACGGTGTAGTAGCCGGTGAACGCGCCCAGCAGCATGATCCCGTCCACACCGAGATTGAGAACACCGCTTCGCTGACCGAACGTCTCACCAAGAGACGCGAGAAGCAGCGGCACGGCCAGCCGGATGGCGGAGGCCACAACGGCGACCATCACGGCGGTAGTGAAGACCTCGCTCATGACGAGTCCTCCGGATCAAAGGAATGAGTACCGCCGGGCGCGGCGTCGTGCACAGCCCCCATCCCGGTCGCGGCGTGAATCTCCGTGTCCGCGTCCTCGTCCGTGGCTGACTCCTCCCGGGTATCCACCGCGAGCAGCTTCGCCCGGTATCGGTCGGCTGCCACGACGAAGATGACGACGAGGCCGTTGAGGGCGACGATCAGAGCCGACGGTACCTGAACGGCCCGCTGGAGAGCCTGGCCACCGACGATCAGGCCACCGAACAAGAAGGAAGCAGGAATCGTCCAGAGCGGATGGAGCCCACCGAGCAACGCGGCAACGATGCCGTTGAAACCGGCACCCCCGGTGAAACCCATCGTCGAGCCATCCGTCACCATGCGATGACTCTCACTGCCGAACACAAGGACGGCACCAGCGAGACCGGCGAGAGCGCCCGACAGAGTGAGGGCCAGGGCGATCGTCCGCCGTACCGGAATGCCAGCGTACCGAGCGGCATGCTCGCTGAGACCGACGGCTCGCAGCCGGTATCCGAGAGGTGTCCGCCACAGGAGGTAGTAGGTGGCGATGGCGCAGAGCACAGCCAGAACGGGGCCGATGTGCAGACGGTCGCCGAACAGGATCGGAAGATCCGCAGACTCGGCAAGCCTCGCAGTCTGGGGGATGCGGGTGCCGCGCTCGATCTCTGCAGGATCGATGAGCGGACCACGCAGCAAGTAGGACATCAACTGCACGGCGACGATGTTGAGCATGATCGTGCTCAGGATCTCGTTGACCCGGTAGTAGGCCTTCAATGCACCAGGGACCCAACCCCACAGGGCACCGCCGATGACGCCTGCGATGAGCACGGCCGGGACCATGATGACTGCCGGCATCTCCGGCAGGTACAGGGCCGCCATCGCGGCGAACAGGCCTCCGAGCACCATCTGTCCCTCAGCACCGATGTTGATAACGCCCGCCCGAAACGCGATGACGATTCCGGTTCCGACGAACAACAATGGGGTGGCCTTCAAGAGCGTCGCGATCAGCGCATCGCCCGAGCCGAAGGCGCCGATGAACATCTCGGAGTAGCCCTTGAAGGGATCCGCGCCGAGTAGGACGAGCATGATCGCCCCGAAGAGAAGAGCTGCAAAGACGGCGAGAACAGGAATGCTGTAGGCGAGATAGCGGCGTTGCTTGGTGCTGAGGTTGATACTCATCTCGCTGTCACTTGATGATCCCCTTGACCTTCCAACGAAGCCGTCGACTGGATAGTTGTCGATAGGTTAACGAAATGTCAATTCGGATGTCAGGTCGGCGCTGACGACTCCGTCACTTCCGAATCGCATTCAAATAGTTGTAGATCGTGATTCTACTCACGCCCATCATGTCAGCGATGTCTTCGATCGACCGTCGGAGAAGAAAGGCTCCGCGCTCGTCGAGGAGGCGGACGGCGATCTGCTTCCCTGTGCGGTCGAGGTCGGGCAACCCCCCTCCCAACTCCTGCTCGATGCGGGACACGAGGTTTTCGAGGGCGTCGGCGAGTGAGCCGATCCTGGCAAAGGCGACCGTCTCGCCTTGCCATACGATCGGAACATCCAAGGCTTGGGCATCGGAGGGAGCGACGATCGTCGCTCCTGCGGCTTCAAGTGCCGGACCAACAGCCTCCGCTACCGGATGCTCGGTCATCAGGACCCGGGATCCCTGTCGACCTGTACGGTCACACGAGTCGCCCCGGCGTCCATTGCCGCATTGAGCATGTCGCTCAGAGCCTCGACGACATCGTCGCGATCACCCGTGATCGTCGTTCCGAACGCGCCGATCTGTGGCTCGAATCCGCTTGCAGTCACGGAGCCGATCGCGGCCAACACGGGCGGTCCGAGGGAACCCTCAACGAAGGGTTCGACCATGAACTCGGCGCGAAATCCGGACATCACATCTCCCGTGTTGCGGGATGGCCACTGTAGCGCTCCGCTCCCGGGCCAATGCCGAGAACAGCGAATTGACAAAATGTCAACTGAACGAGGATGATACGGTAGAGCACTACAGAGAAGGATCAACGATGGCAACCACTTCGTTCACCGTCAATGGACTCCCGGTCGAAGTGTCCGACGACCACCCGCACCTCCTCTCTGCCCTGCGCGAAGGACTCGGCATCACATCTCCCAAGGATGGCTGCTCGCCGTCCGGGCAATGCGGTGCATGCACCGTCCTGGTCGACGGAAAGGCGATCCAGAGTTGTCTTGTCTCGATGGAGAAGGCAGAAGGCAAGACCGTGACCACTCTCGAAGGATTCGAGGTCGAAGAACGGACTCGTCTCGCCGATGCCTTCGCCTCCACGGGCGCCCTCCAATGCGGCTTCTGCACGCCAGGCATCCTGGTTCGCACGAAGTCGCTCATCGATCAGAAGGGTGCCGACCTCGACCAGAAGACGGTCAAGGGTCGGCTCGGAGCGCATCTGTGTCGTTGCACCGGATATACGAAGATCTTCGAAGCCATCGATCTGCTGGTCGCCGACAAGGTAACTCCCCCGAGAGCGCCAACCAGGATCGGCGATGCGGGAGCGAAGTACGAGGGTGTCGAACTGGCCCTTGGCGACCGTGGCTACGTCGACGACATCAGGCCCGAAGGTCTGCTCCATGGCGCCCTCCGCCTCACCGACCACGCACGGGCAGACGTGATCCGTATCGACACATCGGCGGCCGAAGCCGTCGACGGTGTCGTCGCCGTCTTCACGGGCGCCGACGTACCTGGTCGGCTCCACGTTGGAATCATTCACCAGGATTGGCCGGTGTTCATTCCGGAAGGCGGTCGCACCTCCTACTACGGCGACGTCCTCGCGATCGTCGTCGCCAAATCGAAGACCATCGCTCGCTCCGCGGCCGACCTCGTCGAGGTCGATTACGACGTGCTCAAACCGTTCGCCGACGCGCACTCGGCTCTCGCCTCCAACGAAGACGCTGTGTGGGGCCTCGACGGGAACGTGCTCTCTCGCTCGGCCTACGGCCGGGGAGACGTCGACGCAGCACTTGCCTCCGCCGCCTTCACCGTGCACGAAACGTTCAAGACGCAGCGTGTCGAGCATGCGTTCCTCGAGCCCGAGTCAACGCTCGCCGTCCCCTCGGACGACGGCGGCCTGCACATCTACTCGGGGAGCCAGGGAGTCTGGGACGATCGCGCTCAGATCGCTGCGCTGCTCGACGTGGACGAGCAGACCATCACGGTCGAGCTTGTCTCTAACGGCGGCGCGTTCGGCGGCAAGGAGGACATGTCGAACCAGGGGCAGACCGCACTCGCCGCATACTTGCTCCGTCGTCCGGTCGCTTGCACGCTCACCCGCGAACAGTCGTTCCGCATGCATGCCAAACGGCACCCGATCGAGATCGAGGTGTGGGCCGGTTGTGACACGGACGGTCATCTCACAGCACTCCGCTCGCGAATGATCGGCGACTCCGGTCCGTATGCGTCGGTCGGCATGAAGGTCCTCGAACGAGCAGCCGGCCACATGAGTGGCCCGTACGTCGTCGACAGCATCGACGTCGATGCCGTCGCTGTTCGTACGAACAACCCTGTCTGTGGCGCCTTTCGAGGCTTCGGCGCCAACCAGGCCCAGTTCGCGATGGAGGGAGTCGTTGACCGACTGGCCGAACAAGTCGGCATCGACGGGTGGGAGATGCGATCGCGCAACATCATCGAACCGGGCGCGGAGTGGGGCCCGGGTCAGATTATGGATGACGGTTCACGCGGGATCCGTGAGTGCCTCGACGCCATCAAACCCGCATACGACGAGGCGAAAGCAAGCGGCAAAGCGGTCGGCCTCGGAATCGCGCTGAAGAACTCCGGACTCGGGAACGGTTTCGTTGAGATCTCGAAAGCCGTGGTCCGACTCGAAGACGACGGATCGATCGAGGTTCGCCACTGCTGGACCGAGATGGGCCAGGGTGTCCACAACGTCGCTCTCCAGGTCGCCGCCGAAGAACTCGACGTGGACCCGAACAGAATCCGGGTCGTCGTCGACACCACACGGGAACTCGGAGCCGGCCAGACAACGGGATCACGGGGAACCGTGATGGCTGCCGGCGGAGTTGCCGATGCCTGCCGTGTCGCCAAGGAGCAGGGCCTCGAACCCGGTGTCGACTACTACGGCGAGTATCGGGTCGACTGGACAAACTCCCTCGAGGAGGGCATCGACCATCCGGTCATCCACTCGGCCTTCGGCTACGCGGCCCAAGTGGCCATCGTCGACAAGGAGACCGGCAGCATCGAGAAGATGATCGCGGCCCACGACGTTGGCCGCGCCGTGAACCCCCAACTCGTCGAGGGCCAGATCGAGGGTGCCGTGCACATGGGTATCGGGTACGCGCTCACCGAGGAGTTCCCGACCGACGACCTCGCACGACCGACGAAACACACACTGCGCAGTCTCGGGATTCTGCGTGCCAAGGACATGCCGGAAGTCGAGACCATCATCATCGAGGTTCCCCAGCCCCGCTCACCGTACGGTGTCAAGGGTGTCGGCGAGATCGGCCTCGTGCCGACCGCCGGAGCGATCGCCGCCGCTCTCTACGAGGTCGACGGCCTGCGGAGGACCCGTACACCCATGGGAGTCCACCAACCCGTCCAGAAGAGGAGCACCCCTTGAACAACGTCACGCCCGGCCTCGTCTGCGCACACACCCATCTGTACTCCGAACTCGCTCGAGGCATGCCGGCACCGCCGGAAGTGGCGACCGATTTCCAGGGAATCCTCGATCAGGTCTGGTGGCGTCTCGACGCGGCCCTCGATCTTGAGATGCTCGAGTGGTCGGCCAAGCTCGGGGCGCTCGAAGCCCTTGAATCCGGTACCACGGCGATCATCGACCACAACGAGACCCCCAATGCCATCGAAGGATCGCTTTCCGTCATCGCCGATGCCTGCGAAGAGGTCGGCGTGCGCGTCGTGACGGGCTACGGCGTCAGCGACCGAAACGGATCCGACGGTGCCAAACGGGGCCTTGAGGAGAACCGGCGGTTCATGGACGAGGGCGGCCGCTGCCTCGTTGGGGTTCACGCCGCATTCACCTGCACCGACGAGTCGCTCCAGGGTGCCGCGGCTCTCGCCGACGAGTACGGCGTCGGGGTTCACATCCACGTCGCCGAGGGCCCGGGAGACATCGACGCGCCAGAGCGAATCGCCGGCTTGACGAACGACCGCTGGCTGCTCAGCCACTGTGTCTATCTCCCCACCGACCACGACCTCAAGGGGACGATCCTTCACAACCCGCGCTCAAATCTGAACAACGGTGTGGGATACGCAAACCCTGCGAGATTCGCCAATCCGGTCGCCCTCGGAACCGATGGCATTGGGGCGAACATGATCGAGTCGTTCCGCCTCGCCTACGTGATGCAACGATCCGTCGATGTGACCGTCGGCCCCGACCCGGCATGGTCGTGGCTCGAAAACGGCTGGAACCTCGTGCCGGAAGCCCGGGATGACGAGGTCGTGTGGTCGTACGACCCGATGGATCCCTGGCACATCGCGTTCACAGCAGGGATCCACCCTCTCGAGGTGAGGATCGACGACGAGGTCGTCTACGCCGACGGGACAACCACCCGGGTTGACGCAGAAGAGATCAGAGCCAAAGCAAGAGAACAAGCAAAACGCCTGCACGCACGTTTGTAGTCGAGAGGAGACCTCGTATGTCTGACCGTTTCCAGCCCATCACGATGGAGCAACTCACTGACTGGGTCTTCACCGAACTCGAGGAGAAAGACTCGATCTTCGGTATCCCCCGCCGTGCGTTCTTCACGCCAAGCGAGAGCGACCGCTTTCGCCAGCCGAACTACGACCAAATCCTCGACACACCCTTCGGCGTCGCCGCAGGACCCCACACCCAGATGGCGCAGAACATCGTTGTCGCGTGGCTCGTCGGCGCACGGTTCATCGAATTGAAGACCGTCCAGACATTGGACGAACTCGACGTCAACAAGCCTTGCATTGATCTCGAAGATGAGGGCTACAACGTCGAGTGGTCCCAGGAGTTGAAGGTCTACCAGTCCTTCGACGAGTACTTGAGAGCCTGGGTGCTGATCCACGCCCTCCATCACAAGCTGGGCTTCCC
>CAZWDQ010000060.1:0-11796 GCA_964632475.1 uncultured Acidimicrobiaceae bacterium
AGATCGAGCCGTACACCCACTACACAGCTGCCGACGTCATTGCCTGCAAGGGCCCAGGCGAGTGAGCTGAACTGATGCAGGGTGGGGTCCCAAGGGACCCCACCCCCATCACCCTCTCGAACCGAGAACCCGTCCATCGACAACGGCAGACTGCCGACGTCCCGAAGGAACCCCGTGCCGAACCCGCGACAACCGCTTCTCTCAACCGAGGCCATAGCCAAGAGCTACGGCCCGGTCGTTGCGTTGCGTTCGGTGGACCTTGTCGTCGAGTCCGGTGAGATCCATGCCCTGCTTGGCGCAAACGGCGCCGGCAAGAGCACGTTGGTGAAGATCCTTTCCGGCGTAATCCATCAGGATGCAGGAAGCGTCGACATCAACGGGAACCGTGTCAGCTTCACGGTTCCCAAAGACGCGACAGGCGCAGGAGTCGCAACAGTCTTCCAGGATCCTGCCCTCATCCCAGACCTCTCCATCGATCAGAATCTGACGATCTCCGGTTTGCATCGAACCGGCATCGAGCCGTGGCTCGAGCTGATGAACCTCGCCGATCTCGACTTCGGTCTGCTCGCCCGTGATGTTCCCCTCGCAACCCGCCGATTGATTGACCTAGCGAGGGCCCTCGCCCGCGACCCCCAGCTGCTGATGCTCGACGAGATCACCGCCGCCCTCACCCCGGAGCAGGCAGACCTCGTCTTCGACGTCATGCGCAAGTGGAAGCGCATGAACCGATCGGTCCTGTTCATCTCCCACCGACTCGGTGAGGTCCTCAGCATCTGCGACATGGCGACGATCCTTCGGAATGGACAAGACGTCGCAAACTTCAGCCTTGATGGTGTGGATGAAGCGGAGCTCGTATCGGCGATGCTCGGAGAAGAGCTCGCCGCCGTCGCGGTGTCGGCGGATTCCGAAGCATCACCATTGGTTTCGTCCGTAACGGAGCAGAGCGACGTCGTTCTGCGGGGCGTCGACCTCCACTTCAGGGAGAAGGTCAACGGTGTCACGTTCGATCTCCGACGAGGCGAAATCCTCGGCGTGACCGCGCTCGAGGGTCAGGGCCAGGACGAGTTGTTCGCCATGTTGTCCGGCGATCACCGGCCGACAACGGGTGAGATCATCGTCAATGGCGATCCCATGTCGGCAAAGTCGCCGTACGACGCCATCCGGAAGGGCCTCGTGCTTGTTCCAGGCGACCGACAGATCGCCCTGTTCCCCCAACTTTCGGTTCGGGAGAACCTCGCCATACCTCTCTACAACCGCGTTGCTCGGTGGCTCAAGCTCCAGAGCGACGAGGGCGAGCTCGTCGACACTGCCATCCAACGTCTCGACATCGACACCAGGGCCGCGAGCCAGGTACAGCGGCTCTCTGGCGGAAACCGGCAGAAGGTCACGATCGGGCGATGGCTGATTGAAGATTTCGATGTTCTCCTCTGCTTCGACCCGACACGAGGGATCGATATTCAGACCAAGGCTCAGATCTACGACCTCCTCAGGGAGGTTGCGGCAAACGGAGCGGCGGTCCTTCTGTATTCGAGCGAGCTCCGCGAGATTCCCATCGTGTGTGACCGCGTCCTCGTCATGTATGACGGGGAGGTCGTGCACGAGCAGCCTGCCGCTACCGCTACCGAAGAGGTGCTTCTCACGGCTGCTCACGGACTCGAGGCGGTGAAGCAATGACGGCGACCACACCGACGGTCGAGCGGCAGCACCGTTCGACGGCCTGGCGGCGGTGGGTGCAGCGCCACGGCTGGACGGTCGGTATCTGGGTGCTGCTCCTCTTCCTTGTCGTCTGGTATTCGACCCTCATTCCCCGTTTCGGTGGCTTCCAGACCGCAACGATCATCAGCGGTGGAACCGCCTGGATCTTCCTGGGGGTCGCCCAAGCCGTGGTCATCATTGCCGGCGGGCTCGACCTGGGTGTCGGGGGAATGCTTGTTCTCACCAGCGTCACCGCGGCACAACTCATGGAGGGACAACCGCTCGGGATGGTGGTCGTCATTGCCATCGGGATCGTTCTCGCGGCTGCGATCCTCAACGGATTCGTCGGCTGGATCATCACCGTCTCGAAGGTTCCCGATATCGTCGTCACTCTCGGATCCCTGTACATCTACCAGGGCCTTGCCCTCATGGTGCTCCCGAAGGTCGGAGGTGGTACCAACGGGTCCTTCCGGTGGATGTTCACCGGCTCGGAGAACGGCATCGGGTCGAATCCATGGCCGTCCATCGTCGTGATCGCCATTCCCGTGATCATCGTTGCGTGGTGGATGGGGAGGACCAAGAGCGGCTTGTCCCTCTACGCCGTCGGGAGCGATCCTTCCGCAGCCTTCCTCTCCGGCGTGCGCGCCGGCAGAACCAAGATCGTGGCGTTCGCTGTGGCCGGTGCGTTTGCTGCGCTCGCAGGGTTCTCATCCGTGAGCATTTCGGGGGTAGGCAACCCGACCACCGAAGGAGGAAACCTGACGCTCAATTCGGTTGCCGCAATCGTCATCGGCGGTGTCGCAATGACGGGCGGTATCGGGTCGGCCATCGCCGTGGTACCTGCCGCATTGATCCTCTTCTTCTTCAATCCGATCCTGAGCGCCCTCGGCGTCGATCCAAATCGGGCACAGGTAATCCAGGGGGTCCTCATCGTCTTTGTGATGATGATCGCCGGGCTCCTCGAGTGGCGAAGGTTGCGGAGATCATGAGCGACGTGCCAACGACGATGATTCAGGGCGGGGCGAACGAATCCGCACCGGAGAAGCCCTCCATCGCGAGCCGCCTGGCGGCGAGGCCACAGCTGGTTCTCGTCGGGGTCCTCATCGTTCTGATCTTCGCTACGGGTATCGTCGAACCGAACTACCTCTCAATCACTGGTCTCAAGAACTCGCTTGTTTGGGCCATCCCAATCGGGATCCTCGCAGCCGGTCAGACCATCCTGATGATTACTGGGGGCATCGACCTTTCTATCGCGATGATTGCTACCGCGTCTGCGTATATCGCTGCGAATCAATCATCGAACGGTGTGCTGTTTGCCATCGTGGTTGGGTTGCTCGTCGGGATCATCGCTGGCACCCTGAATGGTCTTGGGGTCGGTGTCTTTCGGGTCAATCCGCTGATCATGACACTGGCGATGGCGGGAATCCTGCTCGGGCTGTTCACGGGTTGGGCCACAACGATCTTCGCCGGCTCCACCAGGATGCATGACTTCATCAGGACACTCGGCGGCGGCAGTTTCTTCGGAGGGAAGGTTCCGTGGGCGGCCGTCATATGGGCCGGGGTCGCCGTCTTCGTGATTCTGCTCCTCCGGAAGACAGGCTTCGGTCGGAACCTGTACGCCCTTGGTGACAACGCTATTGCGTCGAGGCTGTCAGGGATCAGGGCATGGCAGGTGCTCGTCGCCGCGTACGCCATCAGCGGCCTTCTCGGATCGGTGGCCGGTCTCATCGTGGGCGGCCGCATCGGATCCGTGGATCTCCAACTCGTCGGCTTCCTCCTCCTTCCGTCGGTGGCGGCTGCCGTCATCGGTGGAACGTCAATCTTCGGCGGCATCGGAACCTATACCGGGACGATTCTCGGGGCTCTGATCCTCGGTGTCCTGCAGTCGCTGCTGACGTTCCTCGGAGCTGGCCAGGCCGTACAGCAGGTCCTCTACGGGAGCATCGTTATCGGGCTGTCATGGATGTACTCAAGTCTCGCGACCAGACAGTGATGTGGTGGGAACATGAAGAGATTCTCTGAGCTGAATGCAGGCGTTGTTGGCGTTGGGTTCATCGGCCTCGCCCATATCGAGGCGCTCCGCCGTATCGGCGTCAATGTTGTCGGGGTGGTCGGGTCCTCCCCCGAGCGAGCGAGAGCCAAGGCGGAGGAGGCTGATCTCCCGAAGGTCTACGACAGCGTCGAGGCCATGGCTGCCGACACCGACATCGACGCAATACACATCGCCAGCCCGAACCATGCGCACGCAGACCAGGTCCGAATTTGCCTAGATGCGGGCACCCATGTCGTGTGTGAGAAGCCGCTTGCGGTCAGCTCGCAGGACACCGCAGACCTTGTCGCACGTGCATCTCGGGCCGGGCTGGTCAACGCCGTGTGTTTCAACATTCGTTTCTACCCGAACTGTCATCAGGCCAGGGCGATGGTCGCATCTGGTGAAATCGGGGCTCCAAAGTTCATCACCGGCAGCTACCTCCAGGACTGGCTCCTCAATCCAACCGACTGGAACTGGAGGCTCGTACCTGACGATGCAGGGGCCCTCAGAGCCGTAGCCGACATCGGATCGCACTGGATCGACTTGTCCCAGTTCATCACGGGCACACGCGTCACCGAGGTGATGGCGGATCTTCACACCTTCGTGGAGGTCCGCACCCATCCCGTGGGTCCCGTTGAGACATTTGCAGCCAGTGCGACGGATGACGACCTCATCGAAGAGCAGATGTCAAGCGATGACGCCGCGAGCATCATGCTTCGATATGAGAACGGGGCACGAGGTCTGGTCGCGGTGTCTCAGGTATCTGCCGGTCGCAAGAACAGCGTGACAATCGAAGTCGACGGCTCGCAGTCTGCGGTGTCGTGGTTCTCAGAGAATCCTGATCACCTGTGGGTTGGTCATCGAGGACGGCCAAACGAGATTCTACAAAGGGATCCGTCGCTTGCCAGCCCTGATGCACAGCGTGTGACGGGCTATCCGGGGGGGCATGTCGAGGGATATCCCGACACGTTCCGAGCGCTATTCACAGAGGTGTACACGGACATCGCGTCTGGTGCCCCATCACCTCAACCCACCTATCCAACCTTCGCCGACGGGCACGATGTGCTCCTCGTCACGGACGCAATAGCCAAGAGCTCTCAGGAGCAACGATGGATCACCGTTGAACGATAAGGAGGAATAACGATGAAGCTCGGACTGCTCACTGCACCGTTCCCGGACACCCCGCTCAACGAGGTTGCCGATTGGGCGGCGGACAACGGATTCTCGATGCTCGAGGTCTGCTGCTGGCCGGCAGGCGATGGCGCCTCCCGCCGTTATAGCGGCATCTGCCATGTCGACGTCGACGGGATTACGCAGGAGCAAGCCGACACGGTCGTCGCCGACCTTGCAGAGCGCGGCGTCGGTATCTCCGGTCTCGGCTACTACCCCAACCCCTTGCACCCCGACAGGGAGCATCGCTCGACGGTCGTCGAACATCTGAAGAAGGTCATCACTGCAGCGGCGATGATGGACGTCCCCGTCGTCAACACCTTCATCGGCGCCGATCAGACGAAGACGCAGGCCGAGAACTGGGATGAGGCGTTGAAGGTCTGGCCGGAGATCGTTGATCATGCCAGCGTCAAGGGCGTCAAGATCGCGATCGAGAACTGTCCGATGATCTTCACGAACGATGAATGGCCGTCGGGACACAACCTGGCGTACTCGCCTGCGATGTGGCGCAAGCTGTTCGACACCTTCGGCGAGACGGTCGGCTTGAACCTCGATCCGTCGCATCTCATCTGGCAGATGATCGACATCGAACGGGTCATAAACGAGTTCGGGGATCGGATCTACCACGTCCACGCGAAGGACCTTGAGATTGACGAAGACGGTCTCTTTGAGAACGGCATCATGTCGCTCGGCATGGGCTGGCAGGTCCCGCGCATCCCGGGTCTCGGCTCCGTCGACTGGCCGGCATTCATGAGCGCGCTGTATCGCAACGGATACGACGGGGTGATCTGCATCGAGCACGAGGACCGGCAGTTCGAGGGAACCGATGAGCTCGTCAAGCGAGGCTTCCTGCTCGCACGCGACGTGCTTGCCCCGTACGTCCATTGATGAAGACCCTGCCGCAAGGGCCCCGCCGATGAGTATCGACGGCAACGACCAATTCGACGTCGTGGTTGTCGGATCCGGCGCGGCAGGCGCGACGGCGGCGATCGCTGCGGCTCGATCCGGTGCGAGCACACTTCTGATCGAGAAGCTGCCGTTCCTCGGTGGCAACTCGACCGCCGTCCTCGATACGTTCTACGGCTTCTACACACCCGGTGATCGAGCGATCAAAGTCGTTGGTGGGATCGGCGACGATGTGGTGGACGGCCTCCGATCGATCGGACCGGTGCTCGAGCGACCGAATACCTACGGTGCGGGAACCGGGATCACGTACGTCGCCGAGGAACTCAAGGTCGTGTGGGAGCGCCTCGTTGTCGAGTCGGGTGCCACCGTTCTTCTCCACGGGTTCGTCCAGGATGCGATCGTTCGGGACGGTCGTGTCACGTCGGTCGTCGTGGCGACCAAAGCGGGACTTGTTCGCTTACACGCCACCGTGGTCATCGATGCATCCGGCGATGCCGACGTCTGTCATCAGGCCGGCTTCGGGTACGAGATGGCAGGCTCGATCGACCCTGCGCAAACGCTCACGACGACCTTTCGCATGGCGAACGTCGACCATGAAGCCCGTGCCGCGATCAGCAAGGATCAGCTTCACGCGCTGATGGCCGACGCGGCCGGGTCGGGCAAGTACGACCTACCTCGACGCGAGGGTTCGGACCACATCACTCCGATCCCCGGCGTGATCGCGACGGTCATGACCCGGATCAGCCACGTCGAAGGCGCAGGCGACACACTCCGGAACGCCTCGGACCCGGAGATTCTGACCCGGGCAGAGATAGAAGGGCGTCGCCAGGCGATTGAGTATGCCCGGTTCCTCGTCGACCGCGTCCCGGGATACGAGCGTGCCGCGCTCGTCGGTCTCTCAAGTCAAATCGGGCTTCGGGAGACGCGTCGAATCTACGGCGACTACCGACTCACACGGGATGACGTGCTCGCTGCTCGACAGTTCGACGACCAGATCGGTCTGTGCGGTGCGCCGATCGAGGACCATCACGGTGGGGCAGGGACGGGCACGACGTGGCAGTACCTGCCGGATGGATCGGCAGTAGGCATTCCGCTCTCGACGCTCGTCGTTCGCGACAGTGTGAACACACTGGCTGCAGGTCGCTGCTTCTCAGCATCGCACGACGCGCAGGCATCGGTTCGTTCGATGGCGCAGTGCATGGCGATGGGGCAGGCCGCTGGTACGGCTGCGGCGCTCGCCGCTGCGCGTGCAGGAGAGGTCAGGGATGTGCTGCCTCAGGATGTTCGGGACGGGTTGCGCGCCGACGGAGCGATCTTGGAGGTGGCAGGAGCGTGACGGCTGCGATTCGAACCGTGCTCGGCGATGTAGACCCGTCCAGACTCGGGATCACGTATATCCATGAGCATCTCATCATCGATGCCCCCCTGATCGTCGACCGGTGGCCGCACATCCACCTGTTCAGCGTGGACGACGCGGTGCGGGAACTCGAACCGTGTGTCGCTGCAGGCGTCGGCGGAATCGTCGACGCAATGCCGGCCGCTTCCGGTCGCGACCCCATCCGGTTGGCCGAGATCAGCAGAAGGTCCGGCGTGCAGGTCATCGCATGCACGGGACTCCACACTTCGAAGTACTACGAGGGCCAGCGCTGGACGTCGGAGGAGTCTCCCGAGATGCTCGCCGAATTGTTCATCGCAGACGTGCTCGAGGGGATCGATCGATACGATTACATGGGGCCGGTCGTTCGTCGAACCTCCCATCGAGCCGGCATCCTGAAGGTTGCGGTTCTCGACGACACACCGACGCCGCGCGACGTTCGCGTGTTCGAGGCGGCCGCGATCGCCCACGCCAGCACGGGAGTACCCATCCTGACGCATTGCGAAGGCGGCCGCGGCGCCATGGAACAGATCGAACTCCTCAGGCGTCTTGAGGTTCCGTTGAATCGGGTTGTCATCTCTCATACCGACAAGGTGAGCGATCTGGTCTATCACCGCGACCTGTTGGCGACCGGTGTGTATCTCGAATACGACCAGGCCTCGCGCCAGGGAGAAGAATCGGTAAGTCGGACCGGGCGGATCGTCTCAGCAATGGTCGCCGAAGGCCACGCCGATCGGCTGATGCTCTCCGGCGATACTGCCAGTCGGGCAATGTGGTCGTCGATTGGAGGAGGACTCGGTCTGTCGTGGATCGCCACCCGATTCGTCGAAATCCTCGGCGATCTCGGAGTCGATGACGATTCAATCGACATGATGCTCAGAACGAACCCGGCAGCCTTCCTCGCCTTCGATCCGGAGGCCTCCGCGGCGGGGTAGACACCGCCCGACGCCATCGACGGCACCGGTCGTCTGACCGACAATCGAATCCGGACGGCTTCGGTCCCGTGCGGCGATCCGCGGCGTGCAGACGATCACGTCGACAGAGGGTTCTCAAATCAGTTGATCGGCGGCCGCACGATCCGCGAGCACCACGGCGTTCGGATGGTTTCGCAGATAGGTCGCCGGTACTTCTGATCCGATCGGGCCGTTGAGCGTCCGACCGAGGATCGCCGCCTTGTGTGCACCGGTGACGAGGAGCCAGATCTCCTCGGAGGCGAGGATCGGGCGCATGCCGAGAGTCATGCCCGCTTCGGGTTCGGCATCCGGGTCGTAGCGAGCGGCTGCCCGGGTCGTCGACGGGGCAAGGCGCACCACACGTGTCGGGGCATCGGCCTCCGTGCCGGGTTCATTCAATCCCAGGTGTCCGTTCCCGCCGAGTCCGAGGAGCGTGAGGGCAAGACCCCCAGCATCCACGATCGACTCGAATCGCCGGCATTCCGCCCCGGAATCGGGTGCCGTCGGGTCGAGTGAGTGGGTTGCGGCAGGAGGTGCACCGAGGTGCGCGAGGAAGTCGCGACGGAGCATGGCGTCGCACCGGGCCGGATGGCCGACGGGTAGGTCGAATTCATCCAGAAGGAAGACGGTGGCGGCGCTGAAGTCGATGCTCCGCGCTGCCTCCCGGTACATCGGAGCCGGAGTCGCTCCGGTAGGCAAGCAGATGCGGGCTTCGGGAGCGACCCGCATTACGCGCGACCATCGATCCACAACCCGGTCTGCCCAATCGTCATCGTCGAAGACTTCGAGACGAAGGCTCACGACTTGACGATGATGTCGAAGACCGATCCAGTGTCCTTGTCGCTCAGCATCATCTTGACGCGGCCGTCCGGGAGGACCTCGTCCTTGATGATTGCGTGGCCTTCGTGCCGCCGAACCACCTTGGCGATCCGGGGCGTCGCGCCACCGCGCCACTCGACGTCGACCGGCTCCCATTGGCGACTCTCGACTGACCGGTATGCGGCATCCATGACGGCGTTGACGACATAGCCGTCGTAGAACGTCTCACGCGGTTCCGTGCCGGCGTCGATCGCTTCGAACATGTCGGTGAACATGTGGACGTAGCCGAGTTCGGTGACCTCGTCGCCGACTGGGAAGATCCACCCCTCGGTCGATTCGAGCTTCTCTGCGACATAACCGCTGCCGCCGCCAGAGGAGTACATCTCGAATCCGGTCCTCAGGAAGCTGTTCGTCCAGATCGTGCCCTCGGTCCCTGCCACCTCGTCGCGCAGGTCCATGCCACCTCGGAACGTCCAGCTCACCTCGAACTGACCGAGCGCGCCTGACTCGAATCGGATGAGTGCAACAGCGTTGTCTTCGGCCTCAATCGGATGGACGAGTGTGTCGGCCCATGCCATGACTTCGATGGGGCGATTACCCTTGCCAACGTAGCTTCGGATGATCTCGATGCAGTGGCACCCGAGGTCCACGATGGGCCCGCCGCCCGCCTTCTCCTTGTCCCAGAACCACGCGCTATGCGGGCCCGGGTGGGTCTCCCGCGAACGTACCCAGGTGACGTCACCGATCGTTCCGGACTCGACCGACGCGAGCGCTTTGAGGGTCTTCGGCGTGTAGACGAGGTCTTCGAGATACCCGGCGAAGATCCCGGCAGACTCAACCTGGTCGAGGATCCGCTTCGCTTCAGCCGCAGTGCGAGCGAGGGGCTTGGTGCACAGTACCGGCTTCCCGGCAGCGACGATCAGGTCGATGACCTCCTCGTGGAGGAAGTTTGGGAGTGCAACGACCACGACGTCCGTGTCGGGATGGTTGATGGCGTCCTCGAGCGACGTTGTGGATACGGGGATGTCCCATCGGGCCGCGAACGCCTCGCCCCGCTCCTCGGAGCGTGAGTAGACGACGTTGACGCGGTCGCGACCGCGTTGGCCGTGCAGCGTCATCGTGTAGAAGTCTCCGATGAGACCCGTGCCGAGCATGGCGACCGAGTATCCGCGCATGACTATCTCCTCCTGAGATTGCGAGTTGTATAGCCAACTTAGTCGATCGTTCGGGAGCGCGGCTAGGCGACAAAGGACTCTCGTCCGCCGACGAGCGTGCGCACGACTCGATACGCACTGTCGAGGACACAGAGATCTGCGGCGTGACCCGGCTCAAGGCTCCCGAGATCCGGACGGCGCATAAGAGCAGCCGGTGCGCTCGTCGCTGCCGCGATCGCCCGCTCCGGGGCAAAGCCGAGGTCGATCATGTTCCGGACTGCCCGGTCCATCGTGAGGGCACTACCAGCGAGGACGCCGCTCTCGAGTCGACAGGCCCCATTTCGCATGATCACGGTTCGGTCCCCGAGGCGATACTCGCCATCCGGTCGTCCGGCGGCGGCGATGGCATCGGTGATCAGGACGAAGCGGTCGCCTGCTGCCTGTGCAGCGAGCATCGTCGCCTCAGGAGCGAGATGGATTCCGTCGACGATGGCCGTGATGAAGACGTCGTCGCGGACCAGGGCTGCTCCGCTGATGCCGGGGTCACGGTGGTTCCACGGCCGCTGGGCCCCGAAGATGTGGGTTACGGATCGGGCACCGCGATCGAAAGCAGCGTGCGCCGTCTCAGCATCTGCGTCGGTATGACCGAGCGCCACCGTCACACCAGAAGCGACCAACAGTTCGATCACGTCGAGCGCACCGGGAAGCTCGGGAGCGATCGTGGCGTACGTGAACGGTCCGGCCTCTATGAGTCGCTGCGCGAGGAGCGGATCGGGATCGATCAGATTGGCAGGGTCGTGTGCCCCACAGCGTACGCGAGAGAGGAATGGACCCTCGACGTGCATTCCGAGGATCCTGGCGTGGGGAGTCGTCACACCACGAAGCCGTTGCAGCGCCTTGAGCGTGTCCGCGGGAGGGAGCGAAATCACGGTCGGTTGAAATGCCGTGACGCCGGTCGCCGCAAGCTTCTCGGCAACGCGGTTGTAGTCGCCCGGTCCCGCTGTCGTGAAGTCCACGCCGTCGAATCCGTTGATCTGCACGTCGATGAACCCCGGGACCGCCACCCCTCGTCGGCCGGTCGGCGAAACGCCGACTGAGTCAATCCGACCGTTCTCGATCACAACGTCACCGTCGACGATCCGACCGTCGACGAGCGCAGCCTTGACACCGAGCCTCATACGCACCTCCGCGACAACGCAACCCTTCGCGTTTCTTCCACGCAGCGTAGTGAGGCAGTTCCGGACCGAGACTGTGTGCGTGGGTTTGTCGGATGGCGAATGCCCCGCTCAAGCCCGCGCCACCGCGCACGTGTGTCGGTACCGCCGGTACGGCGGGATCTGCACCGTCGCTGCGCCGCTCGTGCGACGCATCGTCTTGCTCGTAGTCTGTCGCTGGAGTGGCGACTGGGTGTCTCCGAGGCATCGGCGTCAACTGGCAAGGACGCACACCGCCGGCACCGTCGGGAGTGGGAAGCCGTCGGTCGTGTCATTCTCGGCCCCGACCCTCTCAGCGAAGGCGTGCCGTCTCTTGGCTGACCCGTTCTCGTCCCGCGAGGCGAAGGACGCCGCCAAGGGCGTCGAGGGCCAGAGAGATACAGTGCCCATTTCTGCGGCAGGTCACGAGCCGAGGGTCACCATTGCGAGCCAGTAGAGCGGTGCGGCGAGCCAGAGGCCGTCCAGCGGTGTCAATTGC
>CAZWDQ010000061.1:0-11784 GCA_964632475.1 uncultured Acidimicrobiaceae bacterium
GCGTCCTTGCGGCGACCATGCCGCGGTGCGTGTCGGTGACCTCTCCGATGATCGTTGCATCGACCCCCTCCGGGTGTGAGCGCAACGCATCCAGCACTCGATCGGCATCACCGGCCGCCACGAACGCCACAACCTTCCCCTCGTTGGCGACGTACATCGGGTCCATACCCAGCATCTCGCACGCAGCGGCGACGGATCGATCCACAGGGATCGCGCGCTCTTCGATGAGAACGCCAACATCCGCGGCCGTCGCTATCTCGTTCAGCGAAGCGGCGAGCCCTCCACGCGTCGGATCCCGGAGCACGTGCACGTCGGCGCCGGTGTCCAGTACGTCACCGATCATGTGGTTCAGCGCGGCCGAATCGGAGCGGATGGATGCTTCGAACTCGAGGCCTTCGCGGACCGACATGATCGCCATGCCGTGGTCTCCCATCGTTCCGGACACGATGATGGCGTCACCTGGGGTGGCTCTCTGTGGGCGGATGTCTGCGCCGTCGCGCATGATGCCGATCCCGGTCGTGTTGATGTAGATGCCGTCGCCGTGGCCACGGTCGACGACCTTCGTGTCCCCGGTGACGATCGTTACTCCGGCATGCGTTGCGGCTCTTGCCATGGACTCGACGATGACGCCGAGCTCCGCCATCGGGAGGCCTTCCTCCAACACGAGGCCGACGCTCAGGTAGCGCGGGACGGCTCCCCGCATAGCGACGTCATTCACGGTGCCGTTGATCGCAAGCTCTCCAATATCTCCACCAGGGAAGAACCGGGGATGAACCGTGAACGTGTCCGTCGAAAACGAGATGCTTCCGTCGACGTCCAGTACTGCCGCGTCGGCGAGTTCGGTGAGTTCTCCGTTGCTGAACGCCGGGATGAAGAGGTGCTCGATGAGTTCGGCTGAGAGTTGGCCACCTCCGCCGTGCCCCATCACGATCGTTGGATGATCACGCAATGGCATCGGACACGTCCAGTTGTCGATGGTCAAGACGTTGCCTCCAATTCCCTGAAGCGCCCGTACAGGTAGTAGGCCGCACAGGCACCCTCGGCCGACACCATCGTGGCTCCGAGCGGGGTTCGAGGAGTGCACTCCTTTCCGAAGGCCGGACACTCGTCCGGCTTCAGCGTACCGCGCAGCACTTCGCCGGCATGACAGAGCGGCGACTCGACGGTGTCGATGCCGGTGACGGTGAAGCGTTCGGCGGCGTCGAACTCTGTGTAGTCGGCATTGAGCGCCCAGCCGGATTGGGGGATAGCTCCGATGCCCCTCCAGTTGCGGTCGACCGTGGTGAAGACGTCGGCGAGCATTTGCTGCGCCGGCACATTGCCTTCCCGTGTGACCGCCCGTTGGTAGGCGTTCTCGACCTCGGTCCGGCCCTCCTCGAGTTGGAGCACGGCAGACTTGATGCCCTGGAGCAGATCAAGGGGTTCGAAACCGGTGACGACGATCGGCGTTCCGTACTGCTCGGCGATGGCGTAGTACTCGTTGTAGCCCATCACGGAGCAGACGTGCCCGGCAGCAAGGAACGCCTCCACACGGTTCGTCGGGGAGTCCAGGATGGCGCGCATTGCCGGGGGAACGAGGACGTGAGAGACAAGCATCGAGAAGTTGTCGAGTCCTTCCTGTTTCGCCTGAAAGACGGCCATGGCGTTCGCCGGTGCGGTCGTCTCGAACCCGATTCCGAAGAACACGACCTCGCGATCCGGGTTGTCCCTGGCGATTTGAACGGCATCGAGGGGTGAGTAGACGATACGTACGTCGCCGCCGGTGCTCTTGACCGAGAACAGGTCGCGTCCGGAACCGGGAACCCGCAACATGTCGCCGAACGAGCAGAAGATGACTCCGTCGCGTGAAGCGATCTCGAGTGCTTTGTCGATGGTCTCGAGTGGAGTGACGCAGACCGGACAACCCGGACCGTGAACCATCTCGATGTCGTCCGGGAGGAGACGGTCGATGCCGTTGCGGATGATCGAATGCGTCTGACCGCCGCAGACCTCCATGAGAACGTGGTGTTTCGTCGTGATGTTGGCGATGTCGTCGAGAAGCCGCCGAGCCAGGTCGGGGTCCCGGAATTCGTCGAGGTACTTCACTCGTCGCCTTTGGCGATCGCCTCTTCCGCCGCAAGGGCAGCGCCGGGATCGAGTTCGACCTCGACCGCTTCGATCTCCTGGAGGTGGGCCAGCGTGTCGAGCGCTGCCGCTTCGTCAAGTTGGGTGATGGCGAAGCCGACGTGGACGATCGTGTAGTCCCCAACCTTGATCTCCGGCACGTAGGCGAGGCTCACTTCCTTAACGATGCCGTCGAAGTCGACCTTGCCAGTCATCGTCACGCCTTCGCCGGTGATCTCGGTGACCTTCCCGGGGATGCCAAGACACATGTCGATCTATCTCCTCGCCGCAGCAATCACGGCCTGGCCGAGTGCCAGACCTCCATCGTTCGGAGGCACCAATCGATGCAGCAGTACGTTGAAATCCTTCCCGACAAGCGCCGCTCTGGCCGCGTGCGTCAACGTCACGTTCTGGAACACTCCTCCGCTCAACCCAACGGTAGTGAGTCCCGTCCGTCTCCGAATACGCTCAGCGGTCTCGAGGATCACAGACGCCACGCTCCGGTGGAAACGGGCGGCGATCGCTCCGACCGATCGGCCCGCCATGACGTCGTCGACAATCGCAACGAGCACGGGAGACGGATCGATCACCAACGAGTCGCCTCGATCCACGATGCCAAAGGCATACGCGCCTCCTTCGGAATCTTCGATGAGCGCCTCCAATTCGATGGCGGCTTGGGCTTCGTAGTTGGTCTCCTGGCGCACGCCGGCGATCGCTGAGACAGCGTCGAAGAGGCGACCCATGCTGGTGGTCGGGATCGTGTTGATGCCACGTTCGAGCTGGGTCTCGAGGAGTGTTCGTTCGTTGTGGGAGAGGGCTGCGACCGGTGGAAGACGGTCGCCCCACGGAATGTTGGCGGTATGGAGGTATGACAGGGCCATCCTCGACGGATGCCGAACGGCGCCGTCACCACCGGGGAGCGGAGTCGCCTTCAGGTGGCCGACGCGTTCGAACCCTGCGTAGTCAGCGACAAGGATCTCGCCGCCCCAGATCGTGCCGTCTGATCCGAAGCCGGTTCCGTCGAACGAGAATCCGATGACCGGATCGAGGACTCCGTGTTCGGCCATCACCGAGGCAATATGGGCGTGGTGGTGCTGCACCTTCATCACAGGGATGTTCTGCCGTTCTGCCCACCTCGTCGAAAGGTATCCAGGGTGAAGATCGGTGGCGATCAACTCCGGTTCGATTCGGAACAGGTCGACGAAATGGTCGAAGGCGTGAGTGAAGGCATCAAGTGTCTCGAGGTTCTCCATGTCACCGATGTGCTGGCTCATGAACCCGTCGCGTCCGGCGGCCAGGCAGAACGTTGCCTTCAACTCGCCACCCGTCGCAAGAATCGGTGGCGACTCAAATGGGAGAGGAACCGGGAACGGCGCGTACCCGCGTGAGCGGCGGATCGGGTACTCGGCTCCATCGAGCACGCGCATAACGGAGTCGTCGCAGGGAACGTGGATCTCCCGATCGTGGATCAGGTAGCTGTCAGTGAGTGTGCCGAGGCGCTCGACCGCCTCGTCGTTCCTCGTGACGATCGGCTCCTCGGAGAGGTTGCCGGAGGTCATCACCCACACGTCACCCGGTTCGATCAGCAAGTCGTGAAGCGGCGTATACGGGAGCATGACCCCGATATGGCCATTGCCGGGAGCGACGAGTTCGGACACGTCGGCACGAGCGCGTTCGGCGAGCAAGACGATCGGGCGTTCGCGAGAAGTCAGGAGGCGGACCTCGTCCGCGTCGATGTACGCGATGGACCGGGCGGTCTCGAGACCGGACACCATCACCGCGAACGGTTTGTCGACACGACCCTTTCGTTCACGTAGACGGGCGACGGCGTCATCAGACGTTGCGTCACATGCGAGGTGAAAACCGCCGAGCCCTTTGACGGCGACAACCTCGCCTTCGGCAATGCGTCGTCGGGCGTCCTCGATCGGATTCTCAGACGATGGGATGGCTCGGACCATCGGACCGCACTCGGCACAGGCGTTCGGCTGGGCGTGGAAGCGCCGGTCCAGCGGGTCTCGATACTCGGCCAGGCAGGCATCGCACATGTCGAATGGCCGCATCGTGGTATTCGGCCGGTCGTACGGGGTTCGTTCGGTGATCGTGAACCGCGGCCCACAGTTCGTGCAGTTGATGAACGGATACGCGAAACGGCGGTCGTAGGAATCGTGGAGTTCCCTGAGACAGTCGTCGCACGTCCGAAGATCCGGTGAGACAAGAGCGGTCCCGGTTTCGGCATGGTGGCTTGCAACGATGCGGAATGACGTGTCGCCGGTCGACTGGATGTCTTCGACCTCGATTCGTTGGATTCGAGCAGCCGGCGGTATCGATGCTTCGAGCGAGGCCGCGAAGACTTCGAGCGCAGCGGCCCCACCCTCTACTTCGATGAAGACCCCGTCGGTGTCGTTGCCGACGAATCCGCCGAGGCTCATGCCGGTGGCGAGACCGTACACGAACGGCCGGAATCCGACTCCCTGGACGATCCCGGAGACACGCAGACGACGGCGGATGGGCGGTGTGGGCATCGGTCATCCCATCGTACGCATTCGTCTCCTGGACGGGCAGGGGAGGACGGCCCGCACGAGGGGGCCGATGGTCCTCTCGTGGGGAGCTCATTGGCGACCTGCTGCCCGTTTCGATTCGTTATCCTTGGAGACATGGAAGATCTCTACGCAGCAGCAGCCGAGTGGATCGCCGGAGATCCCGACCCGATCACAAGAGCTCAACTTCAGGGCATCGTCGAGTCCCGGGATCTCGACGAACTCGCCGAGAGGATGGGAGCAACGCTCCAATTCGGAACAGCCGGCCTGCGTGGCCGTGTCGAGGCCGGATCGAACCGGATGAACCGTGCCACCGTGATCCGGGCGACGCGCGGTCTCGCCGATTACCTCCTCGCCACAACCGGCACCGACAAGGGTCCCGTTGTTGTGGGTCGGGACGCACGACTCTCGTCGGCCATGTTCATGGACGACACGATCACGGTCCTGGTCGCCGCAGGATTCCAGGTCCGGTACTTCGAAGATCCGGTCCCCACTCCATTGGTGGCGTACGCGTCGCTGAATCTCGGTGGTGTTGCTGCGATCGTTGTCACCGCTTCGCACAACCCGCCTGCAGACAACGGATACAAGGTCTATGCAGCCAACGGTGCGCAGATCATCCCACCGACCGACACCCAGATCGCGTCGGCGATTGCTGCTGTGCGGCGCGCTTCCGAGGTTCCGCGTGCTGAGATCGTCGGCGCCGCCGCTCGATCTATCGGCGAGGAGATGTTCGAGGAGTACCTCCACGACGTCGCACAAAGCCTCCCGGACACGACGGGCGATCGGACGATGAGCACGGTGTACACGGCAATGCATGGTGTCGGAGGCAAGTACGTCGTTGCTGCACTCGACCGCTTCGGTTTCCCCCGTGTCCACCCGGTCGCCGCCCAGTTCGAGCCAGACGGTCATTTCCCGACCGTCGCGTTCCCGAACCCGGAGGAGCCCGGTGCGATGGATCTCGCCCACGAACTCGCATCGTCCATCGATGCCGATCTCGTGATCGCGAACGATCCAGACACCGACCGCCTGGCCGTTTCGATTCCGGAGCCGGGGAGCGGGTACCGGCAACTCAGCGGGAACCAGATCGGGGTCCTCCTCGCTGACTACATGCTCAGCGGCAGCGCGGTCGAGCAACCGATTGTGATGAACAGCATCGTGTCGTCACCGATGCTGCGGCTGATCGCCGAGCACTACGCCGCCGTCTATGACCGAACGCTCACTGGTTTCAAGTGGATCTGGAATGCTTCTCTCGACCTCGAAGCCGAAGGCCGCGGCGAGTTCGTCTTCGGATATGAGGAGGCACTCGGATACTCGGTCGGTCAGACCGTCCGCGACAAAGATGGAATCTCGGCGGCGGTGGCGTTCGCAGCGCTCGTCGCCGAATCCAAGCGGGACGGCGAAACCGTCTGGGACCGTCTCGCACGGCTCTACGAGACGCACGGCCTCTGGGTCTCGACGCAGAAGAGTATCGTTCGTCCCGGCGCCGAGGGTGCAGACGAGATTGCGGCAGCCATGACGCTGCTCGCTGGGCGCACTCCGGAGATGCTCGGTGGTCTCCCGGTGGTGGAGGTCACCGACTACCGCCTCGGTGCGGAGGACCGGCCCCGCTATCTGGCGGCTACACCTCTCGTCGAACTCTCCCTGGGTGATGCCGGACGTGCCCTTATCCGACCTTCGGGTACCGAACCGAAACTGAAGATATACGTCGACCTCCGCGGCGAGACCGGGGACGACTGGCTGAGGGCAGAGGAGGCGTTGCTGGAAAAGGCCCGGGAAATCGCTGAGGACGCTGCAGCCTTCCTCGGCATCTAGGCTCGGACACCGGTCAGATCGACCGTCGCGAACAGCGGGCTCACACCGCCAAATAGGACGTCGCGTACCCTGGGTATTGGGAAATTTGGAATTCAATTGTCGAGAGCGGTGCGAACCCGCGATAATCAGGGGTACGCCACCTCTCTGAAGGAGACCTCATGGACATCCAGGCACTGCTGGGCGACGACGCCGAAGCACTCCTCGACTACGACACGCCCGCCATCTCGAAGGAGAACCTCCAACTCCCCGGTCCGGACTTCGTTGACCGCGTCTTCGCACAAACCGACCGGAATGCGCAGGTTCTCCGGAACCTCGAACTTCTCTTCAACTCCGGCCGACTTGCAGGAACCGGCTACGTCTCGATCCTCCCGGTCGACCAGGGTATTGAGCACTCGGGAGCGGCCTCCTTCGCTCCGAATCCCATCTACTTCGACCCGATCAACATCATCGATCTCGCCATCGAAGGCGGCACCAATGCTGTTGCCACAACCTTCGGTGTTCTCGGAATGGCGTCGCGTAGTCATGCGCACAAGATCCCGTTCATCGTGAAGATGAATCACAACGAGCTGCTCACGTACCCGGCGACCTATGACCAGGTCATGTACGGGTCGGTCGATCAGGCGTGGAATCTCGGCGCTGCCGGTGTCGGCGCCACGATCTACTTCGGTTCCGACGAGTCGATGCGTCAACTCCAAGAGGTCTCCGAGGCATTTGAGCGTGCCCACGAACTGGGGATGTTCACGGTGCTCTGGACCTACATGAGGAACAGCGCGTTCACGGTCGACGGAGTGTCGTACGACGCATCGGCAGACCTCACCGGCCAGGCAAACCACCTGGGAGTCACGATCGAGGCTGACATCATCAAGCAGAAGCAGCCGACGAACAACGGCGGCTACGGAGCCGTTGGATTCGGACGCACACATCCACTCGTGTACGACGAGCTGACGACCGACCATCCGATCGATCTCACCCGTTGGCAGGTCGTCAACAGCTACATGGGTCGTGCGGGGCTCATCAACAGTGGTGGGGCGTCGTCAGGTGCCGGCGACCTCGAGCAGGCGGTCCGCACGGCAGTGATCAACAAGCGTGCTGGCGGCTTGGGTCTCATCTCCGGCCGCAAGGCGTTCCAGCGTCCCATGGACGAGGGAGCAGCGTTGCTCCACGCCATTCAAGACGTCTACCTGGACGATTCGATCACCGTCGCCTAGGGCCAGTCCTAGACGACAAGAGAAGACAACCATGGGAGGAAGCAGCGTGACCATCAGATTGCCTTACGCTGCGTCGGTTGCGAACAATCCGACGCAGGAGGAGATGCGAACATGGACCCTCGAGTACATGTCCCGCATCATCGAGACAGAGTTCGGCAACCTCAGCTACAAGGCTGAGATGACGGCGAGGCTCGCGAAGTCGACGTTCTTCGTCGATGACGACGAGACGTTCAAACCCGCCATGACCCGCGCTGAGTATGACGATTGGGCGGCCAAGCAGGACGCCTACATCGCCGACAAGGACATGATCCTTATCGAGGGATACATCGGGCCTGATCCGACGTTCCGCACGGCGAGTCGCCTCTACATGGAGAAGACGTCGGCGAACATCCCGGCGATGATGCAGCAACTGTTCTTCCCGAAGGACGACGAGTGGGAGCCCGAGTTCACCGTCATCTACACCCCGGGCCTGATGGCGCCCGGGAAGTCGGATGACCGACTCATCGCTGTTGACCACGAGAACTATGTGACACGCGTGTTCGGATCCGACTACTTCGGCGAAGCGAAGATGGGTGGTCTCCGCATGTGGAATCACCTCGTATTCGAGAGAGGTGGTCTCGCCCTCCACTCAGGCCTGAAGACCTTCCCTGATGTCGACGGCGAAGAGAAGGTCGCACTCATCCTTGGCCTCTCCGGGACGGGCAAGACGACGACGACGTTCCGGCAACAACTCGGATCGCTCCCCGTCCAGGACGACTTCGTCGCCCTGTTCCCGGAAGGGAAGGTCTACTCGTCTGAGAACGGCTGTTTCGCAAAGACGTTCGGACTCGACGAGGACGACGAGCCGACCATCTATGGCGGAACCACTCGTCCGGACGCGTGGCTCGAGAACACCCACACGGATGATGACGGCAGTGTCGATTTCTTCGACGACTCCTACACCCGCAACGGACGTTCGACGTTCCCGCTCGCGAATATTCGGCACCGGGATCCGAACAACCTGCCGCCTGTGAACTTCATGTTGCTGTTGAACCGCAACGAGAACATCATCCCTGCGGTAGTCAAGCTCAAGCGAGAGCAGGCGGCGGCATACTTCATGCTCGGAGAGACGAAGGGAACATCGGCTGGTGGCGCCTCGGAGGCAGGGAAGAGTCTCCGTGTCCCGGGGACGAATCCGTTCTTCTTCACGAACGACGCCGTGCAAGGAAACCGACTCCTCGAATTGCTCGAAACGATGCCCTATCTCGAGATCTATCTCATGTCGACGGGTCGTGTCGGCGGTGAGGACGACGATGATCGCTCGAAGAAGGTGAAGATCAGACACTCGTCGGCTGCCGTCCAGGGCATCGCCGAAGGCTCGATCACCTGGGAGGAGGATCCCGACTTCGGCTACTACGTAGCGACAGACGTTCCTGGATTCGCCGATCCCGAACTGCTCCAGCCGAAGCGTCTCTATGAGAGGCAGGGGCGGACCGACGAGTATGAGGCGATCGTGGCTCAGCTGCAGACTGAGCGTCGAGAGTTCCTCAGGACGTTCCCCGGCCTCGACCAGAGCGTTGTCGACGCCGTCTGATCCAATGTCGGAAGCAGACAATGGGGCGGCCTCAGGCCGCCCCGTTGCCATTTCTCGCCGATTTCTCAGCCGCGCGAATGATGATCGGGTTTCTGCTTCAAGTGGTTGCGGGGGACGACCGATACAAGGTTGGTGAAACAGAAGACTCCGACACTTCCAGCATCGATTGACAGACGCGAATTCGGAACGAGCCGCAAGGGCTACGACAAGCGTGAAGTCAAGGAGTTCCTGCGCGAACTCGAATCGAACTTCCGCGAACTCGAGCGGTGGGCTCAAGACACGAAGACGCGTCTCCAGAAGGCTGAGTTCGAAGCAGAGAAGTCCCGATCGTCTGAGGGACAGTCCGTCGACAGCGCCATGGTCGCAGTGTTCGACGCCAAGGATCGGGTGCTGAGCAGGGCACGGAAGCAGGCAGCAAAGATCGAGGCCGAAGCCCGCGATCGTGCCGCTTCTCTCGAGCACGAGGCTCGAATCCATGCCGAGGAAGCCGGCCTTCAGGTCGATCAAGACGGTGTCGTCGAGGACGCCCAGCAGCGAGCCGGTGAGATCATCAGTGCTGCCGAGGGCGAAGCGGAGCGTATCCGGAATGATCAAGACGCCGAGGCGGAACGGCTCATCACCGAGTTCGAAGACGACCGACAACGGTTGACGGCTGAGGTGGAGCGTCTTGCCGCTGCTCTCGAGGAACTCGAGACGCAGGACGACGACGTGCGCGCCGAAGCAGACAAGGTCGCGGCCGATCTTGTGGCCGCAGCTCAACAAGCGGCCGGTGAAGTTGTTGCCGAGGCCGAAGCGAAGAGCAGAGAACTCGAGGAGAGGGCATTCGAGCTCGACGAGAGGGGGCGGATTCTCGAGGCTGAGCGGGACACGATGCTGGCCGAGGTGGAGCGTGCCCGATCTGAGCGAGAGAGCGAAGCATCCCAGACTCTTGACGACGCGAGGGCTCAGGCCCAAGAGATCATCGCCGCGGCGATGTCATCCGAAACGTCGGCCACTACCGAGATCGAGCGTTCTGAGGTCGACGAGGCGGGTCGATTGGCTGCCGAGCAAGAAGCAGCGCGTGTGCTCGATCTGGCTCATGCCGAGGCGGAGGAGCTCGTCCGGAAGGCCGAGAGGGAAGCACAGAAGGCCACGGAGTCGCGTCGGGAACTCGAGAGCCGAATCACCGTTCTTGACGACGAATCGGTCAGTGCTCTCGAACGGGCAGCGAATATTGAGGCGGCTGCGCGCGAACGCGCCGAGGCGATTACCGACCGGTCCGAAGCCGGAGCGATCAGTATTCGGGAAGCCGCGACGCAGACCAGAGATCAGGCAGACCAGGATCGGCTCGAGGCCGCAAGAAAGGTCTCCGCAGCTCAGCGCGAAGCGAGAGAGCTCATTGGAGACGCCGAGGAGCGCATGCAATCGGTCCTTACCGGGATCGATGAGCGCGGTGCGGAACTTCGCGAGGCGGCTGATCAGGATGCCGCTCGCTTGAGGGGTGAGGCCGAGGACGCTCTGTCTGTGGCTCTCGACGAGGCCACGAAGCTTCGTTCAGATGCAGAGATCGCCGCCCAGGCATTGACAGCCGAGGCAACCGCGAACAAGGAGCGCGCTGAGTCTGAGGTAGAGGAACTCCAGCAGACCGCCAAGGCCAGTGCCGAAGCCCGCGCCGCCGAACTCGACGAGCATGCAGCAGAGCTCGAGCAACGAATCGCTGATGTCGTGGCATCCGAGGAGCGTGCCGGAGCGGCTCTTGCCGATGTGCAGGCCGAGATTGACGAACTCCGAGCCGAGGCAACCCGGATCCAGGATGAGGCGGCGGCGAACCGCGAAGAGGCTGCGCTCGTCCGATCGGACGCCGAGCAGTCTGCGGCAGAAATGGTCGGCGCAGCTGAGCAAGAGGCGCGAGCGATCCGCGAGGAAGCGGAACGTCAGCGGCACACGGCAGAAGCACAGGCGGAAGAGATCGTGTCGGACGCCCGGCGCTTGCACGACGAGGCCGAATCCGTTCGCTCCGCCGCGAGGGACGACGCCGCCGACTTGCGCGAGCAAGCTAGGCAAGCGCGACGCGAATCCGACGCCTCGGCTGAGAAACTCCGAGGGGAAGCCGCGGCGGTGAGGGCAGAAGCCGACGAGTACGCCGAAACCGCGATCCTCACCGCAGAACAAGATGCAGCGCTTCTGGTCGACGAGACCTACAGCCGCGTGGAAACCCGCGCCGGTGAAGCGGCAGCCGATCAGGAACGGGCCCTCCAACTCCTTGCTGACGCGGAGATGTCGTGGGAAGCGGCGAGCGAGCAGCACGGTCTGCTCAAGGCGGCGGAAGTTCGCGCCGAGGAGCGGATCGCATCGGTCGAGGAGATCGCCGAGCAAGCAGAAGTGGCCGTCATCGCTGCATATGACGAAGCCGAGAGGCTTCGTGCCGAAGGTGCCTCCGATGCTGAACGTGTCTTGCTCGAAGCCTCTGAAGAGAGCGAGCGGCTCCGCCACGCTGCCGAACACCGCGCTGCCGAAGAGATTCGGGCGGCGGAGGAGTCTGCTGCGGAGATCCGTTCGGGTGCTGAGCAGG
>CAZWDQ010000062.1:0-11442 GCA_964632475.1 uncultured Acidimicrobiaceae bacterium
GGGGAGGCGTATGGCCAGGGAATTGGCGCCAGCGACATTGGCACGATTCGAGCGACGGCTCGAGGAGGAACGCGACCGTCTCACTGCTGTCCTCAAAGAGATCGATCTCCAGCGCGAGGCCCGGCGTCTCGCCGAGAGCGCATCCGAGCACAACCCGGACCCCGACAACGCCGACGGGGGCTCGATTGCGCTCGAAATGGAGATGGACGTCTCCTTGGAACGGAATACGAGGCTCCTCCTCGAGAAGGTGCTTCATGCACAGGACCGGATGGAGAAGGGTCTCTACGGGATATGCGAAGTAACGCGGAACCCGATCCCAGTGGCGAGGCTCGAAGCCCTGCCGTACGCGACGACAACAGTGGAAGCGGCGTCCCGGCGCTAAGACTCCGGTTCCTGGCAGTCACGGTCGCTGCAATCGTCGTGATCGTCGATCAGTTGACGAAAGCCTGGGCACTTCAGGCGCTCGACGACGGACCGATCGTCCTCGTCGACGGTGTCCTGAATCTCCGCCTGTTCTTCAACACCGGGGTGTCGTTCTCGCTGTTCGCCAAAGGCGGCGCGATCATCGGGCTCGTCGTCATCGGCGTTGTCGTCATGATCTTCTTCGTATTGCGCGATGCGGGGCATCGCCTCGATGCCATCGCCCTGGGACTGGTGCTCGGCGGCGCGATCGGCAACCTCCTCGACCGGATGTTCCGCGGCGATAGTTTCCTCGACGGAGCTGTCGTCGACTTCATCAACGTCCCGTTCTTCGCGACATTCAACGCGGCCGATATCGCCATCAATGTCGGTGTGGCGCTGCTCCTCATCGGGGCATTCATCCGCCGATGAGCGAGCAGCTAGAGATCCCGGACGAACTCGACGGAGAGCGCGTCGATCGGGCCGTGGCGATCCTCTGCGAAGTCAGCAGAAGGATTGCCAAGTCAACGATCGATGCGGGCGGTGTGGTGCGCAGCGGAGCCAACCTCTCACCATCGGATCGGGTCGCGGTCGGCGACGTGATCAAGGTCGACCTCGTCGTCGAGGACGATCCTGTCGTTGCGGACAGCGACGTCGAGTTCGCTATCGCCTATGAGGACGACGACGTGGTGGTTGTCGACAAACCCGCGGGCGTGGTCGTCCACCCCGGCGCCGGGCGCCCGGACGGCACACTTGCGAACGGTCTCTTGGCCCGCATTCCGGAGATAGCCGATCTCGGTCGGGAACATCGGTGGGGGATCGTGCACAGGATCGATCGGGACACCTCGGGTCTCCTCATCGTGGCGAAGAAGGCGGCCGCGTTCGACCACCTGCAGGCGGCGCTCAAGGAGCGTGCTGTCAACCGGCGCTACCTCGCGTTGGTTGCAGGACGATTCGCGAACACAACGGGAACGATCGATGCTCCGGTGGGACGGGACCACGCCCATCCGACACGAATGACCGTCACCGAAGGAGGGCGCCAGGCGCGAACCCACTACCGTCGCCTCGCCGAATGGGAGAAACAGGACGAGTCGTTGATGGCCGTCACACTCGAGACCGGTCGCACACATCAAATCCGCGTCCACATGCGGGCCATCGACCACTCGATCGTCGGAGACCCCGTCTACGGATCCGGCGGGCGGATGGCGGGGGATCCCGGGCGAACATGGCTCCACGCCGAAGCGCTCACGTTTGAGCATCCGTCGGGCTCCGGTCCGATGACAGTGCATGCGCCACTGCCCGCGGATCTCGCTGCGTCGCTTGAGAGCCTCGGCTCGCCGACGCGGGGAGCGGTGGCGTGATCGCGGCATCGCGCCGTGAACACCCTCGCTGGTAGATTCCCAACAGGAGGTCTCATGTCGATTCACTACGAACGCCTGTCATCGCTCGACAACTCGTTCCTTGCTCTCGAGTCGCGTACGACGCACATGCATGTTGGGGCGGTCACGGTCTTCGAATCCGGTTCGTTCGCTCTCGAGAACGGCGGGATCGACATCGATCGACTCCGGGCGTTCATCGAGTCCAAGCTGCACATGATCCCGAGATACCGGCAGCGGCTCGCACGCGTTCCTATCGAGCGTTTCCCCGTGTGGGTCGATGACGATCACTTCACGATCGACTACCACATCCGCCACATCGCTCTACCTCGCCCCGGTACCGAGGAGCAGTTGAAGCGGATCGCCGGACGCCTCATGTCGCAACAGCTCGATCGGTCGAAGCCCATGTGGGAGATGGTCGTCGTGGAGGGGCTCGATCACGATCGCTTCGCGATCGTCACGAAGATCCACCATTGCATGATCGACGGGATGTCCGGTGTCGATCTGATGGCCGTGCTCATGTCGCTGCTGCCATCGAAGGAGGTCTTCCCCGCTCCGGTTTACAAGCCGCGCCCGGCACCGAACGGGACCGAACTCCTGGTGCGCGAGACGACGCGACGGATCTCAGAGACCGTCGGTTCACTTCGTAATGCCCAGAATCTGTTCGGCAACGTGGCGGGGTTGGCCGACACATTCGGTGAACGAATCCAGGCGGTCGGTGCATCTCTCGCCTCCGGCTGGCTGATCCCGACCGGGAAGACGCCGATCAACGGCGACATCGGACCCGGACGGAGGTTCGATTGGGTCAACATCCCGCTCGCCGATGTGAAAGCCGTCAAGAACAAACTCGGGGGCACCGTCAATGACGTGTTGCTGGCCGTCGTGGCCGGAGCCGTCCGGCGTTTCCTCATCGAGGAACGAGATAGCTCCGAGAACGATCTCGAAGGGGTCGACTTCCGTGTCATGGCTCCGGTCAGCGTCAGATCCAAGGATCAGCGGGGCACGCTCGGCAATCAGGTGGCCATGTGGCTCGCGGCGCTTCCTATCGACGACCCGGACCCTGCCTCCCGACTGCGAACCGTTCATGGCGAAACGGAGATGCTCAAGGACACGGATCAAGCGCTCGGGGCGGCAACGCTCGTGCGGGTGTCTGCAGGGGCGCCGGCGACGCTGGTTGCTCTCGGGGCTCGCCTCGCTACGAATGCCCGTCCCTTCAACATGACGGTGACGAATGTCCCAGGTCCGCAATTCCCCCTGTATCTACTCGATGCTCGACTCGAGGCGACATATCCACTCGTTCCACTCTGGGAGAGTCACGGTGTCGGAGTCGCCATGTTCTCGTACGACGGCTCCGTGTCGTGGGGCCTCAACGGTGACTATGAGATCATGCCCGACCTGGAACGATTCGGAACCGCGATCCTCAAGTCCTTCGCCGAACTCTGTGAGGCGGCATCCGAGGCTCCGGACAGATCCGAGTCGACGAACCCCTCGAACGAGGAGAAGGCGGTCAAACCCAAGAAGACGGGCCCAAAGAAGCGTCCCCCGATTGGAACGTAGGCCGGCTGCGCCGGAAGTACTGAGTACGGGGTACTGAGTACGGGCCACGGGCCCCTGCTCTATCCGAAGAACGTCGCCGCTGTTCGGAACAGCTCTTCCGGGACGCCGCGGACGGAGTCGACTGCTTCGCTCAGGGGGACCGATTCGATGTCCATCGATCGCAGGGCGACCATCACGCCCGACTCGCCGTCGATGGCTCGGTCGGCGGCGGCGACACCGAGTCGTGTTGCGAGAACTCGATCGAACGCAGATGGGCTGCCCCCGCGTTGGACGTGCCCGAGGACGGAGACACGGGCCTCGAAGCCGGTGCGATCTTCGATCGCCGCGGCGATCAGATAGCCAACACCGCCGAGGCGGTCGAAGCCGAACGCATCCTTCTTGTGTTCTGCCGGCTCGTATCCAGGTGGCGGGCTCACTCCCTCGGCGACGACGACGATGGAGTACTTGATGCCCTTCCGGTGCCTCTGGTGAAGGGTGTCGACGATATCGTCGATGTCGTACTCGTATTCGGGGACGATGATGGCATCTGCCCCGCCGGCGATTCCGGCGTACGTGGCGATCCAACCTTTAGTGCGACCCATGACCTCGACGACGATGACCCGGTTGTGCGACTCCGCCGTCGTGGCGAGACGATCGATCGCATCGGTGGCAATGCTCACCGCGGTGTCGAACCCGAACGTCACGTCGGTGCCGCAGATGTCGTTGTCGATGGTCTTCGGTACGCCAACGACGGGCAGTCCCTCCTCGGAGAGTTTCAGCGCTGACCTCAATGTGCCATCACCACCGATGACGATGAGACTGTCGATGCCGTTGGCCTTGATGGTCCGCTCGCATGATGCGTAGCCGTCGCCGTGGACGTACGGATCCATGCGAGATGTCCCGAGGATTGTTCCGCCCCTGGTCAGGATGCCGCGAACCGCGTCTCGATCGAGCGAGACGGTCTGACCGTTCATGAGCCCTTCCCACCCGTTCTTGATCCCGAGCACCTCAGCGTCGCGCTCCTCGGCGCGAGCCACGATGCCCCGGATGACGGCGTTGAGGCCGGGGCAGTCACCGCCGGCGGTGAGAACTCCAATGACACTCATTCTGCAAACTCCTGAAGCGACGTGCGGCTAGTAGAGGAACATCGGCTTGCCGGTGACGTGGCGTACCTTCGGCCGATAGTTGATCGAGTCGTAGAACTCGGTGACGTCGACGCGCTTCACACCCTCACCGGTGACCGAGATCGGCACGTGCGTGTAGGTGCCCCCGCGAAGCGACACCATCCGGCCGGAAGCACCCTCGAGAGCGAGATCGGCGGCCATGATGGCGTAGTTGCGAGCAACCATCAGGTCGAGAGAGTCGGGGCGACCCGACCGCATCAGGTATCCGACCGTCTGGTTGATGATTCCCTGACCGGTGCGCTCCGCGAGCAGTTCGCCTGTGAGTTGGCCGATTCCGCCGAGCTTGCGGTGACCGTAGGCGTCAGACTCGCCAGACAGAGCCATCTCACCGCCCTTGATCGTTGCCCCTTCCGAGATGGTGACCATCGCGTAGTTCGAGGGGTTCCGTGTTTTGTCGCCCATCACCAGATCGGCGAGTCGGTCGATGTCGAACGGAATCTCGGAGATCAGCGAACGGTCGACGCCTGAAAGGTAGGCAGTGACCAGCGAGGTCTCTCCCGAGTAGCGCCCGAAGAGTTCGACGATGGCGATTCGCTCATGGCTTCCGGTGCTCGTGCGAAGGTTGTGAATGAACTCCACACCCCGTGTCACAGCCGTCGAGAAGCCGATGCAGTAGTCGGTGCCGTGAACGTCGTTGTCCATCGTTTTGGGTATGGCGATGACCGGAACGCCCTCTTCGTGCATGCGAAGCCCATAGGAGAGTGTGTCATCGCCGCCGATCGGGATGAGGACGTCGATCTCCTTCGCCTCGAGGACGCGAAGCACATGATCGGTCGTGTCGAACGGTCCGGCACCCTCCGGCGGGTCACCAAGGAACTGGGGGTACTCATCGCGACCAACTCGCGCGGGGTTGGTGCGACTGGTGTGCAGGAACGTCCCTCCGGTGCGGTCGACCGTCCGGACGGAGCCGGGGGTGAGAGCGACGAAGTGCTCTTCCATAGAAGCCGGATCGGCCAGATTGGCGTTGAGGAGTCCGCCCCAGCCACGACGGATGCCGATGACCTCGTGGCCTCCGTCGGCAACGCGCTCGACGACTGCCTTGATCGATGGATTCAGGCCGGGAACGTCTCCGCCGCCGGTGAGGATGCCGATCCGCATGGTGCTCCTTGAGAATGGGGGTCTTCAACGAGGATAGGCCAGGTTGAGAGGCACTGCGGGTCAGTATCGCATGGTGTCGCGGGTCGTGCTTACATAGCTGTAGTTCGCCGACCGAGGAGTCCCGTTGCCGCGCGACGGATTCGCCCATCTCCATGTTCACTCCGAGTTCTCAATGCTCGACGGTGCTGCGCGCGTGAACGACATGGTTCGGGCGGCAGTTGCTGACGAACAACCAGCTATCGCCATCACGGATCACGGCGTGCTCTACGGAGTCATCGACTTCTACAAGGCAGCGACCGACGTCGGCATCAAGCCGATTCTCGGCATCGAGGCGTATATGACGCCCGGATCGCGCTTCGATCGCTTGCCCCGTCGCGAGGACAAGCGCTACCACCTGACCCTGCTCGCGGAGAACGAGGTCGGGTACCACAATCTCATGAAGCTCGCCTCGCGGGCCTACCTCGAGGGCTTCTACTACAAGCCGCGCATGGACCGGGAACTGCTCGCCGAACACAGCGAGGGGATCATCGCTGCCTCGGGATGCCTCGGCGGCCACGTACCGCAACTGCTTGCACCCGACGGTTCGGACGAGGAAGGCAACGTCGGACAGGTTCGCGACTACGCGGCGGCCGTGGAAGCCGCTGCGATGTACCAGGACATCTTCGGCAAGGAAAACTGGTTCATCGAGGTGCAGGATCATGGGATCCCAGGGCAGCAACGGATCATGGACGACCTCCTCCGAATATCCGTCGACATCGGAGCACCCCTCCTTGCCTCCAATGACAGCCACTACACCTACGCACACGAGGCTGACACACATGACGTGTTGCTCTGCATCCAGACGGGTGCGAACAAGAGCGACGAGGAGCGATTCCGGTTCGGTTCAGAAGAGTTCTACATCAAGACGGCCAAAGAGATGCGCGAGCGGTTCCCGTCTGAGCGTTATCCGGGTGCAACGGACAACAGTCTGCTGATCGCAGATCGTGTTGACGTACCGCTCGAGTTCGGCAGGATCTTGTTGCCGCAGTTCCCTGTACCGGAAGGCATGGACGAGACCGGCTATCTGCGGGATCTCGTCATGGAGGGGGCGCGACGCCGATACGGTGAATTCGACAACGAGATCGCGGAGCGGCTCGAGTACGAGCTCCGGGTCATCGCTGAGATGGGGTTCTCTGCATACTTCCTGATCGTCTGGGATCTGATCCGCCATGCGAAGGCCCGCGGGATTCGTACCGGACCTGGTCGGGGAAGCGCTGCCGGTTCGATGGTCGCCTACTGCCTGGAGATCACAGGACTCGATCCGATTGCATACGGGCTGATCTTCGAACGGTTCCTCAATCCGGGTCGGCGTGAGATGCCGGACATCGACATGGATTTCGACGAGCGATATCGCGGCGAGATGATCCAGTACTGCGCGGAGCGGTACGGCTCAGATCACGTCGCTCAGATCATCACGTTCTCTACGATCAAAGGGAAGCAAGCGATTCGCGACGCCGCCAGGGTTCTCGGCCACCCCTACGGTGTGGGAGACCGTGCAGCCAAGCTGATGCCCCCATCGATTCTCGGCAAGGATGCGACGCTGGGTCAGTGCCTTGTGGATCCAGGCCGTGAGGGGGAACAGGTTGAGAGGGACCATTTCACGGCGGCGGCGGGTCTGCGAGAGCTCTACGAGTCCGACGCGATCACGAGGGAAGTGATCGAGACGGCACGTGGGCTGGAAGGGCTGCGGAGACAAGACTCGATACACGCTGCAGCTGTCGTGATCTCGCCGGTGCCGCTCACCGACGTCGTTCCCATCCAACGAAAGGGAGCAGACGCCGAAGTCGTAACCCAGTACGAGATGCACGGCGTCGAAGCACTCGGTCTCCTCAAGATGGACTTCCTCGGTCTCCGTAATCTCACGACCATCGAGCGTGCGCTCGAGTTGATTGAGCTCAACACCGGGATCCGACCGGACATCGATGCCATACCGCTCGATGACCCGCTCGTCTTCGACATGTTCCAGCGCGGCGACTCGATGGGGGTGTTTCAGTTCGAGGGTGGGCCCATGCGGGCACTCATGCGCAATCTCAAGCCGGAGGTTTTCGACCACCTCGTTGCTCTTAACGCTCTCTATCGACCGGGGCCGCTCGGTGCGGGAATGCACCACGAGTACGCAGATCGAAAGAACGGCAAAGCACCGATCTCCTATCCACACCCGGATCTCGAGGATGTTCTCTCCGACAGCTTCGGAATCATGGTGTTCCAGGAGCAGGTCATGCAGACCGCTCAGACTATGGCCGGCTTCTCGATGATCGAAGCGGACGCGCTCCGCAAGGCCATGGGGAAGAAGATCCCCGCCGTGATGAAGGAGCAGGAGAAGAAGTTCGTCGCCGGATGTGTCGATCGAGGGCATCCCGAGAAACTCGGCGAGGACCTCTTCGGATTCATCGAGCATTTCGCCGGCTACGGCTTCAACAAATCCCACTCTGCAGCGTACGCCCTCGTTGCATACCAGACGGCATGGCTCAAGGTTCACTACCCGGCGGAGTACATGGCCGCACTCCTGACGGCCGTCAAGCGCGACAAGGACAAGACAGCGATCTATCTCCACGAGTGCCGGATCATGGGGATCTCGGTTCACGTTCCCGACGTCAACGTCTCCGAGTCGGACTTCGTGGGCGTGGACGGCTCGATCGCGTTCGGTCTCTCCGCCATTCGCAACGTCGGAGAGGCGGTCGTTGCTCAGATCGTCGAGGAACGGGAGGCACATGGTCTCTTCGAGGACTTCGGTGACTTCGTCGACCGGGTCGACGTCAGTGTCCTGAACAAACGCACGATTGAGTCGCTGGTCAAGGCCGGCGCATTCGACTCGCTCGGTCACAAACGGCTGGGGCTTTTCGAGGTCGCACATGACACACTCGACGCGACGATCGCCCGACGCCGAGCCGAGGACATGGGGCAGTACAGCCTGTTCGGTGGGGCCGACGACTCGATGCAATCAGAGGGGCTCACCGTTCCTGATATTGAGTGGGGGAAGAAGGTGAAGCTCGCATTCGAGAAGGAGATGTTGGGTCTCTACGTTTCCGACCATCCGCTCCTTGGTGTCGAGCAGATGCTGGCAGCCATGTGCTCGACTTCGATGCCCGGCATGTGGGAGATGGAGGACAAGTCCACTGCCACGATCGGAGGGGTGGTCGGGTCGATCAACACCCGGTATACCAAAGCCGGTGACCCGATGTACTTCTTCAACTTCGAGGATCTTCAAGGCTCCGTCGAAGTCGTGTGCTTCCCGCGGACGGTTTCCGAATTCGGACCGATGATCCGCGAGGATGCGGTTCTCGTCATAACCGGTCGTGTCGATCACCGTGGTGACGACGTCAAGATGATCGCCCAGCAGGTTCGAGAACCGCGGCTTGAGGTAGAGGCGACCGTGCGGTTGCGGGTGCCTGCGACCCGAATGTCACGCTCAACGGTTGAACAGCTGCGAGGTGTGCTCTCCAATCATCCGGGGAACTCGGGCGTCTTTCTCCACATGACGTCGGATTCAGGCGAGCGGGTCATCGAACTCGGCTCCGAACACAGGGTGGAGCCGAGATCGGCGCTGTTCGCCGAACTGCGGGAACTCCTCGGCCCGTCCGTGGTGATGTAGCAACCGGTTTCAGAGCAGAGCGTCGAGACCATCGACGTCTGCGATCAACGCTTCGAGACCGTCGACGGTGGTGGGAGATTCCGCGACCCACGGCACCGTGACGAGCGGAACACCGTAGCGGTCCGCGATGCCCTCCATCGAGGTGGCCTGACGACGAGCTTCCCCACCCCATCTGACCAGATTCGCCTTGAGAACGGCTCGCAGCTCGGCATCCGGGATACCCCGGATCGGCTGCCGGGAGGCGGCAGTCCATTCCAGGGGCAGCGCACGATTCAGTATCACGGCAGCAGGCTCGACCGAGACCTCCGTCAGATCTTCGAAGAACCGAAGCACTTCAGCCACAGGAGCCGGATCCGCCGTTGTCGCAACAATGGTCGTTGCTCGCTGCTGATGCCGCTTGATGGTCTCGGCGCGTGCCGCGAGTTGGTCGTACATGGTTCGGAGATCAAGCAGGAACTCAGCGACGTCCTCGAGAAGGGGGCCGCCAAGGAGCGCATCTGCGATCTTGAGGATCGGCCGACCGGTGAATCGGTAGAGGAAGCGCCGGCCAGGAAGTTGGGACCCCGTGAGCCATCTGAGAAGCTTCCCGCCGATGAGTTCTGCGGTCTGGGAGGGAGCGAGGAAGAAGTCGAGCCCACCCGCCGATGGTGGGGTGTCCACGACGATCGCATCCCAATGACCCGACTCGATCATCATCGACATCGCTTCGGCTGCTGCAAAGGACTGGGCGGCGGGGAAACGATCGGCAATCGCTCTGAAGTAGTGGTTCTTGAGGAGACGCTCGCCGACGTCGGGGGCGCTGTATCGATGAACGACTCCTTCCCACGATGCCGACGCATCCAGAGTCGACGCCCACAAGCCGGTGACGCCCGGGACGGGTGCGGGCTCATTTGCCAGAGAGTGCAGGTCGAGGGCATCCGCGAGACGGCGTGCAGGATCCACGGTCATGACGACGGTACGCCGATCGGGGCCCGCGAGGCGTATGGCGACGGCAGCCGAGATCGTTGTCTTGCCAACTCCTCCGGCCCCGGTGACGATCACCGTGGTGGTCTGGCGTGTCATGCGAATGACTCGCAAATCTCGGCGAGCCGTTCGGAGACCTCCGCCGGCGTGTGGAAGCCGAAGAGGAACGGAAGCCGCTGATCGTCCGGAATCGAGTCGAGCCACACGGCCTGTGATTCGACCAATCCGGTGTGGAGAAGGCCGGCGGCCCGCGCGGGGCCATCCGGCGCGGAGGCGACGGCGTCGGCTGTGACCTCCAGCGATTCGAGAACCCGGTTTGCGACCACGCCGGCGATCAAGATCTGTCGTTCAGCGTCGATCCCGGCGATCGCCTCTCTCGTCTCGAGAACCGCGAGTTCTTCTGGGGTGGTGACGAGGAGGAGTCCGCTGGTTGCCGGATCCGAGAGCGCGGACTCAAGACGGGACGCCTGTTCCCGCACGGCTCCCGTCGGGACGAGGCCGGTGATGGTCTGTGGCGCCGAGAGATAGGACTGGAGCTGGCCGAGTGGGGGAGCGTCTGCGATGACGAGGTCCCACTCGCCGCGGAGAACCTCGAAGATCGGCTTGCCGATGGTGACGATCTCTCGAATCCCCGGTGCAGTGTCCGCAAGAACACTGAGAGCGCCGGAGAGTTGCCTCATTGGGAGCGAGCGGGGTACATGGAGCTGGAGGCCGAGATACTCCTCGAGTGCGTGAGAACGATCGACCGTCGCGCCGAACAGTCCAGGCCGTATGCGGGTTGGCTCGTAGCTGAGAGCGTCGATTCCGAGGTGAGCTGCGAGACCACTGGGTTGGATCATCGCGAGAACAAGAACTCGTTTCCCCCGACGGGCAGCGAGAATGCCAAGGGCCGCCGAGACGGCAGACTTGCCGACCCCACCCTTGCCGGAGACGATGAGAAGACGGCGATCGAGCATGAGCGAAGGGTAGCCGGGGTGCTCGTTCGGATCCCCACCGACGGCTGTCGGTCGGGTACGCTGCGGACGCAGACAACGAGGAGATCCCATGGCTCAATTGAACGTCGACGACTTCCTGGCCCGGTTCCGGGACCGTGCGAAAGCCGTGAAGGAACGAGGGATTCCACCGCTCGAGGGCGAAGCCAGACGGGTCTGGATCGACAGCGCCGAGAACGACTACATGGACTACTCCCTCGTCGGCCGAGCCGAGTGGGCGGTAGAGGATGACGCGTTGGTGCTGAGGATTCCGCTCAAGGGGT